>CAYQOF010000404.1:0-1516 GCA_964419035.1 uncultured Anaerolinea sp. | reverse complement strand
AACAGGAAGAAGATCGCCGCGGCGATGTTGACCGCGAACGCCACCGCCTGCTTGAGCGCGTTGAGACGCGTGAGATTGTCCTCCAGCGTCAACCCCAACGCGGACAGGACGATCACGCTCAAGCCCGCGCCGAAATACCCGCCATAGACCGAAGCCAGCCCGACGGGAAGCCACGTCACCTTCTCCAGACTCGATCCCTGCCCCTGCGCCATGCGCCGCGTCAACCAGGCGCGGACCGGGTCCTGAATCGCCAGCAATCCCGAAGCGAGCAGGATGAGGTAGGGAACGAGGTCGCGGAAGAGTTTTTCGCCCGTCTGCAGCAGCAGCCAGCCGCCGAGCAGACCGCCGATCATGCCCGCTGGAAGGACGGTCCACAGCCTGCTGTTCTGCCCGCGCAGGTCGTTCCATTGCGCCAGTGTCCCGCCGAAGTAGCCGGGGCAGAGCGCCACCGTATTGGTCACATTTGCCGAGACAGCCGGTACGCCCAGGAAGACCAACATCGGAAACGTGATGAGCGTCCCGCCGCCCGCGAGGGCATTGACCGCGCCCGCGGCGACCGCCGCAAACGCGGCGAGGAAAAGGTGGAAGGGTGTGAGCATGATGTGATATTCCTTTGTTGCGATTATATAATACCCACGGTCATACATTGCGCTTCTCCCTTCTAAAAAAAAGCGCAATGTATGACCGAGTGCGGTATAACCTTCGGAGGACATCGCTCGGATGGACAACACCATTTACCACCAGCGTGTTCGGCGTGGAAACAAAATAACGTATAATACAAACATGACCACGCCCTCTGTGTTCCGGGTTCCCTCACTGGAAAAGCGCAAACGAATCCCGATGAAAACCATCCGGGCGATTGCGCGGCACATCGCGGAGAAGTTCGACCCGGATGAGATCATCCTTTTTGGGTCACACGCCCACGGAAAACCAACGGCGTGGAGCGACGTGGATTTGCTGGTGGTGATGGATACACCGAAGGGCGGGGAATTCGAGAAGTCGCTTGAAATCAGAGAATCGCTTCCGTCGTTGAATTTCGGACTGGATATTGTCGTACGTTCGGGCACGGATATCGAAAGACGCAAGAAATTGGGGGATTGGTTTCTCGTTGATGCCACCGAACAGGGAAAAGTTCTGTATGAACGAAGTAACCGCCGAATGGGTGGCTAAAGCCGACGAAGATTTTTACAGCGCGGACATACTCCTCCATTCAGGAAATGTGCCGCTTGCTGATAGCGCCAGTTTTCATTGCCAGCAATGCGCGGAGAAATATCTCAAGGCGTTTTTGACAGAGCGACTGATTCGATTCGAACGCACGCATGTATTGATGGATTTGCTGGAATTGTGCCTTTCTGTTGACAGGGGATTCAGCCGGATCGCGAAAGACCTGAACAGTCTGGAGGGCTACGCAGTCGCCATACGGTATCCGGGCGCGGCTGTTTCGGTTGAACTTGCAGAAGACGCATTCAAAGCGGCGAAAAGAATACGTAATTTTGTGAGAAAGAAGATCAAGGTC
>CAYQOF010000403.1:0-1558 GCA_964419035.1 uncultured Anaerolinea sp. | reverse complement strand
ACCACGCGCGAATGCTGGACGTATTACACCTATCAGACCCCTCCGTTATTCGCGGTGTTCGCGCACGGCATGGCTGCGGTCGCGTTTTGGAGGGCGGGGTTGGTGGTGAAGTCAGTGTGGAGGAATTGGATGGGAATGTACTGGCGGCTTCGTACACGGATCACACGGAAGATATGGAAAGTTCCGTAACCTTACGGAAAAATCCGTATACAATCATCCACTCCAATCCCTATCCCGAATTGACGTTATTCAGCCTTCAAAATGTGTGTGATGATCGTCGCGCCCGAGCCGCCGATATTTTGCGCCATGCCGATCTTCGCGCCATCCACCTGCGTCTCGCCGCATTCTCCCCTCAGTTGTTGGACGACCTCCACGATCTGATACATCCCCGTCGCGCCAACCGGATGACCCCGCGCCTTCAACCCGCCGCGCGTGCAAACGGGCACGCGTCCCTTCGGGCTGATCTCGTCATCGAGTCCGAGCCTCACGCCCTGACCGCGCTCCGCAAATCCGCACGCTTCGAGCGACAAGGCAGACATGATCGAGAACGCGTCATGCAGTTCGAACACGTCAATATCCTGCGGTGAGACATTGGCAAATTCATACGCGCGCCTGGATGACTCGTACGCGGCGGTGAGGAACAACGGATCCTTTCTCGAATGGACGGCAATCGAATCGGTCGCGGACGCCGAACCTGCCACCGTTATCTTTGGCTTTCTCTTGAGCGAAGTGACCTTCTCCGCAGGGACGATGACGACCGCCGCCGCGCCATCCCCAATCGGGGAGGCGTCCAGCAGGTTGATCGGCGTGGCGACCATGCTCGACTTTTCGAATTGATCCACGTTGATCTTCTGGTGCAAACGCGCGAAAGGATTGTACATCGCGTTGGCATGGGCGTTGATCGAGAAGGGCGCAAAGTCCGCATGCTTCCAGCCATACTCGTGCATGTATCTGCGCATGATCAGCGCGTTGAGACCGACGAATGAGATGCCCTGTTCCACTTCGTAATCGGCGTCCGCTGCGGTGGCGAGCGCGGAGGTGACATCGTGACCGGCTTTATCGGTCATCTTTTCGACGCCAAGTATCAGGGCAGACTCGATATCGCCCGCGGCAACAGCCATCAGTCCCGCGCGAAGCGCCGCCGCGCCCGAAGCGCACGCGGCTTCCACCTTGACCGATTCCTTCAGCCAGAGTCCGACCCAATCCGAAAAGAAGGTTCCCAACTGGTTCTGCCCGCTGACCATCGGCGAAAGCATGTTGCCGACGAACAGCGCGTCCACCTGATCCATGCCTGCGTCCTGCATTGCGGCGAAGGCGGCGTTGCCCCCGATCTCGCGCAGGGACAGGTCCCAATGCTCGTCAATCTTCGTCTGACCGATTCCCAAAATGGCAACTTGTCGCATGGTTTTCTCCGCAGGTATTTTAACTGATGCGACTATCATCTTCTATCAAACAAATAAAAAGGAGCGGCGATTGCCGCTCCAGATCTTCTGTCTCACCCGTTATTTGTCTTTACCCTTGCCCTTGCCGGGGTTATTGTCCTTGCCTTTTCCGTTGT
>CAYQOF010000402.1:0-1585 GCA_964419035.1 uncultured Anaerolinea sp. | reverse complement strand
GTGTGCAGACGTTACACCTGCCCTCCCACTCGCTTCGCTTCGGGGACTATAGTGGCGGGCGGCGCCAGGGGAGAACGTCCGTTACGCGCTAATGTCTTTTGCACACTTTTCGTAGATGAGCCAACCATTCTTTACGAAAGGAACCTCTCCAGGCGCGGTCTCGCCAGCAGCAAAGCCGCCAGCGACTTGGCATCCGGCACATCCCCCCGCTCCGCCATTTCGAGCGCCTGCCTTACAGGCATCTTCTCGACCAGCAGGAATTCGTCATAATCCGCGTCCAGGGGATTGGGTTTCAGATCAGTCGCCAGATACACGACCATGAACTCGGTGGAATAACCGGGCGCAAGGTAGAACTCTCCGACCTTCTGCAACTGCCCGGCTTCCATGCCCGTCTCTTCACGGATCTCGCGCGCCGCGCATTCCTCGTAAGGTTCGTCGCCGTCGCGCGTCCCCGCCGGGAGTTCGAGCAGATCCGCCTCCGCCGCGTGGCGGTATTGGCGCACAAAGAGCATGTTCCCCTCGGCATCCACAGGGATGAGGACGACCGAACCGCCATGCTCGATGATCTCCAGCCTCGTCTCGCGTCCATCGGGGGTTTTCAGGAAATCGCGGCGGATCTTGAAGGCGCGTCCCTGCATGAGGGTTTCGGATCTCAACAGTTCAAAAGGCATGTGGTTTTCCTTCCGGTGACGTTTCCGACATTATAAGACAAAAGCCCGGGGGACCGCCCGGGCTTTTCTTCATTTTGAGATCAATTACGGGATGCGCAACTGCTGACCGAGGGTGAGCGCCGCATCCACTGAAATCCCATTCTCCTGCGCGATCCTCGAGGGTTCGATATCGCCGTAGATGCAGGCAACGCCGTACACCGTTTCATCCGCAGATGAGACCGTATAGGTTCCAGGATGCGTCCTCAACATGCGATTGCCCGGGAAGGGATTCCCCGTCTGCGGGATCTTCAAGGTCAAGCCCGCATAATAGACGGTGCCGCTCGAAATGCCGTTCAACGACAGCAATTCATCCGGGTCAACATTGAAGCGCCGGGCAATGCAATAGGGGAATTCGCCCTTCTGCAACGTGTAACTTGCCGGGCGTGTACCCGGTTGCTGGGTGGCGGCGGGCTGGACGGTGGAAGTGGCAGCGCTCACCGCCAGCGTTGCCGTGGAGGTCGGACCATTAACAACCGGGGTGGCGGTTGCCACATCAACCAGCGGCGTGATGCCCAACGGCGTTTCGGTTCCCAGGCCGGGGATTGGCGTCATCCCGGCAAGCGCGGTCTCGGTCGCAAAGCGTTCCACATCGCTCATGCTCGTGGCTTCGATTGTCCCAAACAGGCTTCTCTCGAGCGGCGTGCTCGTCACGCTCGGCGCCTGCGAATATGGCTGATTACATGCGGAAGCCAGGACCGCAACCAGCCACAATGTTGAGGCGATCGTTACGCCTCGTCGAATGCTTGACATGGAGATCTCCTAAAACAGAACAAAAGTTTGGGTGATGGTAGCACATCCGTGTTGGCGCGTCAAGTTGCGGAGTGGGATATTGGAGGGATTCTATCCCCCGCATCGAAACATGGATAACGCCTGAG
>CAYQOF010000401.1:0-1601 GCA_964419035.1 uncultured Anaerolinea sp. | reverse complement strand
CTCCAACGCGCGCAATTCCATTATTGCGCCAATTTTACTTGACAATTACATTCATAAAAACAGAGTGAACGCGTTCGCTCACTCTGTTTTGAATACATCGTCCCGAAGGTTCGCTCGAAGAACTTTATGGCGTCACTCAAACCTTCGGGACGTTCGCGTTATTTATCCATCAACGCTGCGACGCCGGGCAATTCCTTCCCCTCCAAGAATTCGAGCGATGCGCCGCCGCCGGTCGAGACGTGGGTCATTTGTTTGGCGACGCCCGCCTTCTTGACCGCGCTTGCCGAGTCGCCGCCGCCGATGACCGTGACCGCGCCGGATTCAGCCAGCATCCTGGCGAGGGCAAACGTGCCTTCCGCGAACTTCGGCATCTCGAAGACGCCGACCGGCCCGTTCCACACAATGAGTTTGGCGCCTTTCAACGCTTCTTTGTATAACTCGAGCGTCTTCGGTCCCACGTCCAGCATACGCCAGCCCGCGGGGATCTTATCCACGTCAACGACCTGGGCATTCGCATCGGCTTCGAATTTATCCGCGATGACCGCGTCCACAGGCAGGATCAATTTATCGCCGGACTTCGCCATGATCTCCTTTGCGGTTTCGAGCGAGGATTCTTCGACAAGGCTGTCCTGCATGTCCAATCCTTTTGCGGCGAGGAACGTATTCGCCATCCCGCCGCCGACGATCAACTTGTCGCATTTGGAGAGCAGGGTTTCGACGACCAGGATCTTGTCGCTGATCTTTGCGCCACCGAGGATCGCCACGTAGGGATGTTCGGGATTCGCGACCGCGCGCCCGAGGTATTCGAGTTCCTGTTCCATCAAAAAGCCGGAGACGGCAGGCAGGAAGCGCGCGATTCCCTCCGTCGAGGAATGAGCGCGGTGCGCCGACCCGAACGCGTCATTCACATAGACGTCTGCCAGCGCCGCCATTTGCCTTGCCAACTCTGGATCGTTTTTCTCCTCCCCCGCGTGGAAGCGCGTGTTCTCGAGCATCAGCACTTCACCGGGTTTGAGTTCCTTTGCCATCGCTTCGACTTCGGGTCCAACGCAATCGGGCGCCATTTTAACGGGACGATTGATCAGTGTGGACAAAACCTCCGAAGCGGCGCGCAGGCTGAATTGCGGGTCTGAACCGCCTTTGGGGCGTCCCAAGTGACTCGCAAGCAGGAGCGAGGCTCCCTGATCCAGAACATATTGAATCGTCGGCAACGCGGCGCGGATGCGTTTGTCGTCCGTGACCTTGCCATCCGCCATCGGCACGTTGAAATCCACACGCATGAAGACGCGTTTGTTTTTGAGGTCAATGTCTTTGACTGTCTTTTTGTTCATAGGTAGTCTCCCAGGTAGTCTCCCAGTCTGATAGTCAACTAATCGCTTAGTCTTGACTATCAGACTAAGCGACTAGTGACAATGAGACTACAGACTTTTCGCCATCATCGCCGCGAGATCGGCTGTGCGGCACGAGTAGCCCCACTCGTTATCGTACCAGGCAACGATCTTGGCGAACGTGCTTTTCTCTTTGCCGAGCACCTGCGTGAACGGAAGGTCCACAGAGGAGGAATACGAGTCGCCCTTGTAGTCAATGCTGACCAGCGGCTC
>CAYQOF010000400.1:0-1609 GCA_964419035.1 uncultured Anaerolinea sp. | reverse complement strand
ATTTCCTCGAAATGTTCAACGGGTAATGCAAAAATGGTCGCGCCGCCCACGGTAACGGGAACAGGCGTCGGCATGGGAAGAGGCGAGCCCTCCAGCGGCAGGGTCAGATATTCGATGCGCTGGCGGCAGACTTCCTCGAGCGACTTGATGGCAGCCTGCTCGCGTCCCTTTCCCAGTCCGATCAGCAGGGTGGCGTTGCGGCGTCCGAGGAATCCGCCCGCGCTGGCGAGATAAACGACCGGCAAACCGATGTCTTTCAACGCCTGGGTGGCGTTGTCCATATCCTGCTCCTGGACGACCGCCAGCATCAACAGATGGATCGATTCGGTCATGGTTGATATCCTTTCTTCAAGACTTGGGCGTATATCACCGGCGGACTCGTGCAAACGCCGGTTTCAAGCCGCGTGAACCGCCGATCTTTCGTTCTGCGACTGGAAAGATCATGCGGCTGTCCGCCATTTTACTTCGATTTTCTGCCCCAAAAGGAGCCCGGTCTCGGTTCGGAACGCACGGGGAAGATGCCCTGCTGGGCGGAGCGCAGTTCCTCCACGGTGAAGAAGGCTTTGGGGTCCACGGATTGGATGAGGTCCATCACATGTTGCAGTTCCCGCCGCATCACCACCGTGTAAATGAGCATTACGGGTCCCGTCGCCCCGTGACCGTGAACGTGCGTGACGCCGTAGCCCTCCTCGTGCAAACGGTTTACGAGTTCATTCCCTCCTTCTGAGAGAATGACGCGGATGACCAGCGTGCCGATCGCCAGTTTCCCCTCGATGAACATGCCGGCGAAATTGCCCACGGCGAATCCCGCCGCGTAGGCGAAATACGCCGGGAAGTTCTGCGCGCCCCGTACGATCTGCGAAACGACCGTGATCCAGATGAAGACTTCGATGAAGCCGAGCAGGGGCGCCAGATACTTTCTGCCGCGCGAAAGGAAGATGATGCGCATCGTCCCCAAGGCGACATCGAAGGCGCGCGCGAAGAAGACGATCAACGGCAGGGTGATCCAGGTGTAGGTATCGAATGTTTCCATGCAGGGGATTATAAACCGTTACGCGGAACGTCCCGAAGGTTTGAGTGGAGCAAGTCTTTCGCACGAAAAAACCTTCGGGACGGTGTTAAAGCGACCTGCCGCGTGGATTCGTGATCCGAGGCGGCAGGTCTATTCTATATTTGCCTGACCTCACCCCTAACCCCTCTCCTCATTCGCGCTGAGCGGAGCGCCAGCGGAGACGAAGCGGGGAAAGCGGAACCGGTCAGCCGGGAGCATGGTCAGCCATCTCTCTCGTTTGTTTGGGTGCCTCGTCTGCGAGTCTAAGGCGCCAGGGCGTTCGACAGCAGAATTTCCGGCAGGGATAAGACCCTAAAGGTCTGTGAGACCTTTAGGGTCTGCACCGAATACGGAGAGGCGTGAGCGACCACCACACGAACACCCTGATTATGGTTACGATTATGAGGGTTGTTCCTGTTGCGAACCGCACAGCGGGCGTTCCTGTTATTGTTGAGGAACGAGCCGCCGCGCACCACGCGGTCGTTTCGACCAGCCCCCGCGATCCGAAGATCGCGTTTCGAGTGTATCACGATTCGCGCTGGGGGGCGCAGCCCCCCA
>CAYQOF010000399.1:0-1629 GCA_964419035.1 uncultured Anaerolinea sp. | reverse complement strand
CCGGGCGCCCCTGTTTGTCAACCCCTGTTTTCCCACATTTGCCGGGTAGGGATTCCCCCCATATACAATCCATCGAAGGAATACGAAAATATTCACCGGGCGCAAAGTTCGTGGCTCTTCTGTAAAAAGTGTGCAAAATATTGGCGCGTAGCAGACGTTCTCTAACGGCTGCACACAGATCATACATGAGCCAAGTTCGTTAATGGAAAGCCCAAACGTGGAGTCTGTCATGAAGAATCGCCTACTTGAAACCGCATCCCTGAAACAAAGCCGGGGGGCGCTCATTATTGCGGGAATTTATCTGCTGGCTGGCTGTCTTTGGATTCTCTTCTCGGATCGCCTTGCGGCAGACATCGCAACCGACCAAGCCATGCTCACAACGATCAGCATTTATAAAGGCTGGGGATACATCTTTGTAACCGCCTTCCTGCTCTATTGGATGGTCCGGCGTCACACGGATACGTTGTTCAGGGACGAGGAACGATGGCAACTGGCTGTGACCGAACGCAAACAAAAGGAGGAGGAACGCCGTCAATGGGCGGATGCCTTCGAAGGCTGCGCGCATGGCATCGCGCTCATTGATCCGAATACCTCGCGCATTACAGCCTGCAACCCCGCTTTCGCCGGCATGCACAAATGCAGGGTGGAGGATGTGATCGGCGCCGCGGTGCTGAGCATCTATGCGTCCGCAGATCACGAGGTTGTGCGGCGAAATCTCGCAAAGGCAGATCAGATCGGGCTCGTCCGCTTCGAAGCGTACATGAGGCGCAAGGACGATTCCACTTTTCCGGTGCAAATGGATGTGGTCAGCGTGCGCGGCGATGATGGGGGGATCCTCTACCGCGTCGCCACCGCGCAGGACATTACTCAACGCAAACGCGCGGAAGAGGAATTGCGCGAACGCGAGAGACAATTGACCCTGGCGATTTCGGGCGCGCGCATGAGCATGTGGGAGTGGGATCCGCAAACGAACAGCATCACCTCGGCGCAGGACTTCCTCGAAGCATTGGGGTTGGAACAGGATGAACTGGGCGAAGAAACCGCCGCATTCACCGGCGCGCTTCATGTGGATGATGCGGCGCGGGTCAATGAATCCGCAAAGGAGGCGCTTGCCCGGCAATCCATGCTTGCGGAGGAATTCCGCATCCTTCGCCCCGACGGCAGGTTGCGCTGGTTCTCGACCCTGAGCCACCCCGAATACGACCCGGATCGAAATATCTACAAATTTTTGGGAACCATACAGGACATCACCGGGCGAAAAAAAGCGGAGGAGGAATTGCGCGCGAGCGAAGCGCGCTACCGCGCCCTGTTCGAACAAACACACGACGCCGTATTCATCATGGATTTACGGGGCAACCACATTGCCGTGAACAGGCAAGCCTCCGTTTTGCTCGGCTACGCGCCGGAGGAACTCTTGAAACTATCGGTCAGGGAGACGTCCGCTGATGTGCAGGCAAGCGAAAATATAGTGGAACGGTTATTGCAGGGCGAACACATCCCCTTGTACGAGCGCCGCTTCAAAAGAAAAGACGGGGAAGTGATCGTGGCAGAAGTCAACGTGGAACTGGTGCGGGATGAACGCGGGAACCCATTGCATATTCAGAGCGTCCTCCGTGACATCACCGAGCG
>CAYQOF010000398.1:0-1648 GCA_964419035.1 uncultured Anaerolinea sp. | reverse complement strand
ACATCGCGCAGCGCGGCTTTCGTTCCCATCGTGCCGAAGGTGATGATCTGCGCGACCTTGTCGCTTCCGTATTTGCGCGTGCAATATTCGAGCATCTCCGCCCGGCGATCGTCACGGAAGTCCAGGTCAATATCGGGCATCGAGATGCGCCCAGGATTCAAGAAACGCTCGAACAACAGATCATGCTGAAGCGGGTCAACGAGCGTGATCTCCAATACATAAGCGACAATCGAACCGGCCGCGGAGCCGCGCGCGTTGTACCAGATGTTATTCTCGCGCGCGTGACGGCACAGATCCCAGACGATCAGGAAGTACGAATCGAATCCCATCTCGTGCAGGACGCCCAGTTCGTAATCGATTCGTCCGCGGACCTCGTGCCTGTCCGCGCGTTCCCCGTACCTTTTCCTCGCCCCTTCATTGCACAGATGGCGGAGATAGGTTTCGGCGGTGAATCCCCCCGGGACGGGGAAATCAGGCAGGTGGTAGCCTTTGAACGACAAATCCACGTTGCAGCGTTCGGCGATCAGCAGCGTGTTGCTCAATGCCTCAGGCACTTCTGCGAAGAGTTGACTCATCTCTTCCGGCGCGCGGAGGTAGTACGAGGGATCGGTCATACGCATCCGGTCCGGGTCGGTGAGAACCGTCTGCGTCTGGATGGTGAGCAGGATGTCCTGTAATTTCCAGTCTTCAGGATTGACGTAATGCACGTCGTTGGTCGCGACGAATTTCGCCGAGTAACGCGCCCCCATCTCGACCAGTTTGCGGTTCAAGTCCGTGATCTCTTTGATGTTGTGTTGCTGCAACTCCACAAAGAAGCGGTCGGGACCGAAGACATCATAATACCAGTTCATGCGGCGGACGGCTTCCTCGGGGTTGTCGTCCAACAGTGCGCGCGGAATCTCGGCAGACATGCAGCCGGAAGTGCAAATGATCCCTTCGGAGTGAGCCGCTAAAAAATCATGATCAATGCGTGGATAGTAGTAGAAACCTTCGAGTTGCGCGGCGGAAGAAATCTTGAGCAGGTTCTTGTAGCCTGTCTCGTTTTCCGCGAGCAGGAGCAGGTGGGAGGAGGTGCGGTCGAGTTTCGAGTCGCGATCCTGCATCGTGCGCGCCGCCATGTACGCCTCCACACCGATGATGGGCTTGACCCCCGCCTCTGTCGCCGCCTTGTAAAAGTCAATCACGCCGAACATCGTGCCGTGGTCCGTGATGGCAACGGCGGGCATGTCCAGTTCCTTCACGCGCTTCACCAGCTTCTTGATGTTCGAGAAGCCGTCGAGCAGGGAGTATTCGGTATGGACGTGGAGGTGGGCGAAACTCATTTTAGTCTGATGGTCTGATAGTCAGATGGTCAAATCGTCGCTTGGAAGGAAGAAGCACATACTGCGAGACTATTCGACTAAGCGACTATCGGACTAAACGGATTATAGCACGTGTGTTCGAGGATGAATTGGGCGGGAGGCTTAAAATATTCCGGATGAAAACAAAAATCCTCCATGCGGAGGATTTGGTGTGAGCGCGCAGGGATTCGAATATCATCCCCCCTGCGGGGGCGCTGAACCAAAACAAAAATCCTCCATGCGGAGGATTTGGTGTGAGCGCGCAGGGATTCGAACCCTGAACCAATGGCTTAAAAGGCCACTGCTCT
>CAYQOF010000397.1:0-1657 GCA_964419035.1 uncultured Anaerolinea sp. | reverse complement strand
TGTACAATTGCGGGGATATGAAGTCTGCCAGCCTCCCCGAGATCGAGATCATCGAAGAGACCGAAACCGATCTCGAACCGCTCCACCGCGTCATCATCCACAACGACGATGTGACGCCGATGGATTTTGTCGTGCATATCCTCAAGACCGTCTTTTACCTCGCCAACGACCGCGCGGCGGAGATCATGCTGACCGCGCACATCTACGGCTCGGCATACGTGCAGACGCTCGCCAAATCCGAAGCGGAGAAACGCGTCAACCGCGCGCATATCGAAGCAAACAACGCCGGCTATCCGCTAAAATTCAAGATTGAACCTGAATAAGATCCCCCACTTTCCACCGTCCTCCAATTTTCACTCTTCATCCTTCATAATTCATCCTTTCTCCCTCATGCCTTCCCAACTCGACACCCTCACGGCAATCAACCTCGACGACCTGGTTGCGTCCTTTGGCTGGCAGGGTTATCCCCTGCTTGCCTCCGCGCTGCGCCGCGTCTTTGCCAAGCCTGCGCGCAAGTTTGCAAGACAAATAATGAATTTCGACAACTCCGTTGGCGAGAGCAGCCTGGCGGAAGCCTCGCGGCGCATCATGCGGACGAATTACGTGCGCGATGTCCGCGTGCATGGACGTGAACATGTGCCAGCCGCCGGTCCCGCGCTTCTCCTTTCCAACCACCCCGGCATGGCGGATACGATCAGCCTTTTCGCCGCCATCAACCGCGCCGATCTGAAGATCATCGCTCTGCATCGTCCGTTTTTGGAATCGCTCGAATACACGACCAGGCAACTCTTTTTCATTGACGACGATCCCGCCAAACGCATGAACGCGGTGCGGCAGGTCTCGGCTCATCTGAAGAATGGCGGCTCCGTGTTGACTTTTCCCGCCGGGGAGATCGAACCCGATCCCGATGTGTATCCCGGCGCGTTGGACTCGCTGAAGAACTGGACCGACTCCGCCGGCGTCTTCCTACGCCTCGCGCGGGACACGAAAATTGTTCCCGTTATGGTGAGCGGGGTCATCTGGGAAAGGACCGCGCGTCACTGGCTCCCACGCCTCAAGCGAACACGCGTCGAACGTGAAAAACTTGCCGCGGCGCTTCAATTGCTCGTCATCATCCTGCGTGATGCCCGCCCCAACACGGTGCATGTTCATTTTGCAAAACCGATCACTCTCGAAGAGATCGGCTCGACGGACGCGCAGGCAATCCACCAAGTCGTGATCGAACGGATGCGCGGCTTGATCCAAAATCCTCCAACCGAGGAAGGGGTCTCCGCGCTTTGAGCAGGAAATCCCTCACACGTCTGGCATGGATCACGATCCTCGCCGCGCTGCTCTATTGGGCTTTGCGAAACGCGCCCCTTGTGGAAATTTGGGAGTCGCTCAAACTGCTGAAGTTCTGGCAGATCGGAATCCTGCTCGTCCTAAATGCAATCGTCATCGGGTTGATGACCGCGCGCTGGTGGATCATCGTCCACGCGGAGAATCCGTCTGTGCCGTTTTTGCCGTTGATCGGATACCGCCTTTCGGTGTTCGGGTTGAGTTACTTCACGCCGGGTCCGCAGGTGGGAGGCGAACCATTGCAGGTGCTGTATTTGCAGAGGAATCACGGCTTGACCTTTGCGCGCGCCGCGTCCGCCGTCATCATGGACAAACTGCT
>CAYQOF010000396.1:0-1716 GCA_964419035.1 uncultured Anaerolinea sp. | reverse complement strand
TGTGAGCGCGCAGGGATTCGAACCCTGAACCAATGGCTTAAAAGGCCACTGCTCTGCCGTTGAGCTACGCGCCCGTTTACAAAGCGAATGGCATTCTAACATGGGAGATATTCATCGTCAACGTAAGACGCCTGTAACACGGTGCGTCCATCAACCCGGAGGCAAAAAATGGCTGACGTATTGCACGTAGATGAAGGAAACTTTCAAACCGAAGTGATGAATTCCAGCGAGCCCGTGCTGGTGGATTTCAGCGCGGTCTGGTGCCAGCCCTGCAAGATGCTCGACCCGGTCGTCAAGCAACTGGCTGGCGAATGGGACGGCAAGGTCAAGGTCGTGAAGATTGATGCGGACGAGAATCCCAATCTCGTCATGCAGTTCGGCGTGATGGGCATCCCCACCCTGTTGTTCATGAAGAACGGCGAGGTCAAGGAACGCGTCACCGGCTTTATGCCGAAAGAGAAATTGATCGCCAGGTTCAGTCCCCACTTCAACTAATGTCATTGCGAGGAGGGCGATCGCATGCCCCGATGCTCTTTCGGGGTCCCGACGAAGCAATCCCCCAATCAATAAGGAGATTGCTTCGCCATCGCTGGTCTCGATACGCCGCTTCGCGGCGCTCGACCAGCGGTGGCTCGCAATGACATTTATTTTCTCATCAACCTGTCGAGTTCGCCAAAATCCACGCGGGAGGTCAGGTCCAGGCTGAGAGGTGAGACCGACACCCAGCGCTTCTTTCGCAGAACGTACACGTCTGTATCATCGGCTTCATCGTCGAGTTTCCCCGCTTCGCGATACCAGATGACGCCCGGCTCATCCCATGATTTGCGTTCGGGCGCGATCGGTTCGTAATATCGTTGACGCGAGACGCGGGTCAACTGCCAGGGGGTGTCAACCATCGCATCCGAAGGCACATCCACCTTCAAGAGATTCACGTCCGGAGGAAATTTTCTCTCCAGAAGCAGGCGGGCGAATCGGGCAGTGAACTCTGCGGCAATTGAGAAATCCACATCTTCGGAATAACTCAAATGATATTTGCTCTCGGCTTCGAGCGAAACCGCCAGCGCAGGGATTCCCAGCGACGCGGCTTCCATTGCCGCGCCCACCGTCCCTGAGATGGTGACGCCCGAGGCGACATTTTCCCCGTAATTGATTCCGGAAACGACCAGATCAGGTTTGCGCTTCAGGACTTCATAGACTCCGTGGAGGACCGCCTGCGCGGGACTCCCGCCGACGGCAAACACGCTCCATTCCTGACCGTTGACCTGCACCCGTTCCTCGCGAATGATCCCATCTGACGTGTTGGGCAGGCTGCGTCCCATGCCTGAGGATTGGTCACGCGGCGCGGTAACGGTGACAAAGCCGATGTTCGAGAGGGAAGCGGCGGCAGACCATAATCCGGGAGAACGGATTCCGTCGTCATTTGTCAATAAGATTTGTGGTTTTGATCGAGGCATACTTTTCCCAATTGTATTTCAAAATAAAAAGAGCGGTTTCACCGCTCCTTCATTATCGTGGCGCCCTCGGCGCGACTCGAACACGCGACCTATTGCTCCGCAAGCAAGCGCTCTAATCCACTGAGCTACGAGGGCACACATGCGCTGGCGCGCAGCGCCAGTGTTGGCAGTCGGGGATTTTAATTCATAATCAGGGGCAGGTCAAGTGACGCGCATGTCAAAACCGTTTGCGCTGACCACATTCAGGAATTCGGGAACCAAC
>CAYQOF010000395.1:0-1729 GCA_964419035.1 uncultured Anaerolinea sp. | reverse complement strand
ATGAAGTTGTAGGAAATGGAAGGAACGATGCCCAGCAGTTTGACCGGCGTGCCGACCAGCACAAAGCCGTAATAGTAGTAGTTGATGTATCCGCCCGCGAACCAGGGATCGTACGGCGGGAAGGAGGCGCTTTTGATGACCGCGTTGAAATACGAGAAATCCATCGGGCGTTCGCCGCCGAAACTGGGATGCCAGAGGTCGGGGTTGCCGATGCGGATGAACAGGTCTAACAGGAAGAAAACGAGGAAGAGGCCCTCCGCGAGGAGGAAGTATTTTCGCCTCGATTTCCATTCCTCGCGCAGTTCCTGGCGTTGATAAAACGCGAGGGCGATGCCGATCAGGAGAATCAACCCAAGGAAAATCACAATTGTCCCGCGCGTGTATGGAATGCCGAGCGAACCGCCCATCCACGCGAGGTAACCGAGCAGGACCATTCCCAATGCGCGGCTGAGGGGGTAACCCTTGTCTGCAAGACCGGGCATGGCGAGACGGATCAACGGATAGACCGCCAGTCCCAGAATGAAGATGAAGAAATACCAGAGGAGAAGTCCCAGGACGGGATAACGGTTTTGCAGCGATTGATAACTGAATAACTCAGACCACGTCCCGCCGGCGCGTTGTTGCGCAAGTCTGTCGGCGGGCAGGAGCAGGTTGGAGTAATCGTCGAACTGTCGCGGCGTGAGCCGGACGACTTTCGTCAGGTCAACGATGCCGAGAACGGAGCGCACTTGTTGCGCGCTGAAATTCTCATTCTTCTTGAAGATGAACACCTTCGGGTGATCGTAGAAGGTGAATGCCTCCTCCGCGTACTGGTCGTTGATCTCGATCGTGCCGAGGAAGGGGAGGTCGAGTCTGGGGAAGGTTTCGAAGACCGCGGCGAGTTCGAAGCCGAGCCTGCCCTGATAATCCCCCGGCTTTGCCTCGTAGTAACACTTGATGATGTCTGCATCAACGGGACAGCCCATGAGTTCACGGTAATACAGTGTGGTGAGCGGATAGCGTTCGGGCACGCGCGTGATCTGCGCATACTGATGATTGGTCGGGATGAAGATGTAATCTGTCTGGCTGAGGGTATCCACGAAGCGGGTGAGTTTGTCCTCGTTGTCATCCCAATAGACCTGGAGATTCAAGTCGCCGCGATAGATGCCGCCGAACGCGTCGTAACCGTCCACGCGGAAGGGAAGCCCGTAGTCGTAATCCGTCTCGTTGGCAACGGACGCGCCTTCGATGTAAAGTGTCCCCGCGTCAATGTTGAGGCGGAGGTAGTATTGTTTTCCTTTTGTTGCAGGAATGGATCGGTCAAGGACGAGTGTGTATGAGTCGCCGCGCGGGTCGTTTTGGGATGAGAAATCATCCGTCAGCGACGCGGTGGCGAGGATTTGTCCGGGAGTTGGATTCGGTGTTTCGGACAGAGTCAGGCTGATGGTCGAAGGCGAGGCGAGCGGATTTCTCGCATGTCCCAATGTGATCGAATGGATGATCCCATCCGTTTGTGCGATGAAGGTTGTGTCGTAGGGGACGCCCGCCTGGACGAATCCGCCGAATGGGAAGGGCAGGGGCTGATTGTATGTCCCGTCGCCAGTTTGGTATCCAATATTGATTGGACCGGAGATGTTTTGATAGATCCAGCGTGAGGCGGCAATGCGCGGTTCGTCGCGCGTGTAGATGCTCTGGAAGGCGAACGCCCACGCGGCGGTGAGGGTAATCACTACCAGCGCAACGATGGTAC
>CAYQOF010000394.1:0-1793 GCA_964419035.1 uncultured Anaerolinea sp. | reverse complement strand
ACATGAACTGTACAAGGATACTCACAAAAGAATGAGGCGTCAACATGCAGATTAGAGATGATTAAGGGTCGCGCTTCCTTACACAAAGAATTCCCTCAAGGCGCGCAGGCAGGCGACGCTGACCTTGTGCTTCACGTCATCTTCGCAGTAGGTCACTTGCGCGCCCGCCCGTTCGAGGATTTCGATCGAAGCGCGGGCGCGGTCAATCGTCACGAGTTTGTCCCGCGTGCCGTGTGTGATGAAGAACGGCTTGCCTGCGAGTGGACGTTTCGGGACGTACTCTTCGAGCCCATCGGGGACAAAACCAGCGAGGATGCCCACCCTGCGGATTCGTTCCGGATGCAGGAATGCCAGCACGCTACACATTGCCGCGCCCTGACTGAATCCCATCACGTCGAAGGTGTGCGCATCCAACCCAGCCGCCCTTCGATCAAACCCAGGGTGAGCCTGATACGCGTCCACGAGGCGGATCAACGCCTCAGCCGCAGGTAAAAGTTCCTCGAGACGGAGCCAGCCAAACGTTCCGGGAAGAAGCGGACGCCAGGAGTAACCTCCCTCTTCGCTGACGTGAGGGGCGCGCGGGGCGACGATCCAGTAATGCGGAGGCAGGTCACGCGCGAAGACCCACATCGAGTTTTCGTCGCCGGTATAACCGTGCAGCATGAGCAGGAGTCGGGCGGGCTGTTCTTTTGCCTCGCGAACGCGCAGGGTCCAGTTGTCGAATTGGATCAGTTCGGTGTCAGGAGCGGTTTGCACGTTTTTGTATCCAATCGAGAACGGCGAGGGATAGAACGATCAGGACGATGGGGGTCAGACCCGCCAGCAGGCAGAGCAATCCCATCAGCGCGGCGCCCGATCCGTAGATCACATAGATCAGCCCGACGCCAACGATGAACAGGATGAGGAGCGCGCCGATGATCAGGCGGAAATTGGTCTGTTGCGTGTATTTTCTCAGGTCACGGGACATTTTAAATTACTCTCCTACGCAGAACGTCCCGAAGGTTCTCTCGAAAGAACATTGTTGAGCGCCAAATCCTTCGGGACGGTGTGTAACATCGGTTAAATTAAACTCCGATGGCGCGGCGCAGGCGGCTCTGCCATGCAAACAGTTTTCTGATTTCGGGCAATTTCTCTTCAACAGCCTCGTCGCCTTTTTTGGCGATTGTGCGAACATCCACGCGCTGAAGTACGTCAATGTCGGTCACGTTCGGTCGGAGGATGATATCGGGTTTGTCCACCTCGAGGCGGTAGGCGGTGACGGCGCGGCTGACGATGTCGAGCGAACGCAGGAAGACATCCAGCGCCTGGGCGTACCGCATTTTGCCGATGCGTTCGACGATCTGGTGAGGCAGGTATTCGGGCAAAGGGAGGTTCCACGAGTGAGCGGGAAGTCCCATGGGTGAGATCAGGACGACCGCCACGACCGGGAGTTTGGGGGCGAGGGAACGCGCGGGCGCAACCGGGACGGGGTCGAGGGCGCCGCCGTCCACGAGTTCGAGTTCGCCGACGCGGCGGGCGGGGAAGATACCGGGGATGGCGATGGCGGCGAGGATGGCATCCACGAGGGAGCCTTTGGAGAGCAGGACTTCGCGTCCGCTCCGCAGATCGCTGGCGGTGAGGACGCAGGGTTTGACCAGGTCGTCGAAGGTGCGTTCTCCGATGATCTCCCTGAACCAGCGGGTTGCGCCCGCCAGACCGAGCAGTGACGGACCCTCCTCCGGCGCGTGGCCATAGAGTTGGGTCTGGTCGAGCGCGGCGAATATGTCTTCGATCTCACCGGCTGAATAGCCGAG
>CAYQOF010000393.1:0-1799 GCA_964419035.1 uncultured Anaerolinea sp. | reverse complement strand
TCATTCGTCGTCATAAGATTACTCCTTGGTCATACATTTAAAGATCAAATCAATTCAAACCCATGTCCTGCTTTGTTAGGAACTCCCGCTGGCTGATTTCTTCTAAGATACGCGACAACAGCCAATAAACGAACAATTGGACACCGATGAGCAAGAGCATGGCGCTGCTCAACAGATAAAACCATAGACGCTGGATATCCCAACCCTGAACGCCCAGCGCAAGACTGACCGCGCCAACGACTCCTCCAATCACTACAGCCGCGATTCCCATCCAGCCGAAATGCTGATCCAGCGGGGTCTTGAAGATCGGTTTGCCGAACAAGCCCTGACGTATGGGCTTCTTATAGAAGAGAGAAACCAGATAATTGAAGGTCACGCCCAAGGCAAACACATTGACTCCGGCGACGGCTGAGATCATGGCAGTGAACAAGGCTACGACGCCCCACGGACCGAGCGTCGTGACTCCGTTCAGTCTTGCGGTAACCAGCCCCAGAAAGACCAGTCCCGCAACCCCCACCCCTCCCAGACCGATCAGGCCCAAAATCCTGACCGGGTTGTACGACAGCGCGGTCCATACCATGCTTTGAAGAAAGAGGCGTCCGTCGCGAACGACGCTTAACTTCGAACGCCCGACCCGCTCGCTGTAAGGGATCGGGATCTCCTCGATCTTCACGCCTTCATGCAGCGCGCGCGTGCTCATGACCGGAGTCAGGTTCAAGCCGTCCGGCAAAGGGTAGATCTGCTCCAGAATTTCGCGTTTGAAGACGCGCATCCCGCTTGCGCTATCGGTGACCTTTTGCCTGCCCAAAATCGTGAGCAGATTGGCAAAGAAAAAATTCCCAATGCGCCGCGTCATTGGCATCCTGCTGTCCGCCCCAGCCATACGGGAGCCGATCACAAGATCCGCGCCATTCAATGCGGCTTCACACAATTGCGGGAAATATTCCGGCGGATACGTGCCGTCCGCGTCCAGGAAGCCGATCAATTCGCCGCGCGCCTTGGAGAAGCCTGTCTTGAGCGCCGCGCCATATCCCTTATTCTTCGGGTGACGGATCAGACTTACCCCGGGCATGTTCCCGGCGACCTCGGCTGTCCTGTCCCTTGAGCCGTCATCCACAACGAGAAGTTCAAGCCGATCCACCCCGGCCTTCTTCAAATCCGGTTCGACGGAGAGCACTCGTGATGCAATCTCGGCGATGCCGTTCTCTTCGTTATATGCGGGAATGACAACAGATAATATCGTCATTGGATTCCATCCTTGACTGTGTGAATAATCCTCCGATCAGGCTGGCTCACACTGCCGTCAATATTCCTGATCAGTTTTGCCGGCACGCCTCCCACAACCGTATGAGGCGGCACATCCTTCGTTACAACAGCACCAGCCGCGACCACAGCTCCCTTCCCGATCCGCACCCCGTCCGTGATCACCGCGCCAGCCCCCAGCCAGACATCGTCCTCGATGACGATTCCCTCGGCTGTGATGCCCTGCTCGACGAACGGGCGGTTCGGGTCGTCGAAAACATGGTTGACCGCGATGATCTGCGTGAACGGCGAAGTATAGACGCGGTCCCCGATTTGCACACCGCCCTGGCCGCGGATCACCGAATATTCGCCGATCAAACTATCCCGCCCGATCGTGATCCGTGATTGTTGCATCCCGCGAAAATTGTATACGTGCAGGATTGCCCCGTGCATTACGATCGTTCCGGCTCCAATTTCGATTCCCTGCGGACAGGCATGCAGATATGCGCCTTCATCTATATACACGCCATGACCGAGTTTGATGTGGTTCGCAAACC
>CAYQOF010000392.1:0-1811 GCA_964419035.1 uncultured Anaerolinea sp. | reverse complement strand
ACAGCCTGTCCGCCATTGACGGTTCAAACGACGAAGCAATATATCGCCATCCTGCACACTGAGAAGGGCGATGTGACCATTCAATTGTTCGCGGACAAGGCGCCGATCACCGTCAATTCGTTCATCTTTCTGGCGCGCAACGGATGGTACGACAATATCACATTCCATCGCGTGCTCCCCGATCTGTACGCGCAGACCGGCGACCCGAGCGGAACAGGCAAGGGCAACCCCGGCTATTACCTGATCACCGAAATCCTCCCATCGCTGACGTTCAACAAACCAGGCGTGGTCGCCATGGTCAATTCGGGACCCGACACCAGCGGAAGCCAGTTCTTCATCACGTACGCGCCGACCGAGGACTTCAATGGCAAGTACACAATCTTTGGTCAGGTGTTGAGCGGCATGAAGGTGTTGGAATCGCTCACGCCGCGCGATGCAATACCGGGCGCAGAGACTCCCCCGGGCGACAAGTTATTGAGCGTCGAGATCAGGGAACAATAAGGTGAAGCCGTCGCGAACGCATCTCCCGTCGCTTTTCAGTTCCCTGCTGTTCATGCTCGGAGCCTTTTTCTTTTTCAGCGCGGGGCTGGCGATGGGAGTCACTGCGATTTATGCGTTGGTTACAGGGGAAGACATTCGGACCGAACAAACGATATTCTTCCTCGTCTTCGGCTTCGAAGGGATCGTTCTCTCGATTGCGGCGTTCGTTTCCATACAGAAATTTATCAACAAGAGTTCAGCCGACGAGGAGACGTCCCTCTCCCTGCCCGGCTGGCAGATCGTCGCGTTCATCGTCATTGCAGGCATTGCAATCCTGACTGGGAACCTGATCAAAGAAGCGGAACCGATAAACTGGATCTTTCTCCCCCTGCTCACGCTCCCGGCGGTCGCGCTTCCGCTCTGGATCATCCTTGGATTGGGCATACAGAAAATTCCCCTCGGCGCGCGCTGGCGAACCTGGAATATTCTCGGGTTGGGCATGACCCTCGGACCGTTCATCCTCATTCTATTGGAAGTTTTCGCCGCAATTGTCGTTCTGGTTGGCGTTGTTGCTTATATCGTCTTGCAACCCGAACTTGTCGCGGAGATCCAAAGCCTCGCCCGGCAAATGGAATTGATTGATCCGAACTCTGAGGCGGCGGTCAGACTCTTTCTTCCGTATCTGACCAGACCGCTCACCATCGTCGTTGCATTGACCTATTTTTCCGTTATTGTCCCAGCAATCGAGGAGGTCTTCAAACCGATCGGCGTATGGCTGTTTGCCGCGCGGCTCGAATCCTCCGCGCAGGGATTCGCCCTCGGCGCGCTGAGCGGCGCGGGCTACGCGCTCGTCGAAACGTTCGGCGTCAGCGGACAGTCCGGCGAATGGGGAAGCCTGCTCTTCTCGCGCATTGGCACCGGCTTGTTGCACATCGCCACCTCAGCAATGATGGGCGCGGCGATCTTCATGGCATGGCGCGAACGCCGTTATTTGCGTCTGTTCGGAACGTACCTCCTCACAACCGCCCTGCACGGAATTTGGAACGCCTCCGCGCTCGCTTATTCTTTTTCCACATTGATGAATTCATTCGAAGGAACGAACCGCTTCGATATGATCATCCTCATCTCCATGGTTTCGATGACGCTCCTCACCGCCGCCTTCTTCGCGATACTAATCGTGTCAAATCGTCGTTTGCAGGTCGCGAAAACGATGGACATCAAAGATGGAATGATTACAACGAATGTGGAGGATGACCACGACAAGCACAATACAAATTGACGTGGTAACATAACGACATGTCCCTGACCTTTTCATCCATCGCGCGCGCAGG
>CAYQOF010000391.1:0-1836 GCA_964419035.1 uncultured Anaerolinea sp. | reverse complement strand
ATCGCGCGGCGCGCCGTTTCGTGATGTGGATCGAAGCGCCCGGCAACGCGTTGTTGGGTCTTACAGACACGATTGGTCTTGACGATGAAATCGTTGCCTTCATTGACTGGCTGTCCCGTCACCGCAAGATGTCCGCCAAAAAGTTCCTGCTCATCCCCGGCGTGGACGAAATGCTGATGCGCCTGAAGGGACGTTACCCGATGTCCGTCGTCAGCGCGCGCGATGAAAAGGGGACGATGCGCTTCCTCGAACAATTCGACCTGGTGAAGTATTTCGACGTGATCATTACCGGTCAGTCCGCCCGGCACACGAAGCCCTACCCGGACCCGATCCTGCTCGCCGCGCAAAAGATGGGAGTCCAGCCCGAGGCATGCCTGATGATCGGAGATACCACCGTGGACATGCGTGCCGGCAAATCCGCGGGCGCGCAGACGGTGGGCGTGTTGTGCGGCTTCGGCGAGGAGGAGGAGTTGTTGAGATTCGGTGCGGATGTGATCCTCGAAACCACAAGCGACCTGGTCCATATTTTCGAGAAGAAAACTCCGAAGCCTTGAACTTCGGAGTTTCATTACCGTTATTTCCCTTCCCTTGGGTTTTGCTTCTCGGCAACCATATCCAGTTTTCTCCGGTATTCCACGATGCCGTGGTCGCTGACCAGCGGGCCGAACAACCTGAATAACGCCGCCAGGAAGAAAAACAACCGCCGCAGGATTGGGATATGGCGCCGGGTCACCTGCGGATCGCGCTCCAGAAAACGCACATCACCGATGTGAGTGTATCCCATCAAATTCAACGGCACGACGGTGACGATGTCCGTTGTATTCACCACGCGGTAGACCGGGGACTTGAGACTGCGGTCGTATTGATCGTTGCCCACACGCGGACTTCCAAAGGTGTAGCAAGCCGCGATCCACTCGCTGAAGCGGGGATCCTTCTCGAGGCGCTGCGCGGCGACTGTGGCAAGCGCCCCGCCCAGGGAATGACCGGTGATATACAAGGGCAGTTCATCCATGCCCAAAAGGCTGTTGGCAATGGCATCGGCGACGCTGTCGTAAGCCTTGTTGAAACCGGTATGCACCCTGCCTTCGAGGGTGGAAACCTTCATTGCCTTCACATCCGTTTTCACATCCTGCTTCTTTGTCACTTCAGTCCCCCGGAATGCCAGCACGGCGAATTCATCGCCCGCCGCCAGGAATGCCTGGGTGTCCGTGTCTTTGGAGTTGAAGGTCGCGATCAATCGAAATCCCCCGCCCTGGAGTCTGGCTTTAAACAAAGTGAGTTCTTTATCGTCATCGCTCTCGAATTTTTCGTAAGCCAGATGCGACATGGACGCCAGGATCCATGCCATGCGGTCCGAGTACGCAGCGCGGTAAATGGGAGGGGAGAGAAATCGGTTTCTCGTCTTGAAATAATCCCTCGCCTGGACAATGTCCGCCCGGCGCCCCGAAGTTTTTCCGCGTGCCTTGGGTTGTTTGCCTGCCATCTCTGCTCTCCTTTGGGTTGAATGACAACACTATACAGAAATTTCGGGCAAAAGTCAATTCCGTATTCCTCGTCATTGCGAGCCGCCGTCGGTTGAGTATGATGAAGTCCGTATCGAAACCAGGCGGCGAAGCAATCTCCTTATTCAAATAAGAGATTGCTTCGGGCGGAAAACCACCGCCCTCGCAATGACGGAGAAGTTAAAGATTTATTCGATACTCGATAGTTGTATTTTGAGCAAAGACGCCAAAACATCAGGCAGTAGCAAGTGTCTGTTGTTTGGCGAATAAGAAAGCGAATAGTTCATTGGCTTTCTGGCCCTGTTCAAGTTGCTTGGACGCATACAGGATGAGC
>CAYQOF010000390.1:0-1869 GCA_964419035.1 uncultured Anaerolinea sp. | reverse complement strand
ATTAAGTGATGTTACGCACCGTCCCGAAGGCTTGATCTGAAATTCAGGCTTGATTCATGAAAGCCTTCGGGACGTTCTGCGTAAGGTGAGTTATTAACTCATTTTTGACCTCCGTCATTGCGATCTGGGAGAAACAATCTCTTTAACCTGTGGGACGCTCTGCTAAACGGTATAATTCACCGCATGGAAACGCCCGGATTCAAGTCCTATCTTTTTTCGTCGCTGGCGCTGGTTATCCTGGGGATTGGCGGCTTGTATTTTCTCGTCAATCAAACATTTCCGGCCGTCTGGTATCGCTGGAGTTTCTTCGTTCTGTTGATCATGGCGCTGACGGGTGTCTTCCTGCCCGTCGTCTATTTTTTTCATCGCCGTTTTCCGGGTGAAAAACCTGCAGAGCCGAATGTCATCGTCCGCCAGGCGTTGTGGTTCGGCGTCTATGGCGCGACGCTTGCCTGGCTTCAACTGGGACGCCTCGTCACGGTCTACGTCATCCTCGGGCTCGCCGGCGGGTTGATCGCCATCGAATATTTCATCCGTTTGCGTGAACTTGCGCATTGGAAACCGCCCGCCGATCCCGATGAATCAACTTCGTAATCTCCCCTCCGTCGAGCAACTCCTGCAAAAAGCGGCTTATCTGATCAATGCGTACGGACGCCCATTGACGCTGGACGCGCTTCGATCCACTTTGGACGAAACCCGCGCACGCTTCAAATCGGACCCCGGGGCTGATCTGCTTTCAACCGACCTGATCCTCGCCCAAGCCGAATCCCGCCTCGCCGCATGGACAGCTCCGACCCTCCGTCCCGTCATCAATGCAACCGGGGTGATATTGCACACCAATCTTGGACGCGCTCCGTTATCGAACGCAGCCATCCGGGCAATGAACGACGTTGCCTCGAATTATTCCAACCTTGAATACGATCTGGATAATGGTCGGCGCGGTTCACGTTTGATCCATGCTGAATCCGTTTTGCAAAGGTTGACCGGCGCGGAAGCCGCTCTCGTCGTCAACAACAATGCTTCGGCTGTCTTGCTGGTCCTGTCCGCGTTGGCGAACAAAAAGCGCGTGGTCATCGCGCGCTCCCAACTCGTCGAGATCGGCGGCGGATTTCGAGTGCCGGATGTAATGAAGCAATCCGGCGCAAAGTTGGTCGAAGTGGGGACGACGAACAAGGTCAGGCTGTCAGATTACGAGGAAGCCTTGCAGGAAAAGACCGCGCTCGTCATGCGCGCGCACCGCAGTAATTTCAAGATCGTCGGTTTCACAGAAGAACCTGAACTCAAAGAGATCGTGGATGCAACTCACAGGGCGGGCGTGACCTTCGTAGATGATCTCGGTTCGGGCGCGCTGCTCGATACCGCGCAGTATGGTCTTGCTCACGAACCGATGGTGCAGGAGTCGCTTGCGGCGGGCGTGGATGTAGTCTGCTTTTCAGGAGACAAATTGCTCGGCGGACCTCAAGCGGGTATCATGGTTGGGAAGAAAGAGTTGATCGAGAAGATAAAAAAACATCCGCTTGCGCGCGCCGTCCGCGCCGATAAAGTCTGCCTCGCAGGTCTCACCGCCACGCTGCTTCACTATCTCAGGGACGAGGCGGAGCGCGAAATCCCCATCTGGAGGATGATGTCGTTGACGCCGGACCAACTCAAAGTCCGCGCGGAGGCGTGGCGGGAGGCGTTGGGGCAGGGCGAGGTGATCGAGTCAGAATCCACTGTCGGCGGCGGGAGTCTCCCCGAAGAATCCATGCCGACATTTGTCCTTGCGTTGACAGTCAAATCGCCGGACAAATTCCTGAAAAAACTTCGCGGATCGAATCCGCCGATCATCGCCCGCACCGAAAACGACAAAGTCCTTTTCGACCCGCGCAC
>CAYQOF010000389.1:0-1871 GCA_964419035.1 uncultured Anaerolinea sp. | reverse complement strand
ATCGAAGAACACATCCACCTCCTCCTTCGGGTCGCCGGGGCGCGAGGGACACGATTCCTCGTCGTTCTACGCAACGCGTCTGTACGCGGATCAGCCGCCGCCTGAGTCCGAAGCGTATGTCGAAAATCCGATTGGGCAGGCGGATGTCATCTTCAACCATTCCTCCGAGGAAATGACCGAACTGCCGGATAACTCCGTGCATCTCATGGTCACCTCGCCGCCGTATAACGTGGGCAAGGACTACGACGAAGACCTGACTCTCGAGGAATACCTCGCCTTTCTGAAGCGCGTGTGGAGGGAAACGTACCGCGTGCTTGTGCCAGGCGGACGCGCCTGCGTCAACATCGCAAACCTCGGACGCAAACCCTACATCCCGTTGAACGGGTTGATCGCGAAAGACATGATCGAACTCGGCTTCCTGATGCGCGGCGAGATCATCTGGGATAAAGCCGCGTCCGCCAGCACCTCCACCGCGTGGGGATCGTGGCAGTCGGCGTCGAACCCCACCTTGCGCGACACGCACGAATACATCCTTGTCTTCTCGAAGGGAGGCTTTCGCCGCGAAAAAGTGGACGGACGCGAAAGCACGATCTCGAAGGAGGAATTCCTCGAATATACAAAATCGGTGTGGTCGTTCGCGTCCGAGTCCGCGAAGAAGGTGGGGCATCCCGCGCCGTTCCCGGTCGAGTTGCCGTACCGCCTGATCCAACTGTATACGTTCTCGAACGAGGTGGCGCTGGACCCTTTCATGGGATCCGGTCAGACCGCGCTCGCCGCGTTGAAAACGGGACGTCGTTTTGTGGGGTACGAGGTAAGCGGGGAATATTTGAAACTTGCAAATGAGAGAATAGAGGGGAGCAGACCGTTGGTCGAGTAGGCGGTGTTCTTCCGCCGTACCGAGACCAACAAGTAACTTGCAAACAAATTGCCACATGAAAAGCGGTGGTCTCGATACGTCCTTCGTCTCCGGGTTTCGATACGCTTCGCTGCTCAACCCTCCGCTCAGGACTACTCGACCATCGAGTTATATTGTAAACAGAACAATCGCAAGGAAAGCCAGCAGGATGCCGATCATCTGTCCGCGCGAGATGCGTTCTTTGAGGATAAGCCAGGCAAGGACGACGGTCGAGCCGGGGTAGAGCGAACTCAGGACAGCGGCAATGTCCAGCCTGCCGGTCTTGCTGGCGAGAATGTAAAACAGGTTCCCCGCGAGATCGAATACCGCGCAGACCAGCACCACGCCCCACGCGTCGCGCGGGACGCGGAGAGGTTCACGGCGCGCCAGCACAATGACCAGCAGGAGAAGCGTCCCAGCCGCGCGCGAGATGAGCATGGGTCCCAGCACGGCCCCGGGTTCGCTCACAGCATTGTGAATGAAAATGAAATAGGATCCAAACCCAATTCCCGCGAGAATCGGGAAGCGCAGGTCCGGGAGTCGGCTGACGCGGAATCCTCCGTTTCCGTCACCCTGCGAGATCAGCCAGACCGCGGCAAGCGCGAGCGCGAATCCCGCCATCTGCGCGGCGGCTGGCAATCCCTGCGTGATCGAGCCGTAGATCACGGGGAGCAATGCCGCGAACAACGCCGAGACCGGCGCGGCAATGCTCATTTGTCCGATGGACAGGCTGTAATAGAGAATGAACAGCCCGAACGAGCCGAGCAGACCGCCCAGCGCCGAGGTGATGATGCCGTTTGTAGAGGGGATCGCCTCCCGATAAAACAGGAGGGCGGCGAAGAGGATGAGCAAGCCGAAGAAGTCCACGTACAACACCGCCCGGTACGCGCCGACCTTTCGGCTGGTCAGCCCGCCTGCAAAATCCCCTGCGCCCCAAAACATTGCGGACGCAATGCCAAACAGGATGGAAAGCAAA
>CAYQOF010000388.1:0-1885 GCA_964419035.1 uncultured Anaerolinea sp. | reverse complement strand
ATCATGTACAGAACACACTCTTGCGGAGAATTACGCGACAGCCACGCGGGACAAACTGTCACGCTCGCGGGCTGGGTGAACCGTCGCCGCGACCATGGCGGGGTGGCATTTTTCGATCTGCGCGACCGTTCAGGCATTGTCCAGATCACCTTCAATCCCGACCTTCCCAAGGAAATGCTCGGTCTGGTTGCGGACGTCCGTAACGAATGGGTCTTGCAGATCGAAGGCGTGGTGCAGAAACGTCCCGAAGGGATGGCGAATCCGAAAATGGCGACGGGCGAAGTCGAGGTCATTGCGCGGAACGTGATTGTGCTTAATCCGTCCAGGACGCCGCCGTTCATGATCAACACGGACAACGACCTGCCCGATGAAAACATGCGCCTCAAATACCGCTACCTCGACCTGCGCCGCGAACGCATGACGCGCAACATGCTCCTGCGCCATAAAGTGATCAAGTTCATGCGCGATCATCTCGACAAGCAGGGCTTCATCGAGATCGAAACGCCCATCCTCTTCAAAGCAACTCCTGAAGGCGCGCGCGACTACATCGTGCCATCCCGCATTTACCCGGGACAGTTCTATGCGCTGCCCCAGTCGCCCCAGCAGTTGAAGCAGTTGCTGATGGTCGCGGGCATGGATAAATATTTCCAGATCGCGCGTTGTTTCCGCGATGAAGACCTGCGCGGCGACCGCCAGCCCGAATTCACGCAACTTGACCTGGAAATGTCCTTCGTGCATCGCGATAACGTCCTTGCTTTGGTCGAAGACTTGTACAACGCGATGATTCCCGCCGTCGCGCGGCACAAGAAAATCAAATCTGTTCCGTGGCACAAACTATCCTACCGCGAAGCGGTTGAAAGATTCGGCACCGACAAACCCGATCTGCGCTTCGGCATGGAATTGATTGACGTCAGCGAAGTATTTGCCAAAAGCGAGTTCAAAGTCTTCAAGTCCGCGCTGGAGGCGGGCGGCGTGGTCAAGTGCATCGTCGCGCCGAAAGCCGCGGAGATGCCGCGCAAGGAGGTGGACGCCTTGACCGAATCGGCAAAGTCGCTTGGGGCGAAGGGATTGGCTGTTTTGGCGGTGACAGGCGAAGGCGTGAAGGGAAGCGCCGCGAAGTTCGTCACGGAAGAAGAAATCGCCGCGCTCAAATCCAAAACGGGCGCGGGAGTCGGCGACCTCATCCTGTTCGCGGCGGATACGCGCGCAGTCGTCAATAAAGTGTTGGGCGGATTGCGAATCATCCTGCGCGACCAACTTGAACTGGCTGACGAGAACCTGATGGCGTTCGCGTGGATCGTGGACTTCCCAATGTTCGCGTGGAATGAGGAAGAACAACGCTGGGACGCGGAGCACCATCCGTTCACCATGCCGCAACTCGCAGACCTCGACAAGTTCGACACCGACCCGGGGTCGATTCTCTCGGACGCGTATGACATGGTGTGCAACGGCTACGAGATGGCGTCGGGTTCGATCCGTATCCATCGCCGCGATATTCAAAACAAGATCTTCCAGATGCTTGGGCACTCGGATGAAGCCATCAAGTCGAAGTTCGGTCACATGCTGGAGGCGTTCGAGTACGGCGCGCCTCCGCACGGCGGCATGGCGCCTGGCATTGATCGCCTGGTGATGCTGCTGGCGGACGAACCCAACATCCGCGAAGTGATCGCCTTCCCGAAGAATCAGGCGGGACGTGATGTGATGGCGGACGCGCCCTCGGAGGTCGAGCCGAAGCAGTTGAAAGAATTGCATATTAAGTTTGATTAATGTCATTGCGAGGGCGATGCTCTTCGCCTGAAGCAATCTCCGTGTAAGTTGTGGATTGCTTCGTAGCAAAGAACAAGGGCGCTCCTCGCAATGACATGGGAGTACCCATGACCCAAAC
>CAYQOF010000387.1:0-1886 GCA_964419035.1 uncultured Anaerolinea sp. | reverse complement strand
CATGGGATTGGAATTGGGCTGGAGTCTTGAAAAACAGGCGCAAGAGATAGAATCAGTCATTCAGAAATATCCATTCAATAACCGTCCCGAAGGATTGAACGACGCGACAAGGTTTGTCAAAGAAACCTTCGGGACGTTTTAGAGAGATTTATGCAATCCAACCTCCAACCCTGGCAACTGAAAATGTTCAGCCGTTCCATCAAAAAGCAGTTGAAACTCAAAGCGCTGCTGAAACTGCTTGGCGACACGCGCGGCAAACAATGTCTGCTCGTCACCAACGGCGATAACAACGGCGCGCTCAACTGGTATTTCCGTGAGCACGGCGGCGAGTGGACGTGGGCGGATGTCTCTGGCGAGAACAACGACCAGATTGCCGCACTGCTCGGCGAGCCTGTCCACGCGTACAAAGAAAATGATTTTGGAGTTCCTGACGCGCAGTTCGATTGTGTTGTGTCCATTGACGTGTTGGAACATTTGCAAGAGGATCAGCCCTTTCTTAAGGAAATGAAGCGGGTCTTGAAACCCAACGGCAGAGCGGTGGTCACTGTCCCGAACGGCGACCCGAAACTGCTGGCGAATCAGATCAAATGGAAATTGGGCATGACGCCCGAAGTCTACGGTCACACACGCGCGGGCTACACCATTGCGGAACTGTCGAACTCCATCCGCACGGCGGGGCTACTGCCGCAAAAAACGGGCGGCTATTCGCGCTTCGTCACCGAGATGATCGAACTCGTCATCAACTTCGGGTATGTGCGCGTGCTTTCCAAAAAACGCGGCGGCGCGCAGCCAGGTCACATCGCGCCCGTCTCATCGGGCGAACTCAAAACGCACGGCATGGCATACAAAATCTATTCACTGCTTTTCCCGATCCTATGGGCGGTCAGTTTTTTGGACAATCTCTTCCCCGCGAAATCGAACAACGCCGTCATCGTGACCGCGCTCAAGCAGGATGGCGCATGAAAGTCTTGATCACAGGCGCGGGCGGATTCATCGGCAGTCATTTGGTGGACAGCCAACTCGCACAGGAACATGACGTGCGGGCGGTCGACCTCCACCTCGATCTGCTTCAACATCAATCAGCCAATCCTCATCTGACAGCGATTCGCGGCGACATCACCGACGAGGGATTGGTCAAAGGACTCGTTGACGGCATCGACATCGTCTACCACCTCGCCAGCGCGCACCTTGACGTAAGCCTCTCGGACGAACATTATCGGCGCGTGAATGTCGGCGCGACGCTGTCCCTGATGGAGGCGGCGCGGCAGGCGGGAGTCAAACGCTTCGTGCATTGCTCCAGTGTTGGCGTGATCGGCGACGTGGAAAATCCGCCTGCGGACGAGACCACGGAATGTCATCCCACCAACATCTACGAACGGACGAAGTTGGAAGGCGAAAGGGAGGCGCTGGCTTATTGTCGCAGGACCAACTTCCCCGTTGTGGTGATGCGTCCCGCCTGGGTGTATGGACCGCGTTGTCCGCGTACATCCAAGTTGATGCGGACGATATCCAAAGGCAGATTCTTTTTCTTTGGCGACGGTCAAAATATGCGGCATCCCGTCTACATCAGCGACGCGGTGAAAGGACTGGAATTGTGCGCCAGCGCGGAAGGCGTGAATCGCGAGGTCTTTATCATCGCGGGCGAGAATGCCGTGGAAGTTTCCGAACTGGTGAAAGTAATGAGCGAGGTGCTGGGAGTCCGTTCACCTAAACTTCATTTGCCGATCTCGTTGGGCTTGCTGGCGGGATATTCCCTGGAAGTGGCGTTCAAACTGATCGGCAAACAACCGCCCTTCTCGCACCGCAGCGTTGACTTTTTCCTGAAACATAATGCGTACGACATCGGCAAGGCAAAACGCATGTTGGGCTACCAGCCGCAAATTGAT
>CAYQOF010000386.1:0-1903 GCA_964419035.1 uncultured Anaerolinea sp. | reverse complement strand
GAACCAAAACCGCGCCTGCGGTGTTGTAACCACCAAACCTCAGTAAAACAAAGGAGAAATGCCATGAAGTTCTTCGACTCGATCAAGAAAGATTTCAACACAATGACCTGGGTGCTCATGCCGGTCGCCATTGCCATCAATATGGCGGTCGGTCAGATGGTCGCCATCCTCAGGCTGCCCGTATATCTGGATTCAATCGGAACGGTGCTCGTCGGCGTCATCTGCGGTCCATGGGCAGGCGCGTTGACCGGCGCTCTCGCAAACACGATCCTCGGTCTCACCATCAACCCGGATTTCCTGCCCTGGTGGCCCGTTGCCGCGATCATCGGTCTCGTCTCCGGCATTTGCGCCAATTATGGTCTCTTCAAGAACTGGTGGAAGGTGGTCGTGACCGGCTTTTTCATCGCTCTGTTCGCCGCGCTTTCCTCCGTGCCGATCTCCCTGCTGGTCTACGGCGGAATCACTACCGGCGGCACCGGCATGATCACCGCCTTCCTCGTGGAATCCGGCAGGGGCATGGTGGAAGCCGTCTTCGCATCCAGTTTCCTCACCGAACCGGTGGATAAGATCACGACCGCCATGCTTGCCTTCGCGATCATTCAGGGTTTGTCCAAACGTTTCATCGCCCGCTTCCCGCGCGCGAACAATGTCGAGACCGATGAACAGATCAGCCGCACCCAGTTGTACATTGCTGTCGGCGTTGTTGTATTGCTGGTCTTGTTCGCGATCTTCCTGCTCGGTCGCCTCACCGGCGGATAAAAATAAACCACGCACTCAGAGAGCCAGACAGGGATGTCTGGCTTTTCTGTCTTATAATGGAGCGAATTCACACAACCTGGAGATAAGTCGTTTCATGCACGAACGCCTGTCCTTTTTTGTAAAACGCGACAGCCTCATCCATCGTCTCAACCCGATGACCAAGGTGGTTCTGGCATTGTCACTCGTGTTGATGGCTTTCCTCAGCCCGTGGTATTGGATGCCGCAATTTCTCTTTTTGCTTGTCATCGCCCCCCTTTCACTGGTTGCAAAGGTGTCGCGCGAATACTGGAGTTTCTTTTTGCGGATCATCCTGCCCACCGTCGGTTTTCTGTTCGTCATGCAGGCGTTGTTCCTGCCGGGCGAATCTAGGGTCGTGTTCGAGATCATCCGCTTCGATGTAACCGAACTCTCCGCCCGGCTGGCTTTTCGCAACGCGATGCGCATCACCGTGATGGTCTCCTCGTTCACGATCCTTCTGCTTACAACACATCCCAGCGAATTGATGACCGACCTCACGCGGCGCGGCTTGCCCGGTCAGTTCGCGTACGTGATCATCTCCTCGCTTCAGATCATCCCGCAAATGCAAGCCAAGGCGCAGACCATCATCGCCGCGCAGCGCTCGCGCGGGCTGGACACGCAAAGCAGTTTCCTCCGCAGGGTGGGCTCGATCGTCCCGTTGGTGGGACCGTTAGTCTTCGGTTCGCTGGTGGAGGTGGAGGAACGCGCCATCGCCATCGAAGCGCGCGGTTTTACTTCCACACGAAGCAAGACACAACTGCACGAAGTACCCGACACGAATGTTGACAAAGCCATTCGTTGGGCACTGGTCGTCTTCGTCATCCTTTCCCTCGTCTCCAGAATATGGCTATCGTAAACCTCAAGGACGTCACCTACAAATACCCGCTCACGGAATCGCCCGCCTTGCAAAACATCAATTTACAGGTGAACGAAGGCGAGTTTGTCGCGGTGATCGGACCGAACGGGGCGGGCAAGTCCACGCTGTGTTATACACTCGCCGGGTTCGTGCCTCATTTTTTCAAGGGCGAGTTGAGCGGTACCGTGGAAGTGGACGGGGTGGAATCCAGCAAGTCCAATTTGCACGAGTGGGTGTTGAACGTCGGGCTTGCCTTTCAAAATCCATTCA
>CAYQOF010000385.1:0-1904 GCA_964419035.1 uncultured Anaerolinea sp. | reverse complement strand
GACGCGCATGTCAAAACCGTTTGCGCTGACCACATTCAGGAATTCGGGAACCAACCTCGGATCGAAGTGTTTGCCGGATTGACTTTGGATGTACTGAATGGCATCCTGCTTTTGCCAGGCGCGGCGATAGGGACGGTCGGACGTCATCGCGTCGTAGACATCCGCCAGGGCGAAAAGTCTTGCCGAAAACGGGATGCGCTCTCCATCGAGATGGTCGGGGTATCCTGTGCCGTCCCATTTTTCGTGATGCCAATGGGGGATGTCCAGGGCTGGCGTGAGATAACTGACCGGTGAAAGCAGTTTGACGGCGATGTCCGGGTGCCGCCGCATCACCTCCCACTCCTCCTCCGCGAGCGGGCCGGGCTTGAACAGGATCCGATCGGGGATGGCAACCTTGCCGATGTCATGCAGGATCGCGCCGCGTCGGATGTGTACCAGTTCGGATTCGTTCACCCCCAGGCGGGATGCCAGTTTGACGGTGATGTCTGTCACGCGGCGGGTGTGCTCCTCGGTTTCCTTGTCGCGCAGGTCCAGCGCGCGCGACAGCCCTTCGATGGTGGCGTCATACGCCAGGCTCAACTCGAGATTCGATTTTTGAATCTCCCTGAACATCATGGCGCTGTCAATCGCGATTGCCGCCTGTCCTGAAATGATGTTCAAAAAATCCAGCCAGTCTGAGTCGGGGTTAAGGCTGGAGCGGTGGAAGACCTCCAGCACGCCTAGGACGCGTCCCTTCGCGATCAATGGCACACCGTAATACTCCATAAAGCGTTCGGAGGGAAACAACGGTGAACGCTCGAAGCCCGCATGATCCCGGGTCAGATCGGGAATATGGATCATCCTTCGCTCGAGCGCCACGCGGCCCGCGCAACCCTCGCCCAATTTCAGGCGGGTGTATTGCAGGGTGTTCGAGGAAAGGAAGCCCTTGCCCGAGGTAAACTCGAGCGCGTTCGTTTTGTGATTCAGCAGGAGGATCGCGGCGGCGTCCGCGTGCATCAGCGCGGTGACCTGATCCAGCAGCATGGACAGGAGCAGGTTCAGGTCCAGACCCGAGGCGATTGCCAGGTCAATGGCGCGGAGCGCGGAGAGTTGCCGCAAATGTCTTTGCATCCTCGCCTCCGTCTGCTTGTATTTGGTGATGTCGCGGGCGGTGAGGATGAGTTGGGAGGAGGTGTTGGGAGCCAGGCGCGCCTCGAACCAGCGTTCGCGCCCGGAGATCATGAGTGGAAATTCGAACGGGGCTGTTCTTTCCCCATGCCGGATCGCCCGCAAGTCGCCCTCCAATGTGCGCGCAATGTCAGCGGACAGGACATCCTGCAATCTTTTATTCAACAGTGAAGCGAGGGAGTTATCCAGAAAAGAAGGATCGCCCGATGCATAACTGAGAATCAACCCCTTTTCATCGAGGATCAGCACCAGGTCAGAAAAAGCCTGGAGGACAGCCCCAAGCCTTTGATCTGTGGAGGGAGGAAAAGCCAATTGATTCTCCGACGTTATCTGCGCTGAGCGGACGCGGGGCACAGCGATCCCCTGGATCGCCATGTCCCCAGTTCCGCCGCGTCACCTTGTAACATCAGCGTGATGAAGCCACGATGCGGCTGATGCTATGATGCAATTCGCTAGACGCTTTTGAGCGCCTGGTTGACCTTCTGGGCAAAGTCGGTCAGGTTTTTGGCGCGCACGCTGCGGATGATCATTTTTTCCTGGTCGGTCAGGGCAAAGGTTTGACCGAGGTATCCGCCCGTCAGCGCCGCTTCGGGTTCACGAAGCAGGGTTTCGCGGAACTGGTTGTTGACGATGGCAGCCGCGAACAGGCGGTGCAAGCCGGAGCGTCTGACCGGAGCGCCGCGATAGCCCAGGGACGAGGCAGGGTAGGCATCCAATGTGAGCATGGTCATCTGTCT
>CAYQOF010000384.1:0-1944 GCA_964419035.1 uncultured Anaerolinea sp. | reverse complement strand
TCGAACAGGTCGGTTTCGATTTTTCTTCCCCCATTTACAAGGCTGAGGGCGCGGTAAAAAGTGCCTTGAAGCGTCAACAATCTGCGAATCTCATCTTCCGGCAATTCGAGCAAAGAACCCAGACTGGGCAACTGACTTCGATGACACGAGATCGCCTCCCAGGCGGTCTTCCACGCGGAGGAAACGTCAACCCGCGTGGTGATCATCCATTCCTTCCACGCCGATTCCCCGCGCACCTGGTCATCCACCGGGAATTCGATATCGCCAAGATAAGGCGTGATGAAGTTTACGAAGGGTTCGGCATCCACAAAGTAATACAACTTTGAAACGCGATGAGGAACATGATTCTCTGGATCAGCGAATTTTGCATCCGCCGCGCAGACGACCGCCGCATTTGTAAATTGGGAAATGGCAATATGGTCGGGATGCCCATAATTCCCATCGTGTGGAAACGTCACGACCACTTGCGGCTTGATGCGGCGGATATGCGTGACGATCCTGCCGATGGCTTCCATTGGGTCGGCTTGGTCGAGGTCGCCGTCAATGTAATTCAGGAAGTGGATCTCTTTCAAGCCCAGGACTTTTCCCGCCGCCTGCAACTCCTTCGTGCGGATTTCGGCGAGTCGCTCGAAGCCGGGGTTTGATTCTTCGGAACCGAACCAGCCTCTCTCCCCGCGCGTCGCGCAGACGAGGTGCGTCTCCACGCCCTCGGCGGAATACTTCGCGAGCATGCCTCCCGTCCCCATGGACTCATCGTCGGGATGTGCAAAAATGGCGAGAAGTCTAGGTTTGTCATTCATTGGCGTCACCCTTTCAACACTATCCATGTCATTGCGAGGAGGGTTGAGATGCGCAACATCGAAATCCCGACGAAGCAATCTCCCATCTTATCCAGGTCGCTGCCATGAGAAAAGCAGTCTCCGTGAAACGGGGGGATTGCTTCGGAAAGATCGCTCGCAATGACATTCTCGGATGTTATTAATCATGCGCCTGCTTCCAGACGCGTTGGAATTCCTGCATGAATTGATCTGCGATCTTTTCGTTGTACACGATGACCACAGTCTCGTCGTTGCGTTCCTCAGCCGCCCTCGAAAAATTATACGAGCCAAGCACGACGATCTTCCCATCCACGATGAAGACCTTGTGGTGCATCTGCCCGTCAATGCCATCAATGCGCACGTCCAGACCCGCCTGACGGAAGGGATCGAACTCGGTGCCTTGATTCGATTTGATCTGTTCCTCGTCCATCACGCCCGCGACGGTGAGTCCCGCCTCGGCTTTCTGGCGGACGATGGCGCCCAAATCGTTGGACGTGAACGAAAAGGCAAGGAAATGGATGCTTTCCTCCGCATTGTTCAACAGATTTGCAAGCACATTCAGCACACCGTCATCGGGGGAAAAATAGGTGTCCACGCGTGTGCCATCCAGCGTCAGCGTGGGATGCGGCGTCTCGCGGAGTACATCATCGCCGAAACTCTTGCGTATGAACATCTCCTCGAATTCCTTCGTAAAGTTCTCCGCCATCTTCGTCGAGCGGATGCGCATCAGGTGGTTGTTGTCCTCATACGTGCCTGAATCCGTGAAGTTCATCGAGCCGAGCCAGACTTCGGAGCGGTCAATCACCATGAATTTGTTGTGCATCAATCCGTTGCGGTCATCCCCCACGATGGGAATTCCCGCCTTGATCATGATCTGCGGATCGGAGCGATCCATGTTGCCGGTTTCCATCACCACGCGGACGGTCACACCGCGGTCATGCGCGCGGATCAAGGCATTACGCACGCTGTTCAAACTGAGGCTGTACGCGGCGACGTCAACGCTCAGGCGCGCCGCGTCTATCGCCTTCACCAGCGGACCGTCCACGCCGCCGGTGGCTTGCGGCGAGAGGGGAGTTTCTGGATTCGTAAAATACAACTCGAACCACGAGCCGCTGACGCCGTAACC
>CAYQOF010000383.1:0-1978 GCA_964419035.1 uncultured Anaerolinea sp. | reverse complement strand
ACCATGAAGTGCAAGAAATGCGGAATGAAAGCCTCGGTCAACATGCGCCAGCACAAACTGGCGTTGTGCAGGGATCATTACCTCGAATGGATCCCCGAACAGACCGTGCGCTTCATCAAGAAATATGTGATGTTCACTCCCGATGAGAAAATCCTCGTCGCGGTTTCAGGCGGCAAGGACTCGCTCGCGCTGTGGGATATTCTTCATCGTCTCGGATATCAGGCGGACGGGTTGTATCTCGGACTGGGAATAGATGGCGGTATTGATTATTCACACGAGTCTAAGCGCCTGACGCAAAGGTTCGCAGACGAGAATGGACTCAAACTTCACATCGTTGACATCGAAAAGGAATACGGTCAATCCATCCCCATGCTTTCGGAGGTGAGTCGTCGCGGGCATGGCAAGCCGTGCGCGGTCTGCGGGTTGACAAAGCGCCACGAGATGAACCGCATCGCGCGGGACCTGGGCTATGATGTACTTGCGACGGGACATAATCTCGACGACGAAGCCGCGGTGTTGTTTGGGAACACATTATCGTGGTCGAGTGAATACCTGCTGAGACAGGGACCGGTTCTTCCCTCCGCCGACGGCTTGGCGCGCAAGGTCAAGCCTTTGTGCCGCTTCTACGAACGCGAAATGACGGCGTATTGCCTGTTGCGAGGCATCGAATACATCTACGAGGAATGTCCGTTCGCGGAGGGGGCGCAATCCATTTACTACAAGGAACTCCTGAATCGACTCGAAACCGCCCGCCCCGGCGCAAAACTGACCTTTTACCTGCGCTTTCTCGAAGCGCGCAAGAGCGGGGATTTGTTCATCGAAAAGAACGTCGGGCGGGAGCATTTGCATCCCTGCCCGAAGTGTGGACAGCCCACCTCCGCGCCCGGTCTGTGTTCGTTTTGCAGGATGATCGAGAAGGCGAATGTAACGGTGTAGGGGCAAGGTCGTCTCGTCCCATCCTTTTATGGAGCAATTGGGCAGGGTCACGCTGCCCCGACGAATTTATGAATCCCATCATTATTTCACAACAAACCGCACGGAGATTCGTCCTTGGCAGGCAGGGACTGTGGCCCGGTCGCCGCTGGCGAGGAAAGAGAGGCGCAGCCCAAGCCCTCCGCGCCTGTGAAGCCGTGCAGCTCGACCCGTTGAACGTCATCGCGCGCAGTCAGGATATCGTCCTGCACAGCCGCGTGCTGGATTACAAGCCGGAGTACCTGTATAAAGTCGCTTACGAAGACCGTGAGGCGTTCGATTATGGCGGGTGGCTGGCGATGTATCCCATGTCCGATTTGCCGTATTGGCGGTTGCACATGCAGAGGCGGAGTCATGACAAGCGCATCGAAGGTTTTGTGCTGAGTCACGAGGAACTATTCGAACAGGTACGCGCCGAACTGCGGAAGCGCGGTCCGCTGGGAAACCGTGATTTGGATGGGAATAAGATCGGCTTATGGAATTATCGCGGGCGCAAGGATACGTCGCTGGCGCTGTACGACATGTGGCTTTCGGGCGAGTTGATGATGCATCACCGCGAAGGTTTCGACCGTGTGTATGACTTCCGGGAGAACATCGCGCCGAAAGAGTACGATTACATCGCAGGCGAGAAGGAAGCCGAGGAATTCTTTGCGCGTAAATCTGTCGCGTTCATGGGGTTGAAGCGGGAAGCGACGATGCGCGCGGACTTGAATTATTATTTGCGCCGCGAATACTCGAAGGCAGAGACCGCGAATCTGATCGAGGCGTGGAAAGAGTCTGGGACGTTCGCGCTGGTTCAAATCGAAGATGGACGCGATACGTATCTCGTTTTGGCGGAGGATGTCGGGGCGTTGGAGTCGCTTGAAAAGGGAAAAGTCCCCAAAGGCTGGAATCCCAAAGGGACGACCACGCTGGAGGAGGTCACGTTTCTCGCGCCGCTGGATATCGTCAGCGCGCGCGGACGGGCGAAGAAGTTGTTCGATTTCGAGTACACGTGGGAGGTGTA
>CAYQOF010000382.1:0-1984 GCA_964419035.1 uncultured Anaerolinea sp. | reverse complement strand
CTCTCCGCCACCTGCTCTCCATAGCCCAATAATGCCTTGACCATCTCCTTCGTGCGTCCTTCAGCGTACACGCGCAAGACCGGTTCTGTTCCCGATGGACGGATCAACAGCCACGAATCATCCGACATGATGTACTTGACGCCGTCGCGCTGGCTGATCTCTGCGACCTTTTCGCCTCCGATCTCAGCCGGAGCCTGCTTCGTGAGAAATTCCGTCATCTCCGCCTTGGCAACGGGACGACTCAAGCGCAGGTCGGTGCGCTCGTAATGCGCAGGACCCACCTCTGCAAGCAAATCCTCCACCAGACCGTGGAGTGTTTTCCCGGATTCAGCGATCATCTCCACGAGCAACAACCCCATGATGGGACCGTCGCCTTCGGGGATGTGTCCCTTGAACGAGATGCCGCCCGATTCTTCGCCGCCGATCAACACGTCTTCGCTCATCATGTAATCGGCGATGTGGTTGAAACCAACGGGGGTTTCGTACAGTTTCAAGCCGTAGCGAGCCGCCAAACGATCAATCATGCGCGTGGTGGAAACCGTCCGCACGACCGCGCCGCTCCAGCCGCGTTTTTCCACGAGATACTTCAATGACAATGCCATGATCTTGTGCGGGTCAACGAACGTGCCGCGTTCGTCCATTGCGCCGATGCGGTCCGCGTCGCCGTCGGTCACCACGCCGAAATTGCCCATCCCCGAACTGACCGCGGATGCCAACGCGCCGAGATACTTGCCGATCGGTTCGGGATGCACGCCCCCAAAGCCGGGATTCATCTCGCCGCGGATTTCGGCGATCTCGCACCCCGTCCCCTGCAGGAAGGATTTGATCACGCCGCGCCCCGATCCGTACATCGCATCCACAACAAAGCGCTGCGGGTTGTCGGCAATCAAATCAGTATTGATCAATGTCCGTACATGATCGAAATACGCCGGCAGCGGGTTGAATTTTTGGATCAAGCCTGCCTCACGCGCTAATTTGAAATCCATCAGGTTGGGTCCGCGCGCCTGTTGTTCGTTGTCGTTGATGTAGACTTCCACGCGGCGGCATTGTTCGGGCAATGCCGATCCTCCGAACGCGCCCTTGAGTTTTACCCCGTTATAGCGCGGCGCGTTGTGCGAGGCGGTGATCATCACCCCCGCGATGGCATGGTTATGTTTCACTGCATAAGAGATCGAGGGAGTTGGCGCGTCGGCTTGCGCGAGCAGGACGGTGAATCCGTTCGCGGCGAGGACGCGCGCCACTTCGCCCGCAAAACGGTCGGACAGGAAGCGGGTATCGAATCCGACCACGATCTTCCGGGGATCGGGAGCCTGTTGTCCGTTGGCAGACTTATCCACAGGACTGCTGCGCTGGTCCCAATGCTCCGACGCGACCGCGTCCGCGATGGCTTGCGTGACCATGCGTAAATTGCTGAAAGTGAATGTGTCCGAGATGACGGCTCTCCAGCCGTCCGTTCCAAAGTGAATGGGCATGAAAGTTCCTTTTTTAGAGAAATATCGTAAACACAAAGGGCGTAAAGTGACGCGAAGGAACAGGAATCCGTTTTGGGTTCGTAAAAAAATCCTTCACTGAGGGTTAGACCAGTCAAAACACTGGTTCCGAATAAACGGAACGAGAGCGGAACCAGTCAAACACACTCGCTCTGAAAACGGAACCAGTCAAACACTGGTTCCGTTGCGTTTCATCTTTTTCACCGCTGGACGTAGAATGAATAGGCCGTACCCATTCTTGGTTCAAGAGGAGAAAAAACATGATCCGCAACTCTATTGTAACGCCGGTCAAGGCGCTTTGGAGCCGATTTCAGGCTTCCAACACCCCAAAAAGCGGGGAGTTGTACGCCTGCTGGGCACATCAGGATAAGCTGCCTGAGTTTGTTCGCACTTCTTTGCCTGCCATGCGGCTTCTCAATCTGTTGGGTCCCTTGTTCAAGACCCAGATCCCGGAACGCAATCTGATCCGTAACTGGGGACAACCTACCATTCCC
>CAYQOF010000381.1:0-2019 GCA_964419035.1 uncultured Anaerolinea sp. | reverse complement strand
CCGGGGAGGCGGTCAAACATGAAAGGTTTTTCCCGGCAATGTGATGATGATCCTGAGACCTTTTCCCGCTTCACTCCCAGCCGACACCTGTCCGCCGTGCGCCTGAAGGATGGACTTGGCGATAGCCAGCCCCAGCCCGGAACCTCCGTCTTCGCGTTGACGCGAGGGGTCCGCGCGGTAGAACCGTTCGAAGATGCGTTCGATGTCTTCGGGAGGTAATCCGGGTCCGCTATCCTGCACCGCGAGTTCGACCTGATCTCCCCCCTGTTTCGCGGAGAGGACGATGCGTCCGCCTTCAGGCGTGTGATGCAGGGCGTTGTCCAATATGTTCGTGAGGACCTGGGTCATTCGTCCGGGATCCACCTCGATGTGGGGCAGAGGCGAAGCGATGTCCAAATCCAAAGCGATATTCTTCCTTTGGGTCTGATATTGATACAGCGACGCGACATCCTGCAGGAGCCGTTCGGGTTCGATGATTTGCATCGTCATGCTCAATTCGCCCGCATCCGCGAGGGAGAGGGTGCGCAGGTCGTCCACGAGGTGTTCGAGGCGCGCGGCTTCCTCGCGGATGATCTCAAAGTTTTCCTTTGTTGGTTGAAGCACGCCATCATGCACCGCCTCCGCGTGACCGAGGATGAGGCTGAGCGGCGTGCGGAGTTCGTGCGCGATGTCGGCTGTCATTTGCCTGCGTGCGTTGACCGAGCGCGATAGTTCCGCGCTCATTTTGTTAAAGGCTTTGGCAAGTTTGCCCAGTTCGTCATTTGTTCGGACGGGGACCTGTTGAGAAAGATCGCCCTCCGAGATCGCGTGTGTGGCTTGCGTCAGTTCGCGGATGGGGCGCGTCAGTGTGCGCGAAAGGATGACGCCCAGCAACAAGGCGATGACCGCGCCGATCAGCGCGCCGTATAGGAGAATACGGTTGGTGTGTTCGATGAATTCGATTTCGCGCGGCAAACCTTCGAAGGGGGTCCGCATGGGGATGAGGACACCGATTACCTTTCCAGCATTCGTGATCGCCACGCCGCGCGCGAGATCTGATTTTGAAACTTGTTCGCCTCTCCTGAACCCGCCACCCGGTATGATGACCCATCCGTTCTCGTCTGTGAGGGTGAAGGGTTGATTCCTGCGGCTGGTTCCGGGCTGCTGGTAATCCAACCTCCTTACGAAGATCTCGATTCCCTCCCACGAACCGTTTTCGTTGTGGTAATTCGTTAATGCCACGACGATATCGGACTGGCTTTGATCCATGAGAAACCGGATGAACTCGGCACGCGTGTTCCAACGCGCAGTGATGAATATGATGGCAACGCTGACGATGCCGATGCTCAGGAAGGCGAGGATCAATTTAGTGGAAATGGAGCGCATAAGAGATCACTCCCGTCTGAAGCGATAGCCGACGCCGTACACGGTTTCGATGTATCTTGGCGAACGCGGTTGCGGCTCGATCTTGCCGCGCAGGTTCTTGATGTGCGTATCAATTGTTCGTTCGTAGCCTTCATAGCGCACCCCCTGGATGATGTCCAACAGGTCGAGGCGGGAATACACCCTGCCCGGCATTGTCATCAAGGCGGTCAATATGTCGAACTCGGAGGGGGTGAGGTCAACGAATTGTTTACCAACTTTGACAGTGCGGCTGTCGCGGTCGAGGACGATGTCTGCGGCTTTCAACACTTTTGCTGCGGGCGCCTGTTCCCCCGTGCGACGCAATACGGCTTTGACGCGCGCCACCAGTTCACGCGGACGGAATGGCTTGGTCATGTAATCGTCCGCACCCACTTCCAGCCCGATCACTTTTTCCTCATCGTCCACGCGCGCGGTCAGCAGGATGATGGGTGTGTTGCTCTCCGTGTGGTGTTTGCGCATGAACTCGTAACCGTCCATTTCGGGCATCATTACGTCCAGGATGATCAGGTCGGGCTTCTCGCGGCGGGCGACGGTCAATGCCTCTTTTCCGTTATACGCGGCGGCCACGCGGTAGCCCTCCTGCGCGAGGTAACTCTCGACGAGTGAGACCAGCCG
>CAYQOF010000380.1:0-2030 GCA_964419035.1 uncultured Anaerolinea sp. | reverse complement strand
GCAGGTCGAAACGCGCGCAATGGGCGTAGAAATCAGCGCGCATGACGATGATCACGATGGCGGTTCCGTCGGGCTGGAACGCGGCTGTCATCAGGTTTTCGATAAAGGCGGTTTGCTCCGCCTCACTGCGGCAGAGCGTGAATAACTCCTCGAATTGGTCCACGACAAGCAGGGCGTGTTTTGCGCCTGTCTCGTCGCTGATGCGCGCCAGGGTCGTTTCAAGGGCTTGCGGATGATGGACAAGATCGGACGCAAGTTTTCTGCTGGATGGCGCGCGCGGCGCATCCCTACTCAACACGGAAGCGAGCGCCTCGAGCGGATGAGCCGTGGGCGTCATCACATGGATGGGCCACCCTGACGATGGTTGTCTCCAGCGTAATGCCGGGATCAACCCGGCTCGCACGACGGATGACTTGCCGCTGCCCGAGGCGCCGATCACTGCCAGAAAACGGTGACCAGCCTCGAGTTGCGCGTTGATGCGTTCCACGAGGGAAGAGGTTAGGTCCTCGCGGCCGTAGAACCATTCCGCATCCGCCTCATCGAAGAAGAATAAGCCTTTGTATGGCGGAAGACCTGCCGCGGGCGCATCCTCCCGGCGGACGTTTGCCGCGAGTTCCAACAGCCGCGCGGCAACTTCGGGCTGGTCCTCCGCGTACAGCGCAGGCAGGAAACGGGCGGTCAGAGTCGCCAGGTCAGGCAGGCGTTCGTTTTGTTCGAGACGGGAAATTTGAGCGTCGCTGTAGCCAACGGCGACGGATAGTTCGCGCTGGGTGAGACCGGCGCGGCGGCGGAGATATTTGAGCAGGTCGCCAAAGGTGGTGAAGCGCTCAAGGGCAATGTTCAGGCTGGCTGTGCGCATTCGTCCTCCTTTCAGAGGCGCGTGGTTGTTCGCTTCGACTCATAGTATAGAACAAAATCGCGCCGAATGATTAAGTTTGTCAAATATTGTCAAGAATTGTCAAAATCCGCAACGGATTGGGTGCTATGCTGAATTCGAGGCTTATGAAAACTTGAACCCACAGCCTATGCCCCAAAGGTTGCGCGGACTGATCGGAGGTGAGCGCGCGAAAACGAAATCCAATTCCTGTGTCCAAGATTGTGTTTGCCAATTTCCGGCTGACGGTGATACGGCATAACGTGAAAAACCTATGTTTCCTGTCTAATAATCTGTTCGATAGAAAACTCTATCAAGGAGAATGAAATGAAAAAGTTTACATCCATCTCGCTTGCAGTTGTGATCTCGGTCGCACTGCTTTTGTCCATGGTCACGGTTGCCAATGCCAGGACCACACGGACAGATCTTACGTCCTATGAATACGATTGCATGGTGGATCCCGGAACGATGTGGCTGGAAGGTGACATCCTGCACGTCCGAGGAAGGTTGCAAGTCAATGTGAACGTCTCGGATACACCGGAACTCAATGGGGTCAGCACGGTCGTTGGCAACGCGGATATCAACCTGAAAACCGGTTATGGAGTATTCCGCGGGACATACAGCTTTCAGCCGAACGGGATTGCGGGCACCTGGGAAGGTTCGTGGATATTCACTGGGACGAAAGGAACCGGTGTCGCTCGTACTGTGGCGCATGGCACCGGGGCGCTGGCTGGCAGGCAACTCTTTTTGACGATGCGCGATGACCTGTCTCCCGGCGATGAATCGCCAGCCATGTGCGATGGCATCGGCGAATGGTCGGGCAACATTTTTGTCGAAGGATACATTCTCGATCCCGCGGGACCGTGACATTCAACGACGTCGGATAAGTCTCGCGCAATGAAAGGAGAAATACGCATGAAAACCTCGTTTACCCCCATTACCATGTTCCTTGTATTGCTCGCGTTTGCCGCTACCGGCTGCGCAAGCCAGGCGACCCAGCCGCCTCCAACGCCAACGCCTTTGCCCGAAACAACGACCGAAGCGGCTTCAACCGTTGTGCTGAACATGGTGGAACGCATGAATGCCGGCGATGTCGAAGGCTCGCTGGCGTACTTCGCCGACGACGCCATGGCATACATCATCGGACTGCCGCCCA
>CAYQOF010000379.1:0-2040 GCA_964419035.1 uncultured Anaerolinea sp. | reverse complement strand
CATTCACCGCGGCAATGATCGTCCCGTCCGCGGGCGCGAAGGCGCGCGCCTGCGCCACCTGCGCGTCGAGTTCGTCGGTCACGGGCGCGTTCGGGTCGATGCCCAGGCTTTCCATCAACTCGTCGAATTCCATCTGCGCCAGTTCCACGCGCAGTTCCTGAATCCGAATCTCGTAGTCGGGTCGGTTTTGCGCCTGCAATTGTTCGAGCGTCAGTTTTTCGATCTCAAGGTCGATCTGCGCGCGGCGGATGATACGCTGGGTCTCGTTGGCATTTGCACGCAGTTCGCGCGCCTTGTCCAGCTCGCCGAGCAGTTGACCCTCCGTCACCACATCCCCTGCGTTCACCAGCACCTCGCGCACCTGTCCGTTGATCTGAAAATAGACTGTGTGCAACGCCAGCGGCGAGACGCGCCCGCTGAGTTTTGCATCCACCACCATGTCGCCGCGTTGAACTGTGAACGTGGAGCGCACAGGCGTGGGGAACGGCGTCGGCGTGACTTCGCTCACAACCTGCCCGCCGCCGCAAGCCGCCGGTAAAACCGCGAACGCAATAAGAGCCAGTATCACTTTTCTCTTCATGATCGAATGACAGCCTTTACCTTTACGGTCTCACCTGCACTTGCGTGCGGTGCAAGCGTTGTATTTTTATCGGGCAGTAGGACGACTGTCCCATTAATGGATTTTCCATCCACTTCGAGCGTGACACTGTTCCCTTTGCCTTCTCTCACAACTGAAATATCGTATCGGACTCCCCGATAACAGCGAGCCACCTCAAATCTTTTCCACGCTGTGAACACACTTTCTGCAACCGCGCCATTATCGTCGAAGTAACCGAATTTCATGTTTCTCCCTATCATCCCACCCAGAAATCGAAAGCGTAAAGCATCGCGGACATGCCCATCAGCAAAACGCTAACAACCGTCCAGAGACGATCAAAACTGACAGATCGCCCAAGCCGCGCGAGAAAGACATACAAAGCCGGAGCGACTAACATATAACGTGCAAGGCTTTGCAAGGATCCGCTCATAACAGCGAATAGAACTACAGCAAGACTGAACAAGGCAAGCGAAAGGTCATGTTTCAGTAACCAGATCGAAGCGGTCAATGTAAGCAACACGGCAAAGGCTTCCAATCCAAAATACACCATGGCGTTGCTATTATTCATTGCATGCGGGAACATATAGAAAAAACTGCCCACAGTTCCCGGGAAATTGAGGAAACCGCGACTGAAATACCCTGGCTGTAGCAACGCCCAGCCTTCCCCAAGGTTCGACGTGCGCCACAAGCCATAGCCAATCAAGGGAAGGGCAACCGCAAACAACCTAACCCACAAATGCTGATTTCCAATTGAACCCATGCGATCTCTGGGGTCTAGTTGTTGCAGCCAGATCACGAACAAAGGCAGAGCCAAAGCCGCCCCAAATGCACGAGTCCACACTGCCAGAAAACCAAGAATTCCAGCCGCCATCCACTTTTGGCGTTTCGCCAGCAAAAGGCACCAGAACGCGATCCCTACGAAGAGACCCTCAGTATAGATCATCGCGAAGAAGAACGATGTCGGAAAAATCAACATGTAAAACACGGCTCGATAGGCGTCATCCGAATCGAAACGGTCACGAATTAGTTCATACAAGGCGATCATCCCGGCGAGGGCGCCAAGCAACGAGACCACTGCTCCTGCCGCAGTCGCCGCGGCGATGGGCTTCATCCCAAACCACATGAAGGGATATTTGATGATCGCCATTAACGCGGGATAGAACGGAAAGAAGGAATAATTTTTGGCAACGGGACTCGATGTTGCGTTTGTAGTTACTTTTCCTGCGGCAGGATCGTCGTATCCGCCCACGGCGATACCAAGATAATACTCAGAGTCCCAAGCCACCTGACGATTCATGAACGGCTCGAGCAAATAGATTTTGTCTTTGTTGCTAATGGGCATTGTTTCCGTTGCAGACCAGGGCACAGCCTGATCGGGGGGGTTGAGCGTCAGGCGTTTTTGAACAACGTATTGAAACCCGTAGATAATCAAAAACCATCCA
>CAYQOF010000378.1:0-2065 GCA_964419035.1 uncultured Anaerolinea sp. | reverse complement strand
GGTCTCACCCTCGTCATCTCGCCGCTCATCGCATTGATGAAAGACCAGGTGGACGCGCTCAACCGCAGAGGGATTCCCGCCACGTTCATCAACAGCGCCATTCCAACCACCGAACAAAATCAAAGATTGACTCTACTATCGCAGGGGAAATACAGACTCGCCTACGTCGCGCCCGAACGGCTCCGCAGTGTGACCTTCCTCCGCTCGCTTCAAAATCGAACCCCTTCGACTTCGCTCAGGGCAAGCCTCAGCCTGCTCGCCGTTGACGAAGCGCACTGCATCTCTGAGTGGGGACACGATTTCCGCCCCGACTATCTCCACATCGCCGAAGCGCGCAAGCAGTTGGGGAATCCGCTCACCGTCGCGTTGACCGCCACCGCCACGCCCAAAGTGCAGGATGAGATCGTCCGTCTGCTCGGATTGCCCGCATCCACGAAACGCATCGTCACAGGCTTCAACCGTTCCAACCTGACGCTCGAGGTGAAATACACCGCCGATGTGGAAGCCAAGTTCCGAGCCTTGAGCGAAATGCTCGGTAAGTCGGATTGGCAATCCGACTTACGAAGTGGCGCCACCCTCATCTACGTAGGCACGCGCCGCGACGCCGAAGAAGTGGCGGAGTTCGCGCGCGTGGTCTGCAAACTGCAAGCCGAACATTACCATGCGGGACTCCTCCCCGAAGACCGCGCGCGTATTCAAGAGAGATTCATCACCGGCTCGACTCCCATCATTGTGGCGACCAACGCCTTCGGCATGGGCATTGACCGTACCGACGTGCGGCAGGTGATTCATTATTCCGTGCCGGGTTCGCTCGAAGCGTATTACCAGGAAGTGGGTCGCGCGGGACGCGATGGGCATCCCGCCAGAGCCGTGCTTTTGTATGATCCGCAGGACCGCGCTTTGCAGGAATTTTTTATCCAGAACAGCATGGTCACATCCAGTGAATTGCAATCGCTATATCGAGCATTGGGAAATTCCAACGATGAGGTCTGGTACACCACTGAAGACTTCCAACGCCGTACCGAATTGCACCCCGTCAAGATCAAGGTGGGACTCGCCGAACTCGAACGCGTTGGCGCGCTCGAACATCTCGGCGATGACGGTTTACGGATGTTATTGCGAAAGGGTAAATGGGATTCGTTTGCAGTCCAGCGAGCTGCGCAGAGAAGTAAAGAACATACCAAGCATCGCACCGAACAGCTCGACCACATGATCCGCTACGCTGAGACGAACGCCTGCCGTCGCAGGGTTGTCTTGAAGCATTTTGGCGATCGAGGAAACGCGGACGCGCCTGTCTGTTGCGACAACTGTGAAACACGGAAATCACTTCCCGCGCAGGCGACCAGCGAAACCATCGGCGACGTGGCGCAAATGGATCTTATCGAACGCGCCGCGCTCATCATTCTCGATACCGTCCGCAGACAGGGAACGCGGATGGTAGGTCGAAAAAAACTTGCGCAGATTCTCAAAGGCTCGAAGGCGCAGGATATTCAACAGTACCATTACGATAGAAATCCCTATTACGCCAAGCTTTCCGTCATTCAACTGAATCAACTCGAAGACATGATCCAGGAACTAACATCGCTTGGCTATTTCAAGGTGGTCGGCGGCGAATATCCTGTGATCAAACTCACGCCCAAAGGCGAAAGCGCCATCCAGCAAAAGGCATCCGTCCCGCTAACACGACCTCACGGATTTTCCAAACACACGATCGAAAAGAAGAAAGCCCAATTACAGGCAGGCGGCACCGTGGAATACACCGCGCAATTGCTCGACAGCGGACTCACACCCGAACAAATCGCGCGCCAACGCGGGCTGACGCTGATGACCATCTACGGTCATTGCGCCAAACTCATCGAAGCGGGAAAACTCGATGTGGATAAAGTTGTCGCCAAGGATGTAAAAGAGAAAATCGAAAAAGCGATTCAACAAGTCGGCTCGACGCAGTATCTGTTCCCCATCAAAAGTCTCCTCTCCGATGAAATCTCCTATGAAATGATTCGGTGTGTTGTGGCAGCCCATCCCCAGACTTCCGAAATTTTCGCGAAGCGCCCCATCGAGGCGG
>CAYQOF010000377.1:0-2067 GCA_964419035.1 uncultured Anaerolinea sp. | reverse complement strand
ATCTGTAGCAATCGCTTCAATATCCACCATCTCTTCCTCCTTCTTAAATCAAAAAAACTTTGTGCCCTTCGCGCCTTCGCGGTGAAAAGGCTTTTATGCTGTTCGGTAGTATCCCATATCCACCGAATAGACTTGTCCCCGCTTGATAACTTGTTTCACAAGGTTCGTCCCATAGCGGTAGCCAAGATGACGGTAATCAGGAACAGAGAGTATGAGCATGTCCGCCTGTTTGCCGACCTCGATGGAGCCGATCGTATCGGCGCGGCGGATGGCGTGCGCGGAGTTGATCGTCGTCGCGGCGATGGCTTGCGCGGGGGTCAGTTTCATCGTGCGGCACGCCAGCGCGATGGCAAACTGCATGGACTCGTTCCATGTGGTGCCGGGGTTGCAGTCTGTGGCTAAAGCGAGAATCGCATCAGCCTCAATTAATTTGTGTGCGGGGGTGTAATCTTTTTCGGCAAGTCCGAACGGGGTGCAAGGTAATGAGACCGCGACCGTGTCCGATTTGCCCAACGCGGCGATGTCCGCATCGGAGGTCTTAACCAAATGATCCGCAGACGCCGCGCCCAACTCCACCGCCAGCGAGGCGCCGCCAAGGTTGTCGAATTCGTCAGCGTGGATCTTGATCGGGAATCCCAGCGAGACAGCCCGGGTCAGGATCTGACGCGATTGCTCGAGGGTGAAGGCTTTGTTCTCGCAGAAGACATCCACAAAAGGCAAAGGCCGGCGCGGGGCGTGCGTGTCCCACCACTGACAGAGCATCGGCAGCATCGTCTCGGAAACGAGGTTGGTGTAGGCTTGCGGGTCATCTTTATATTCGGGAGCGATGGCGTGCGCGCCGAGGAAGGTGAAGGCGAGGTCGAGCGGCATTTCATCGTCGAGCGCGAGCAATGCCTTGAGCAGACGCAGTTCGGTGGCGGTTTGCAGACCGTAACCCGTTTTGGCTTCGACGGTGGTGGTGCCGTTTCGGAACATGCGCAGGAGGCGCGGACGGGTTTGCGCGATGAGTGACTCGATGGACGCCGTTCGCGTCGCGCGCACCGTGGAGAGGATGCCGCCGCCTTCAGCCAGGATCTCAAGATAAGGCTTGCCCGCCATCTTCATCTCGAACTCGTCCGCGCGGTCGCCGCCCCAGATGACGTGTGTGTGCGGGTCCACGAAACCCGGCATGAGGACACAGCCGTTCGCGTCGAGCCTGGGTTCATCGGGGTGGGCGGCGCGCAGTTCGGCTGTCGTACCGACCGCGACGATCTTTTCATCGCGCACGACGACCGCGCCGTTTTCGATGATGCCTAGATTCCCTAGGGCATGTCCGCGCTGCGGTCCGCCGGCGAGGGTGAGGAGTTGGGAGGAGGAGTGGATGAGCATAGGCGTTAGAGATTAGAGACTGGAGAATTAGGGACTTGTCCTGAGCGAAGTGGAAGGATTGGAGAGTGAGGGGAAACTCCCCGCCGCAAAAGCGAGAGTTCGTTTTATTTGAGTAACGCGTCTTCAGGAGTAAGAATGGAAATCCCGCGAAATGGGTGCAACACGAGCAAATCCTCATCTCCGCTGACGATCACATCCGCCTGCCCGCTGACTGCCAGTTCCAAAACCATGTTGTCTTTCGGGTCACGGCATTCGTTGATGCTTTCGGTAATTTCAACCAGGTTCCCGGATTGGACTAATGCAGTGAGAAATTCGTCGCGTTGTTCGTTCGAGATATAACGGTCGAATTTCCGGCGATAAATTACCTCGTGAATTTCATTGACCAGGTCAGTTGAAAGAAGAATTTCCCCATGTTCAAGGGCAAAAAACAGAGTTTGGGCAGGTTTGGAATCCTCAAAAAGCAACGCGCTGACAAGTACGTTCGTATCGAATACGAAACGCATGTTAATTCTCTTCGAGAATTTCTTTCAGCTTCTTTTCCGTCAAACCGCGCGCCCGTGCGCTTTTGCTGATGGCGCGCATAATTTCCTCCAAAGATCGGGGCGAATCTGCTACATCCAGCAGTCGCAGGCTAAGGAGTAGTTCCATTTTCCTGCGCTCCGCGTCGGATGCGGCGCGGAAGGCTTTGGCGGCTTCGGG
>CAYQOF010000376.1:0-2090 GCA_964419035.1 uncultured Anaerolinea sp. | reverse complement strand
TCCCGGTTCTGGAAGGGGATGCCTGTTCGCGTGGTTATGCCTTGCGTTTTGACAACTGCTTCACCGATGTTGTTATGATCTCTTGCAGGACTTTCGTGTCAACATCGTCCAGTTTCCTGATGTACAGGCAGGATTTGCCCGTTGAATGTCTGCCAAGTTTTTTGAGCAGGCTTTCGTATTCATCGAAACCGCCCATGATGTAAAGAGTGATGTTCTGCTTGCGCGGCGAAAAACCTGCCTGAAACCAGTCGCCTTCGCGGCCCGACGCGTATTTGTAATGGTGCGATCCAAAACCGACGATGTTCGCGCCCCACATCTTCGGCTCGGCTTTGGTCGCTTTCCTCATCATTTCCAGGACTTGAAAACAGTCGTTTCGTTTTTGCCCGTCCTGTATGCCGTTGAGGAATTCTTCCACACTGCCTTCGTTGACCTTTGTTTTTAGTTCTGCCATCGGGTTTCCTGTACGATGAATGATCAAGGTCCTGTGAGCGTCACTTTCATGCTGAAGTTCTTGTTTGCCGCGCCAAGCACGCTGACAATGTCAATGAAGTAGTCCCCATTTTCGGGAATTGTCCCGTTCCATGTCAGGGTTGTATCGAGCGGCTTGAGGGCGGTCTCATTGGAGCGGAGGATCGCCAGGGCGACTTCATTCGCCGGTCCAGTCACCTCCACGTGAAGGACCTGATTTTGGCTCGCGCCCAAAACATAGCGGACCCTGCCCGTGGCTGAAAGCGTACCGTTCAGCACAATCGAATTCGTCCCGGCGGGGAATGTGATGGGGATGGCGGTGGGTGGTGTAACCGGGGCAGGCGACACTACGGCTCCGCCTGCGGAATTCAGCGGGATCTTGAGAACGCGCCCGACAGCAAGTGCGCCCGGGTTCGCCTCCTGCAAAACGAGGATATCGGCATTGTATCGTTGGGCAATGGAATTCCACGTCTCACCGGATTGAACCGTATGGGAGCCCACACATGGCTCGCCGTATATCCTGCCTGCACTGCCAATGCGCGGTACGCTCAGAACCTGCCCCTCTCTGATGACACTGGGATTGGGAATATGGGGATTAGCCTGAATCACTTCCTTGTAGTTTGCCCCGTAACAACGCGCGATCTGGATCAGCCATTCACCCTTCTTCACGGTATGCGAAATGGTTGTGCCGGGCGTCAGGTTGGAGGGCGCGGTGGTCACGATGGTGTTGTTCGTGATCGTGGAGAAGGCTGGCGGCGAAACCGCGCCGCCTCCGGAGGCAGTCGCGATATTGATAATGGAACCGGTGCTCAGGTCTGCCTGAACGATGTTGTATGTGGCGGTGCAGGTCAGCGTTTCACCGCTCAGGAGGACGGCTCCATCCGCCCCGCAGTTGAACGGCGCGCCGAGTTGGTCATCGTTGATGACGAACTGCGTCGGACCCAGCGTGTTGGCGCCTTTATTCTGGATCGCAAAAGTATATGTGATAACCTGGCCCGCCTGATTGAAAGTTGTCGGGTTGGCGGTCTTGGTCAATCCCAGGGCGTTGGCTTGCAGAAAGTTCACGGTAAGGGTGACCGGCGCTGAATTGAATCCGCTGATGGCGGCTGTCGCGGCGTTGGTCACGGAGCGGGCGTCGAGATCAGCCTGCGTGACGGCATAGGAAGACGCGCAGACGAGAACTTCGCCGGGGTCCAGAAAACCATTCAGGTTTCCAACCGTGTTGACTTCGGGGCAGACGACAATCGCCTTGTTGTCCTGCACCGTCACAGGTCCCGCCAGCGGAACGACGCCAACGTTCGTGACCGTGTATCTGTAGCTAATCACATCTCCCACCGTATCGAAAAGGTCCGCTGCATTGACAGCCTGCTTGGTTAACCCCACCAAGGGAGCATCCTGGATTATATTGCTGGGAGCGCCTGTAGTTGGGGTCGCGGCAGCGGGAGCCGGAATGCATGCTGACAAAATCAAAGCGATCAGCGCTACTGGAATGAGGCGGTTTATTTTGTCCATGTTCACATCCCTTTCTATAACTGGCGGTCAAGGCTTGATTGAAAAACGGACAAATCTCAGGCAGATGCTAGTATAGCATCATTACACGCAAAATAGAACGGCTTTTTTCC
>CAYQOF010000375.1:0-2097 GCA_964419035.1 uncultured Anaerolinea sp. | reverse complement strand
AGCAAGCCGAATCCATCCAGCGGAGTGAATCCCTTTGGACCGATGATCTTGTCGAGGCCGCGCGAGCGCGCCCATTTGAAGCCCGCGTCGAAGAGCGCGGTTGCGGCTTCGAGATCCTTCTCACATTCGAACAAATGGAAGAACGCGGTCTTTGTCTTGTTATATTCGTTGTAGCGGCGGTTGTCGAGGACGGCGAGGCGACCGATGGGGCGATTCGATTCGTCCGCAGGACTGCTCCGCTTGTAAGCAAGGAAGAACGAAGCATGGGAATGTTTATAAAACGGGAACCGCTTCGGGCTGAGTCTGAGGCGTTCGTCCGTTTGCAGGGGCGGCACCCATTGAGGGATGTCCCTGTATATGGAGAAGGGCAGACGGAGGAAATCCTCCGCCTGTTTTTTGTGATTGAGATCGAGTTGGAGGATGTTCATCACACATATCCGTCATTGCGAGTGACGCTTCGCTCCACGAAGCAATATCCACCGCCGCATGGGGATTGCTTCGTCGTCGCTTCGCTCCTCCTCGCAATGACGAGCCAGCCCTACATCGTTTCTGCGCGTTCCGCCATGAGGTGGCGCAGGTCGGTGGCGTCCTTGTCAATCGTGAAGAGGGCGCCGATATAGATGAGGAAACACAACATCCACGCGCCGACGGAAAGCCAGAGAATGGTGTTCGATAAACCAAACGCGGAGGAGGCAAGCAAGCCGGTGATGGCGGGGGCGAACGCCGCGCCCGTGTTCTCGACGAAATATTCAACGGCTTGCGCGGTGCTCCGCACTTCGGGGACATTGACATCGTACACCGTCGCGATGACGTTGGCGGAGGAGAACGGCATGAAGACCGCCGTGAGGCACATGAAGACAAAGAATTGCGTGCGGTTCTCGATGGGAGTGGTCATGGCGAAGTAGAGGAAGATCGCTCCCAAAAGCACGCCGAGGCTGGAGATGAGGATGCGTCCCTTGTTGGTGCGCCTGAAAAGCGCGTCGCCGATCGAGCCGCCGATGAAATATCCCGAAGCGAGGATGAGGATCACGGGCGCCATGGTCATCAGCACGTCGTCGTTGTCGTAGCCGCGCACGGTCATCAGGTAACCGAAGAAAAAATAGACGATCACGTTCCACGGGAATTGACCTGCGAAGCCCTGGGCAAAGATGAACCACATGGTCTTCTTTTTGAAGATTTCCTTGACCTCCGCCCATGAAAAATGGAAATGCTCGAGTTTCTTCGCCTCCTTGCCTTCGAATTCAGGTTCGGCTTTGCCGCGCGGCATCTCCTTTACTCCGAAATAGATCAACGCGGCGATCACGAGTCCAAGTGAACCTGTAATGTAGAAGACCGAACGCCAGCCGCCGATCATCGGCGCGATCATCAATGCCAGGATCATCCCGATCAGGTAGCCGATGGGCTGGGCGAGTTGTAATATCCCATATACTTTGCCGCGCATGGTCGGGCTGAAATAGTCGGCGATCAGGGTGAACAGACCGGGGTAGGAGGAATCGTCCACGCCGGTGGATGCGCGCGTAATCAGGAATTGCGGATACGTGCGGACGATCGCGCTGAGCCAGGTCGTCGCGCCCCAGATCAGGGACGCCAGCGCGAGCAGTTTCGCGCGGGCGTAGTGGTCATACAGATAACCCCAAATCGGATACAGGATCGTGGCGACGATCAACGCGCCCGAGTTGATGAAGCCCCATTCCCTGTGACCGATGCCGAATGTTTCACTGACCGGCACCTGAAGCGAACCGATCATCAATTTATCAGTCTGGTGCAGGAGCATGAAAAAGAAGAATATACCGACAACGAACCAGCGATAACGCGGATGTTGTTGTGACATGGGCACCTCTTTGGATTTACGATTTGCGATTTGCGATTTACGATTGCAATGTATTGTACCTGTATACCTCTGTACTTGTGTACCTGTATACCTGTATTCGCCTATCCCTCCTCCGAGATGATCTCCTGCGCGAGTTTTTGCAGTTCTTCAGCGTCTTTCACTTTTGCCGCGTCGAAATATTGCGCCAGCAGATCGAGCGGACTCATACTGCTGACCACCTGTCCCTCCGGGATACGGACACGCGCCTCGATCTGCGGACGCTTGAC
>CAYQOF010000374.1:0-2140 GCA_964419035.1 uncultured Anaerolinea sp. | reverse complement strand
TACTCGACCAGCGCTTGCACATCGTCCCCTCCAGGGAAATGACATTGTGATATAAAAGGAGTCAACATGTCCAACCCACTGACCGAATTCTCGAATGGATTGACCGCCGCCGTGGAAAAAGGCGGCGCAAGCACCCTCCTTGTGGATGCGCGCAAGCGTTATCCCGCCAGCGGCATCGCCTGCGCCGCTGACCTCGTCCTCACCGCCGACCACGTGGTGACGCGTGAGGAAAATATCAAAGTGCTTTTGCCTGATGGCAGATCGCTCGCGGGGACCCTCGCAGGCCGCGACCCAGGCTCTGACCTTGCGCTTCTACGGCTCGCAGAAAAAGCGCTGACCCCCGCCAAAACCTCAAACGAGGTGAAAGTCGGTCAACTTGTGCTGGCATTGGGACGTCCCACCAGCGCGGGGATGCAAGCCTCGTGGGGCATCGTCACCGCCATTAGCGGACCGGCGCGCACCTTCCGCGGCGGCTTGCTCGACGAGTACATCCAGACCGAGACCACGCCGTACCCCGGCTTCTCCGGCGGTCCACTTGTCAACACAGATGGCGAAGTATTGGGTCTCAACACATCGGGTCTGACGCGCGGCTCTTCGCTGACCATCCCTGTCAAGGTGGCATGGCGCATTGCGGACGCGCTCGCCAAGCATGGTACTGTGAAGCGCGGCTATCTCGGCGTCCGCACACAGCCTGTCGAAATTCCTGAAGCATCACGCAAGGCGCTCAAACGCGAACAGGCGGCGGGTCTGCTTGTGATGTGGCTCGAGGAGAATGGACCCGCGCAAAAAGGAGGTCTGCTCGTCGGCGATATCCTCGCGGCGGTCAATGGTCATTCCGTGGGCGACCCGGACGATCTCTTCGCCGCGCTGGATAGCGAGACCGTCGGCAAGTCCATTCCCGTCGAGGTGTTGCGCGGCGGCAAGCCCGAAACGGTCAATGTGACGGCGGGTGAACGGAAGTAACATATATTCACCGTCCCGAAGGCTTGAAGCCTTCGGGACGTTTGGATGGATGAAAATGTGATTCGAGTTTTACTGCGAGTTTCATCACCAGCCCTGCGCGCGGGATTGGATGCGCTCCTTTCGTCTGACGAGACGATCAAGGTGGTGAATGACTCACTGGACCAAGAAAACGAAGCGGACGTGGTCATCACGTCCGCTTCGACGATCCTGTTGGAGGAGAATGAATCAGCCGCGATCCTGTTCCTGAGCGACGATCCGGTCAACGTCCGGGAAATGAGGCGTGCGTATCGTGCCTGGGGAGTCCTGCCGACGGATGTATCCCCCGAAGAATTGACCGCCGCCGTCCGCGCCTTGTCTCAGGGACTTATCGTCGGCACGTCCGCGCTGTTATTCGAATCGGAAAACGAACCGCTTGAACGCGGTCCGCTCACGGAACGGGAAGCCGAAGTGTTGGGGCTGCTGGCGAAGGGACTGGCGAACAAACAGATCGCCGCGTCGCTGGGTATCAGCGAACACACTGTGAAATTTCACGTCTCATCCATTTACGCCAAGTTGAACGTGATCAACCGCGCCGAAGCCGTACGCGAAGGTCTGCGCGGCGGGTGGATCGCCCTATAAATCTCCCAACCCGCCATTTATAATGGAAATCCATGCGCCTGTTGGTTTTCGATTTCGACGGAGTGCTCGCCGATACTTTTGCGGATATGCTCAAGTTTGCACAGGAAACCTGTGACGAATTGGGTGTTTTGCACATCGTGCTCCCATCAGATCTGCGCGATCTGGAGGTGATGTCCTTCACGACCTTCGGGCGGGCATGTGAAGTGCCTGAGGAACTGACGGGGGAATTTGCCAGCAGATGCACCCAAAAGTTTGCTGAAAAAATCACGCCTCCCGTCATTTTTGACGGTCTGTCAGAAGTCATCCGGCGATTGGCGGAGAGGAACATCCTGCTCAGCGTAAGCGGGAACACCACGGAAAACGTGAAAGCCTTCCTCATCCATCATGGCCTGCTGGACAGTTTCCGGATGGTATACGGGGTGGATCTACCCGGCACAAAAGCCGAGAAATTACAGATGGCGCAAAAGCAGTTTGGAGCCGGGAGCGAAACGGTATACTTTGTGGGGGATTCGTTGAGTGATCTGCGCGCGGCGCGGGAGGCTGGCGTGAAAAGCATCGC
>CAYQOF010000373.1:0-2155 GCA_964419035.1 uncultured Anaerolinea sp. | reverse complement strand
CTGCGCAAACTCGCAGGGACGAAGGAACTGTCCATTGCGCCCTCTTCGGGGATGCTTCGCTCTGCTTCGCGAGGATCAACCCTCGGTGAGGTGTTGAGCGAACTCGTCAGGCGGAATCCCGCGCTGGACGGAGTCATCCTTGAAGGCAGGGAAATCCGCCCGCATTTCGTCATCACGATCAACGGGCAGATCACAGCCGACTTGAACGCATCGGTAACTGAGCAGGATGTCGTTGCAATCTTCCCGCCCATCGCGGGCGGCACCTCACCCCCTGCCCCTCTTTCATTCGCGCTGAGTGGAGCGACAGCGAAGACGAAGCGGGGAGAGGGGAGTCTTAGGAGAAATGAATGGCCGGATGGTCTGAAAAAGTTTTGGATATTGATCTGAATACGCAAACCTATAAAACGTATCCGCTGGATATGGAGATGGCGCGGTTGTACATCGGCGGGCGCGGACTGGGCGCACGCTTATTGTGGGATCTGGTGGGACCCGGCGTTGATCCGCTCTCGCCCGAAAACGTGTTGATCTTTACAAATGGTCCTCTCACGGGGACAGGCTACCAGACCAGCAACCGTTTTTCGGTGACGACGAAAAGCCCGTTGACCGGAACGATCCTGGATGCGAACTCCGGCGGCTTCTGGGGAATGCAATTCAAGAAGACGGGTTATGCCGCGCTGATCATTCGCGGCAGAGCGGAGAGACCGGTTTGGATTGAGATCAAAAATGAAGAAATTAAATTCCACGATGCAAGTGATTTATGGGGCATGCGCGTCTTCACGCTGACGGAAAAACTCGGTCAAAATAACAACAAACGCAACGTGCTGTGCATCGGGCCTGCGGGCGAAAATCTCAGCCGCATCGCCGCGATCATGAACGACCGCGAACGCGCATTGGCGCGCGGCGGTCCCGGTGCGGTGATGGGATCGAAGAATCTCAAAGCGATTGTCGTCGAAGGCAAAGACCGTCCCGAGATCGCGGACAGGGATCAATTCAAGTTCTTCCTTTATGAAGCGCGCAAGTCGCTGGCGCAAAGTCCGCTCACGAGTCAGGCGCTGCCCGAATTCGGCACGGTCGTGCTGATGAACATCATGAACAACGTCGGCGCGCTCGCCACCCGCAATCATCAGCAGACCCAATTCGAAGGCGCGGAGGCAATCTCCGGCGAAGAGTTGACCGACAAGTATCTCGTCAGGAACGCGTCGTGCTGGGCGTGTCCCATCGCCTGCACGCGCATCAGCCGCACCGAAAAAGTCGAAGGCGAAGGTCCCGAGTTCGAATCCACGTGGGCGTTCGGCGCGCAATGCGGCATCGCCGACCTGCCCGCCATCATCGAAGCCAACTCGCTCTGCAACGATCTCGGCTTGGATACGATCTCCACCGGCTCGACGATTGCCTGCGCGATGGAACTCTCCAAAAAGGGATACATGGATTCAGACCTGCGCTTCGGACGCGCCGATCTGCTTGCTCCCGTTATCGAAGCATTGGCATACCGCCGCGACATCGGCGCGGACCTGGCGGACGGCAGTCTGCGCCTGGCGACGAAACACGGACATCCTGAATTGTCCATGTCCTCGAAGGGACTTGAGATGCCCGCCTACGATCCACGCGGGATGCAGGGACAGGGCTTGCTGTACGCTACGTCGAATCGAGGCGGCTGTCACATGCGCGGCAACATGGTCGGTCTCGAAGTGCTCGGCGCGCCGAAGTTGATTGACCGTTTTCAAGTGCAGGGTAAATCGAGTTTTGTGATCCTGCATCAAAACACCGCTGCCGCGATTGACTCGCTCGTCTTGTGCAAATTCACCAACTATGGCGTGGCGGAGGAATACTTCGCGCGCGTCCTTTCGGCAGTGACCGGCATCAAATATTCAACGGGTGATATGATCAAAGTCGGCGAGCGCGTCTGGAATCTGGAAAGGTTATACAACCTGCGCGAGGGATTTACCAGCAAGGACGATACGCTTCCGCCGCGCTTGCTCAACGAAGCGCCGATGGACGGTCCCTCGAAGGGCTGGGTTGTGCAACTCGAACCCATGCTCAGGGAATACTATCGCGGCCGCGGCTGGGACGAGAACGGCGTGCCGACAAAGAAAAAATTGAAAGAATTGGAGCTGGAGAATTTGGTATAGCATGTCATTGCGAGGAGCCGCTGGTC
>CAYQOF010000372.1:0-2181 GCA_964419035.1 uncultured Anaerolinea sp. | reverse complement strand
TCAGGGACGAACTTGTAGCCCGCCCCGGTCACGGTCTGGAGATGGCGCGGCTGGGCTGGGTTGGTCTCGATCTTGCGCCGCAGGCGATAGACGAGATTCTTCAACATGGCATGATCCTGCTCCCCGCTGTAACCCCACACGCGCTGGATCAGGTCGTCGGCGGTCAACACGCGGCCCGCCTCGCTCATCAAAAAATACAACAGTTTCAGTTCGAGGCTGGTCAACGCGTGCGGCTTGCCGTTCCTGCCGATCACCATTTTTTCGGAGGGGATCAACTGGAAGCCTCCCGTGCTGATCGGCGCCATCGCCTCGACGGGCGCGCTCCACGAACGCCTCAACCACACCCTCACCTTCGCCTGGAACAGCGAAGGGCTGACCGGCTTGACCAGCACATCGTCCGCGCCGGCCTGATAGGCATGCAGGAGGAATTCCTCCGTCCGCGCCGCGAACAGCAGGAGGATGGGCGTGACCGTCTCATCCCTCAGACTGCGCAGGATGTCGAGAAGCGCCGACTCCTCCAGCGTCACATCCATGATGATCAGGTCGGGGGATTCCTCCATCAGGCGTTTGAGCGTATTGACCGGCTCCGGCTCCAGCGCCACGCGGATCTTCTGCTGCTGTAAACTGAAAGCCCACAGCGGACCTGTGGTCTGCTGGTTGCTGACGAGCAGCACCTTTGGAATATGCTCCAGTTTCTCCGGCATGTTTTCCCTTTACTTTCTCGAAGCGGAATCTCGCGCATTGAAATCATGTCCGCCGGAAGGATTATAGCATTCTTTATTTTCGCCCCCGCATTATCACGTATTGCAATTTGACGACAAATGTCATTGCAGACATGTCATTGCGAGGAGGTCTGAGCGGAGCGCAGCGAAGTCGAAGACCGACGAAGCAATCTCGCGTTTAGCAGGAGATTGCTTCGCTTCGCTCGCAATGACAGAGTACAGCAGCAGGTAAGGGAAATAATAATCTACGAACCCCGAACTTCCCCGGAGAACTCAGCGAGAATCTTTCGAATTTTCGCAGGAGAGACGTCGGATTGCTCGGTTTTTGAATAGATCGTCACGAGAATAACTGTTGTCGAGGTTTTCAGATAATAGATGGCGCGATAACCGCCGCTTTTACCGCGCGAAACGTCGCTGTTGCGAATTCGGACTTTGAAGATTGTATAGCCTGTTCCCTGGACTTTGTCGCCAACCAATTCCCCAAGCAGGATTTGATCTATGAACGGCTGAACGTCTGAGCGAATGTGGGGATATTTTTTCGCCAGAGCCCGCAAATTCCGCTTGAACTCTGGCGTAAAAAAAACTTCCACCGGCGGCTTTGGGCTATCGGGCATCCATCCCTTCCCAAAGATTCTCGATCGGCAGGACCTCGTGGTTCAGGGCTTCCTTCCATCCCTGCAGGAAACTTTCGTCGGCAGGTTTGAGAGTCACACTTTCGCGGAACAAGCGAATCATCGCAAGCAGCGCAGGCAGATATTCATCGGGTGTTTCGCGGATTTCTTTTGTAATTTTCTTTGTATAGGTGGATAGATAGGTATTCATGGTCTCTCGCTCTCGGTATGCCAGTATTATACAACCAAAAAACAACCCGCCCGCGCGAAACGATCTGATTCCCCCTCCGAACCGTGATTCGAAAAAATTCAGGCGGCGGAGGCCCGTATCGGGCCTCCGCCGTCTGTCATGCTATGAAGCGGATGGATTCAGCGCAAACCATCCATTTCGCATCCATCCATGCCGCTGACCGGCTTGATGAGCACATCGTCCACGCCGGCTTGATAAGCCTCCAGGATCTGTTTTTCGTTGTATGCGGGCAACAGGAGAAGGATCGGAGCCACGCTGACCGCCCTGATCGTTTTACAAAACTCCACAATCGTCAAAGGAGCGGCATCCACGTCTATCACGGTGAGTTCGGGCATTTCCGTGGACCAGTGATCGAGCGCCTTCTCGATGGACTTTTCAAGCACCACGATCATCCCGTCCTTGCGCAGAATATATCCCCAGACCGGCGCGGTGTCGGGCTGATTGCAGATCACGATGATCTTCGGAACATGAGTTGTGCCTGCTTTATTTTCAGTCTCATCCATCGTTGCCGCCTTTGTCCTTCGATGTCCACCGGTAAACGACTGAGCCTGCCGCGTTCCCAAATCCTGAAATCATTATACAACTTAATGCATTTTTT
>CAYQOF010000371.1:0-2188 GCA_964419035.1 uncultured Anaerolinea sp. | reverse complement strand
TCGGGAAAATGGTCCATCAAGGACATCCTCGCCCACATCCTGGCGTACGAGCAATACATCGCAGACCGCATGGAGGAGATCGCGCACAAGGTACCGTATACGCCCTGCAAGACGCAGAACGCGCTGGACGCCTTCCTCGAAGAATTCGGCTATCCCGATTTCGGTTCCCCCCTGCTGGATCACGACGCGCCCAATGCATGGATCGTCGAAAAATACAAAAACGTTCCCATGGAAGATGTCGTGGCGCAGGAACTACAGGCATTTACTTCGATCATTACCGCGCTCGAAACCTTGCCGGAAGAAACGCTCAACCGGCACAACCTGTACGACCGCGTCGCCAACAATACGTATCGCCATTACCGGGAACACGCCGCGGACATCCGGCACTGGCTCAAAACTCGCAACGCGCAGACGAAATAATGCGCATCCGAATCACGTTTGCCAAGCAGGGAGCCCTGCGTTACACCGGTCACCTCGACCTGCACAAACTCTGGGAACGCGCTGCGCGCCGCGCCGAACTCCCGCTGGCGTATTCGCAGGGATTCCATCCTCAGCCGAAGATGAATCTCGCCGCGGCGTTACCCCTCGGCTTCTCCTCGCGCTGCGAAATGCTGGACATGAAACTCGAAAATGAGATTTCATTGGACGGGTTGCGCGAACGACTCAACGACACGCTTCCCTCCGGCATTCAAGTGCTGGAGATCGAACAGGTGGACGAGCGCGCGCCCGCCTTGCAAACACAGGTGGACTCGGCGGACTACGAGGTTACTTTGTCTGAATCGGTTGACGGATCCGAATTGAAGCGTAAAATTGATTCCGTCATGGAATCCGAATCCATCCCCCGTGAACGCCGCGGCAGAACGTACGACCTGCGTCCGCTGATCGAAGCCCTCACCCCCATCCCCTCTCCCGGGGGAAGAGGGGAGAAAATCCTTATGCGCCTCGCGGCGCGTGAAGGCGCGACCGGGCGACCCGAGGAAGTGCTGGATGTGTTGGGAATCCCATTCGAGGAAACTCGCATCGAAAGAACGCGTCTGGTTTTCAAATCGGAGGAATTATGGCAGTGATCGGATCTTTCTTCTTTGGGTTCGTGCCGATGTTCCTCTTCGCGGCGTTCATCAACTGGCTGGACCGCTACGAAAAGGAACCCAAACTCCTGCTCGGCGCGGCGTTCACCTGGGGCGTGGTGATCGCAGGCGGCGGCGCGTACATTCTCAACACCGCGTTTGGCATTGGCATCTACGTGTTGACCGGCTCGGAAGGCGCGGCGGATTTCGGCACGACCTCCATCGTCGCGCCGGTTATAGAGGAGGCTCTGAAGGGACTTGCTATCCTGGTCGTATTCCTGCTATTTCGCAAGGAATTCGATTCGATCCTGGACGGCATCGTCTATGGCGGCATCACCGCGCTGGGTTTCGCGGCAATCGAAAACACCCTGTACATTTACCGCAACGGCTATCAAGCCGGCGGCTGGGAGGGCTTCTGGACGCTGGTCGTGATCCGCGTGTTGCTCGTCGGCTGGATGCACCCGTTCTTCACGGCGTTCACCGGCATCGGGCTGGCGGTTGCACGGCTGAACCGTAATGTGCTGGTCAAGATCATTGCCATTCCTGCCGGCTATACAGTCGCTGTTCTGACGCATTCATTCCACAACACGTTCAGCACGCTGGTCGGCGGCACAGGTGGATTTTTCCTCGGTCTGCTTTCGGATTTTATCGGCTACGCTGTCATGCTCGGATTCATCATCTGGATGATCGTCCACGAACGTAACCTGCTGAAGAAACATTTAAAGGATGAAGTGACGAGCGGCGCGATCTCACAAAGACAATACAACACCGCAGTATCCTTCTTCCAGACCGGCGCGCACCTCGCCGCGCTCACTTCGGGTAGTTACGGTTCGACGAAACGGTTTTACCAGGTGCTGGGTGAACTGGCACACAAAAAGGAGCAACTCGCCAAAGTCGGCGACGAGGGCGGGAATACGAGGATCATCGCGCAATACCGCGCGGAACTGCTGCGCCTGGCGCCGCTGGCGAAGGCATAATCTCGTCGTCATTGGGAAGGCTGGGTCTCGATACAGCCTCGAAGATCATTCGGTTTACTCGACCATAGGGCAATCGCATTAGAAACCGCGTAACTATTCAGCCAGAGTAACGGCAAAAGCTGGCACAAAAGGCGAACCAGTCAA
>CAYQOF010000370.1:0-2194 GCA_964419035.1 uncultured Anaerolinea sp. | reverse complement strand
GCGGGCAGCGCTAGGGAAAACCGCTCGCAATGACATGATATTTTCAGGTGTACGACAGAGAAATCTCAACAAAAACCGCAGAAAAAATATTCAGTTGTTAAAGTCCCGTTTCCCCGCAATTCTCCAATCCTCTAATTCCCCAATCCTCTACTCCCCTCCCTTCCTCACCGCCAGCCTCGTCTGCCCCATCCCCTGCGCGGTATGGCTCCCGCTCCCGCAATACGACGCATAATGCGCCAGCAGGTCAACCGCGGCTCGCAGATACGGCGGCATCTCCAGCGCGCGCAGCGTCAGCCTGCCCGCGCATCCCACCCGCAAACGCTCCCCCTCGCGCGCCGGCAGGGTGCGCAGATTGTACGAACTCACCACCAGTTTCTGCCGCGACCACTCCAGCAGTTCCTCCTTCGGCAGTGCGATCGGCGCGAACGCGTTCCAGCGCCGCATCCACGAATTCACCAGGCTGTCCGGCAGGGGGAAGGGCAGGTGTCCGTTCGCGCCGTGGAACGTCGTCGGCGTGAGGAAATCCAGCCTCCACTCGCGCGGCGGGACGCTGTTCATCAAATGGACTTTGGACAGCGCCTCATACGAGACCTCCGCCTCGACCTCCGCCCGCGTCACCTTCCACGGGACGCCTGATTCCTCGTCCTTCGGCTGGGGGATGAACGCTTCAGCCTTGCCCTCCAATCCGTCCAGCCATTTGGTTCTCACCGCCTCGCTCAACGCGTCGGTGAGGCATGTGACCCTGAAACGCGCGGGGGTTCCCGGCTTTACCCTCACCCCAACCCCTTTTCCATGCCTGCCAGACTCCCCTCTCCCAAAGGGAGAGGGGCTGGGGCGTCGCACTGAGCCTGTCGAAGTGGTGAGGGTCAACGGCGAAAGCGTAAACGACTGCACATCGCTCGCAGCGTGCAATTCGTCCCCAAGCGCCGGGTCTACCTCCCGCCAGCGGTTGAACCAGAACCCGTGCACCCCGCGCCCGGTGAACTGATCCAATTGCGCCTCCTGAAGCGCCTCCAGATGAATGAGGATGGAGAGAAGCATCAGGTTATCTCACCGCGCACGCATGCGGATCTCGATTGGCGGGAGCGGCCGAATCGCCGCTCGCGTCACCGGGTCAAAATGTGTCGGAACGTGTTCGATTGCATACCCATCCTCGATGCAGGCGGCGACCATGCCGACCGTCATCGGTTTCGTTCCGCCAGTGATATCCGAGATAATTTCGGATGGTTCTATTTTCAGCCGCACAGACTCGTTACGATAGATGTTTCGGACAGCCAAATAACAGGCTTGCGCGTCATATAACCCAGGGATGATCACATCGGAAAAGACGATTTCAGGATACTCCCGCTTCGCCTCATCCGCGTCATGTTGCATCTGAGTTGTAACCAGCAACCAACAGGATTGAAGCATTGGCTGGTGATGATGGATCGCCTCGCGAAACGTTTCTTTATTAGAGAAAATGAAAATCAGCCCCTTGAATTTATTCGGCGCCTTCACATCCTGAATGGGACCCAGACTCTGATAACGACGTACAATATTAGCCTCATGAAGAAGGATAAAAATCATTACCAAAACGAACAATGCCAGCATCACGATCCAACTGCCGAGGGTGCCAATCGTCTCCACCATCGAATCGGTCAGCAGGTTCACCAGCATGGCAACGAACAAGGCGGCAAACACCGGTCCGAACCAGGGAAACTCCGCTGAAACGCGGCGGTACGGTGTGATGATAAAACGATCCAAAAAGGATCTCATTAAAACCTCCTTTGACGAGCCGCATCGCGCACGTTCTGCAAATTCAACACCTCCGCAACTTCATAGCGCGGCGGGATCGCCCCCTCGACCGGTCTCATCCGCACCACCGGCGGGAAGTAGCCCATGCGTCCGTGCAATTCCGCCAAAGTCACCGCGGCGATGGCGTTGAACGAGGGCAGGTTCACCACGATCGCCGCGCTCTGCAACTCCTGCGGCGTCAGCGGGATCTTTTCCATCACCTGCGCCAGTTGCGGCAGATACTCCGCATTGTGATCGAACTGCACCGGCAAATGGATCACCTGCGCGATCTTCTGCCCCAAAACGGCTTGCAGTTGTTCCTTTTGTTCCGGGGTGAAGGGGTGTGAGAAGTTGAGGAGGATCATGGGTTTCGTCCGAGTCCTTTCAAAACAGCAGTTTGAAGTTTTACTTTTTCAGTGTC
>CAYQOF010000369.1:0-2268 GCA_964419035.1 uncultured Anaerolinea sp. | reverse complement strand
GACTCCCAGCAACACGCCCACGTTGACGTTTACCCCGTCGAACACATCCACCCTGACACCAACGAACACGCCAACCTTTACACCGACACTCACGCCCACGAATACGCCTACTTTCACTCCATCGTCCACGCCGACGCTTACTCCAACCCGCACTCCCTCGCTTACACCGTCCCGCACTCCAACGCGAACTCCCTTCCAGACGCGCACGCCAACTCCCAACCTGGGCTGTGACCGCATCCAGTTCGTGGCTGACGTGACCGTGCCGGATAACTCCACCTTTACGCCGGGCAGTTCGTTCACGAAGATCTGGAGACTGAGGAACAATGGCACCTGCGCGTGGAAGACGACCTACCGCGTCGTGTTCGTCAGCGGCGATCAAATGGGCGGACAAAACCTCATGCCGCTCCCGGCCGAAGTTGCACCCGGTCAAACCATTGACCTGGCAATGAATTTCACCGCCCCCATCATCGTCGGCGATTATCGCGGCAACTGGCAGATCCGTAACGACAGGGGCGAAATCTTCGGGACGACCGCCACAGCCAACCGTCCATTTTGGGTGTCCATCCGGGTCCGGACGCCTGCGCTCACAGGCACGGCTTATGACTTTGTTGCGAATGCCTGTTCCGCGCACTGGTTTAGCGGCGCAGGGACGTTGAACTGTCCCGGCACGAACAACGACAGCAATGGCTTCGTCCTTCGACAGAGTTCCTCGAGACTGGAGGATGGCACACGCGTGATCCGCCCCAGCCTGTTGACCGCACCGCAGAATGTCTTCAATGGTTATATCCGCGCCGTGTATCCCTCGTTACGGGTGCAGAACGGTGATCGTTTCCAGGCGGTCGTCAACTGCGAAGGCGGGGCGGTCTCCTGTGGAGCGCTCTTCCGCGTGGATTATCAACTGGCAGATGGACTCATTCGCGATTTCTGGGCGTTCGGTGAACAATACGACCGGAATTATTTCACAGCAGATCTCGACTTGAGTCCGCTGGCAGGGCGGGATGTAAAATTTGTGCTGACGATCCTCTCGCTCGGTCCCGCTGATGGCGACCGCGCCTTGTGGGTCGAGCCGCGCATTGTGCGGACCGCTCCGCTTATCACGCCGACGCCATGAAATGCTCATCCCACCGGGTGAAAATGAGCGCGTCTCATCCTTCATAATTCATCCTTCATCCTTTTTCCTCCCCTGCTATAATCCCTCGCATGGATATTCGCGCAGGCATCATCGCCGCCATGGTCTTATCCGTGATCGGCGCGTTGATCGTGTTCAGGGCAGGTTACCGCGCCTGGCTTTCGGCGAGGAGACTGACGTTTTACCGGATCAGGCGTCGGCGCGCGCGAAGCGGTCTCGTCACCCTCCTCATCTCGCTGTTGCTGATGGGATTTGCCATCCTGCTTTATTTTTACGGCGAGCCGGTCGCTTATCAATATTTCCCTCCCTCTCCCACCAAATCGCTCACGCCGACGATCACGTTGTCGCCGACTATCACGCTGTCGCCCACCATCACGCTGTCGCCCACCATCACGGACACGCCGTCGGTCACCGATACTCCCACCATCACGCCCACACCGTTCATCCCTCCTGTGATCGAGGTATTGTTTTCCAGCGAAGTGACTCCCAACCCCAATGCGGTGTTCAGCCCATTGCAGTTCACACTCGATTGCTCGAACTTCAATAACTTCACCTCCGCCACGGTTTTTCAGAACCCCATTCGATATATTTGCGCGGTATTCACGTACGATCAGATGACGCCCAACGCGCAATGGACCGCGCTCTGGTATCGCGACGGTCAACTCGTGCATTATGAGACGATTCCGTGGGATGGCGGCACCGGCGGCTTTGGCTTCACCGACTGGGAGGCTACGCCCGAGGAATGGCTCCCGGGCACATACACTGTGCAGGTCTTCGTCGGTCTCGATTGGAAGGTTGTGGGACAATTCATCCTGCAGGGCGACGCGCCGACGCGCGTACCGACGACGACCCCCTCTCCGACTCCATCGCCCACGAGAACGAACACACCGCCTCCCAACTAAGGGACGGCGGGTCCTTCGATCATTGGGTTTTTGCCCATCCGTGTTTTTTTTCTGAAAATCAACAAGGAGGCATCCATGTTTGAAAATCCCATGACCTCGTTCCTGCTTGGGTTGGTCCCCTCATTGGTCGCTGTGATCGCGCTGTATTTTGAAGGGCGGAGGAATCGCATCGCTCTTCAAACCGAACTGCTCCTTAATCTCAACGAGCAGATTTGCTCCAGGGATATGAAATTGCTG
>CAYQOF010000368.1:0-2339 GCA_964419035.1 uncultured Anaerolinea sp. | reverse complement strand
CGCAAAATCCAGCCTTTTCAGCCAAAGGATCGGTGAATATGGAACAAATCTCTTGGAGAGACAAACTCCTGGAAGCCGTGGCGCAGGCGGGGGAGGAGGGACGCGCGGCGGTTGATTTCCTGCGCGCTCGCAGAACGAAGATCGGGTTCAAACAAGTACGGACCAACGTGGGCGCGTTCTGGACCGTGTTTGGGAACATCCGCCTCAACTCGCATTATTACAATTACAATACGCCGCTGGACGATCTGCGTATCAAGACATTGATCATCCACGAAGCGCGTCATTTGCAGCAGGGGATCATCACCGCGCTCTCCGTCTACGGCGAACTGGACGCGTGGCAGTTGGAGTTCCGCGTCTATCACCGCGAGAGGGGAAAATACCCGCACCCGGCGATCGCGGAGTTGATGACGCTCCCGCTGGGATTCGACCGGGCTGTGTTGAAGCGCGCCGCCATGCTCATGCAGGATTACGCGGGGAAAGGCTATCGTATTGACCTGCTTCCGTTGTATCCATTGGGACGTGAAGTGAAGTATTGGCTGACGCGCCAGTAAAATCCATTATCAGCCCAACCATGAATGCCTCCCGCGCGGAACTGGTTTCCTTGTTGAATGGTGAAAAACTTTCATTTCCGCCCGCCTTCAGCGGCTTGATCCATGTCACTTTGGAGGGATTGGAAAGCGAAGGTTTGCCGCTTTACGAGGTCCATCGCGATGCGCGAAAGATGGCAAGGGCGGCTGCGGGCACATTCCGCCTGGCGGGGATTCCCTCTGCAACACTGCCGTTGGATCTGTGCGCGCCAGCCGAGGCGCTGGGAGCGGAATTGAATTATGAAGGTGAGGGGTTTCCGCAAGTGAGGAGGGCGGTGGTGGAAAGTGCCAAAGAGATTGGAGGATTAGAGAATTGGAGACTGGAGACTGGGCGACTGGAGACTGGGAGACTGCCACTGATTTTTGAGGCGATTGGGTTGGTGAAAAACGATATTGGCAGGCATGTTGTGATTTCGGGGATGATACCGGGTCCTTATACTCTGTTGTTGTATCTTTGCAACCCGAAGAATTTGTTTATCGAGATGAAGAAGGAACCTCAGGCAGTGCTGGATGCGCTCTTCCATCTTTCATCCTTCCTCTCAAAAATCGGAAAGGCGTATCGAGAATCTGGCGCGGATTTCATCACCGTCCACGATATGGGCGGGTCGCCGGGGTTCATTGGACCTTCGAAGTATGAGCAGTTCGTTTTCCCTGCTGAAAAACATCTGATCGAGCAGTTGCCGAAGCCGCGCGTGTTGTCCGTGTGCGGGAATGTGAACAAGTCATTGCGATTGCTGGCGCAGACAGGCGCGGAGGCGGTCTCTGTGGATCAGTTGACTGATCTCAAGGCGGCGCGTGAAGCCGTGAAAGATATGTTGCTGTTCGGGAATCTCGATCCTGTTGGGACGTTGTATCGGGGTGATGAGGCTGAAATAACGGGGGCAGTGCGCGGGGCGCGTGAGGCGGGTGTGGATGCGGTCTGGCCCGGGTGCGATCTTGTCCCGCAGACTCCCATCCAAAACATTAAAGCGATGATGGTGTAACGATTTCCCATTGACTTAAGCCGATCCAAAAAGTAAACTCGATTTCATCGAACCAGAGGATCGAGGAGCAACGGATATGGCAAAGTCATCGTTGTCCGCAAATAAACGCGTCAAGGGGAAGGCAGTGGGGAATGGGGAACCAAAGAAAGTCGAACAGGAACAATCCAAATCCCGCAAAAGCGCAAGGAATGGAATGCCGCGCCCTGAAGCGGACCTGAAACGCCAGTTGAAAATCCAGAGGGCGTTGTATGAGGTCGCGGATGCGGCAAGCGGCGTGAAGGATATGCGGTCCTTCTACAAGAAACTGCACAGGATTGTGGGGAAGTTGATGTACGCGGAGAATTTCTTCATTGCGTTATATGACGAACAGACTGGCCTGATCAGCTGGCCCTATCACGCGGACGAAAAAGATATAGATGAATCTACATGGCTCCCGATGCTGCTTGACCAGGACAAGGGCAGTACTTCGTACGTGATCCGTACCGGCGAAACTCTTTATGGTTCGCGCGATGGTGCGCGCCTGCTGAAAGAGAAGAAATTTGAGCTTGTCGGAACCATGTCGGTGGACGTCATTTTTGTTCCGCTCAAGATGGCAAAAAAGGTTCTTGGGGTGCTTGCCGTCCAAAGTTATGCGTCCGACTTCAGGTACAGTGAAGAAGATGTGCAAATACTTACTTTCGTCGCGCAGCACATCTCCACCGCATTGACCCGCCTCCGCGCCCTCGAAGCCGAGCGCCAGCGCGCCGCAGAACTGGCGGTCATCAACAGC
>CAYQOF010000367.1:0-2344 GCA_964419035.1 uncultured Anaerolinea sp. | reverse complement strand
CAAATTCAAGCATGAAAAGGCTGCACCACGTCGAGATGGGTAGACAAATAATCAGGCTTTGGAAATCATCAAAATCTCCAAAGCCTGAGTGGTTACTCTCCGCTTCCCTCCATCCACGTGGATTGGTATTCAGGATTCTCGAATTCGAGCGCGTCCTTAGTGAGATGCAGGGGATAGAACGTATCCACCATCACTGCCAGTTCCTGTGTCTCTTTCCTGCCAATCGAGGCTTCGGTCATGCCGGGCTGCGGACCGTGCGGCAAGCCGTATGGATGTAACGAGATGTCGCTTCGGTCAATGCCTTTGCGCGACATGAAATTGCCCTCGGCGTAGTAGATCACCTCGTCCGAATTGACGTTGGAGTGGTTGTACGGCGCAGGGATGGCGTCGGGATGATAATCAAACAGACGCGGCACGAACGAGCAGACGACGAAGTTGTGCGCCTCGAACGTCTGGTGGACCGGCGGCGGCTGGTGGATGCGCCCGGTGATCGGCTCGAAGTCCTCGATGTTGAAGATCCACGGATAGAGATAGCCGTCCCAGCCGACCACGTCGAAGGGGTGGTAGTCGAGAATGTGTTTCGACAGTCGGTCGCGCACTTTGATCCGCACTTCGAACTCGCCGCGCTCGGTATGTGTCTCGAGTTCTTCGGGCACACGGATGTCGCGCTCGCAGTAGGGAGCATGCTCGAGCAGTTGACCGAAGTGATTGCGGTATCGTTTGGGCGGTTCGATCTGCGACGGGTTTTCGATGACAAAGAAGCGCGCTTCCTTGCCGTCAATGTGCATCTGCCAGGTCGTGCCGAAGGGGATGACGATGTAATCGCCTGTGCGGAATTTGAGATTTCCGAACTGCGATTTCAACATGCCGCTTCCCTCGTGCACCCACCAGGTTTCGTATGCCTGCGCGTTGCGATAGAAATAATCCATGCTTTTCGACGCGCGCGCCACGCCGAGGATGACATCCTTGTTGGCGAGGAGGGGGATGCGTGCCGAGACCGGGTCGCCGCCGAGCGGAATATCCGAGGTCTTGAAGGCGCGGTGACGGATCGGACCGAACTCCACCGTTTCTGGCAAACGCGAACCGAGGTCTTCCGTATGTTTGACTCGCGGCGGAATGAAGTGGTGATACAGGATGGATTGCAGGGACGAGAATCCCTCCAGTCCCATCAATTCCTCGCGATACAGTTCGCCGTTTTGTTTTCTGAATTGCGTATGTCGCTTGTGGGGGATTTCTCCGAGTTTGTGATAGAAGGGCATGTGACCTCCGAAAATATTTACTCCGGTGGTCGAGTAGTTCCGAGCGATAGCGAGGAACATATCGAGACCACCGCTGTTCATGTATCAATCGTTTGAAGGATTTGCTTTGGTCTCGATACTGCGGCGGAACAATCACCGCCGCTTACTCGACCAACGGTTGCATCAGCCAACAATATTTCTCAAAACGCCAATCCGTTCGACTTCCAGTTCAACCACATCACCATGTTGGAGCCACGGACCCTGAAACTTAGTCAGTTCAAGCAAGCATCCCGTGCCAACGGTTCCCGATCCGATCACATCGCCGGGGTAGAGCATGGCTGAATCCGACGCGCGGGCGATGATGTCTCCAAACGACCAGTGCATGTCCTTGAAATTTCCTCTGGATAATTCCTTCCCGTTGACGCGCGCGACCATTTCGAGATCGTACACGCCCGGGCGACCCGTCGCTTTATCGGCAATCGCTTCATGCGTGACGATGACCGGTCCGAACGCTGACGCAAAATCCTTGCCCTTGGCAGGACCCAGCCCGACGATCATCTCTTTCCGTTGAACGTCGCGCGCTGACCAGTCGTTAAATATCGTGTAGCCAAATATGTAGTCAGGAGCATCTTCAGGCTTTATATTGATGCCCGGTTTGCCGATCACCGCCGCGATCTCAAGTTCGTAATCCATGGCGTTGGTGTAGGGCGGATAGGGGATCGTGTCCTCGTGACCGAACACCGCATTGGGATTTGTGAAATAGAAGACCGGGAACTGATACCACTCCTCAGGGACTTCTCGTCCGCGATTCTTGTTGGCGGTCTTGACGTGCTGTTCGAAGGCGTATCCGTCGCGCAGGGTGAAGGGTTTCAGCGGGGAGAGGAACCTTACCTCGTCTGCCGCGAGCGAATCCTTCGATGCTTTTTTAGCGGCTTTTTCCGCGCCGACTTCCATTACGGCGTACATGTCCGCGAAGGGCAGGGTGTGGACACGGTCCTCGATAACGAGGGCAGGCTGGGTCGTCGCGCGAAGCGTTGAGATGGTGGCGAATTTCATAGCGCGGCATCCAGCCGCAACCAAAAAGAAGGTGGCCTGTCTTTGTGAGA
>CAYQOF010000366.1:0-2358 GCA_964419035.1 uncultured Anaerolinea sp. | reverse complement strand
ACCATCGGCGAAGACACAGGTGGCTCCGTCCGTATGCCCGCAGGTTTTTGCAACGTCACAGGCATCAAGCCAACTTATGGTCGTGTCTCTCGCTACGGTCTCATCGCTCTTGTTTCCTCCTTCGACTCCATCGGACCGATGTCCCGCGATGCTTACGACTGCGCAACCGTTCTCGAACACATCGCAGGTCACGACCCTCACGACAGCACAACCTACCAATTACCAATTACCAATTACACAGCCAACATCAACCAGCCAATCAAACACATGAAGTTGGGCATCCCCAAAGAATATTTCGTGGCAGGCATGGAAGCGGGTGTTGAGTCCGCGCTGCAAGAGTCCATTCGCACCTACGAAAAACTCGGCATGGAAATTCACGAAGTCTCGCTCCCTCACACCAAATACGGTCTGCCCGTTTATTACCTCCTGCTCTTCGCGGAAGCCAGCGCCAACCTCGCCCGCATGGACGGCACGCGCTTCGGTCTCTCCGTTTCAGAAAACGCAAAGGACGTGATTGACATCTACCTCCAGACTCGTCACGCAGGATTCGGCGATGAAGTCAAGCGACGGATTATGCTTGGCGCGTACGCTCTCTCGGCTGGATATTACGACGCGTATTACTTGAAGGCTCAAAAAGTGCGCACGCTTCTTCGCCGGGACTTTGAAACTGCTTTTTCCAAAGTTGACGTTCTCCTCGCCCCCATCTGTCCCACCACCGCCTTCAAACTCGGCGAAAAGACCAGCGACCCGCTCGAAATGTACCTCTCGGATATTTATGTTGTCTCCACCAACCCTGCTGGCGTCCCTGCCATTGCGCTCCCCGCTGGCTTCTCAAAGGACATGCCCGTCGGTATGCAACTCATCGGCAAGCACTTGGATGAACAGACTTTATTTCAAGCCGCACACGCGTATCAGCAAATCACTGATTGGCATAAGCAGCAGCCGAATCTATGAGCACAACCATCGCAAGCATCCTGTGCGGGATATCGGGCATGTTCGGGTGGGGATTGTATGATTTTCTGGGTGGCGTATTCTCCAAACAGATCGGACCTTACAAATCGTTTTTCTGGTCACAGTTGGCTGGGCTGGCATCCATTCTTCTGCTCGGCTTCTTGACTGTCCCAGGCATAGCCGCCTCTTCGAGTGTGATTCTCTTATTTCCCTTCGCCGCGCTTCTTTACTCCGCTGGCTATTTGTTCTTCTTCAAAGGTTTTGAGATCGGCAATATGTCCATTATTGCCGCCACCATGAACTTGTGGGCAGTATTCACCATGTTTTTCGCCTTCACCTTCATGGGACAGCGCCTCTCCACCATCCAAACCATCGGCGTCCTGATGATTCTTACAGGCGTGACGCTCGCCTCCCTAAACTGGAGCGAAATCCAACAGCGAAGGTTTCAACTTTCATCAGGAGTCAAGGAAGCCATTGCAGGAGCCTTTTTCTTCGGCATCTACTGGAATGTCAGCGAGATCATCGTGGAAGAAGTCGGATGGCTGGTCAGCACGGCATTGATCAAGCTGGGCATTTTTTTCTTTATGCTTCTCTTTTCGGTACTTTCAAAACGCGGAATGGGTCTGGCTGGCACCGCTGGGAAAACCATCTCCGCCATCTTCGTCATGGGCGTGATCGAAGCGGGCGCGGTTGCTGTTGTTAACTACGGGCTGACGATCGGAGACGCCATATTGATCACACCCATCGCATCCGCTTTATCCATAGTGACCATCGTATTGGCGATTATTTTTCTGAGAGATCGAATCACCAAAATACAAGGAGTCGGCGTTATCACAGCAATTGCTGGCATTGTTGTCACTGCATTATAAAAAACCAACAACGTAGGGACACAGCAACGCTGTGTCCCTACTACAACGGATGTTCATAGACGTAAAAAATGTAATCCTGATACTTCGTATCCACGCCCAGATCATGCAAGGCACGCAACAGTTGAGCGCGATGATCGGTGGCATGATTAACAATATGAAGCAAGACCTGCCAGACGATCAAATCCTTGTCTTCTTCTGGATCGGTGATCGGCTTGGTGAACAAGAAATCATCTTCTAAATTTGCAAGATACCCGCGGGTGTTCTGCTCCACCGCATCCCACAATGTGCGGATGGCGTCGCGGTCATCGGCATCAGTCATCTCAGGCAATGGCTCGGACGGTTGAGCGCCGCGCAACTCGCTGATCCACACATCTTCCGCATCGATGAGGTGGACAAGTTGCTCCCGAACCGACCCGCGTGAGTAATCCACTTTCTGGGTGAACTGCTCGAAGGTCAACGCAGCGACATGCTCCAGAATCTTGCGGTTCTCGGCAAAGTGATAGTTATAAAAATGACGAAAGGCTTGAACATTCATAAG
>CAYQOF010000365.1:0-2363 GCA_964419035.1 uncultured Anaerolinea sp. | reverse complement strand
CGCGTCGCCATCGCCCGCGCAATTCTCTTGAATCCTCGAATTCTCATTCTGGACGATTCGACTTCCAGCGTGGACCTCAACACCGAGGCGCAGATCCAAAAAGCCCTCGACAAACTCATGGAGGGTCGCACCTCCTTCGTCATCGCCCAACGCATCAGCACCGTCATGAACGCCGACAAGATCCTCGTGCTGGACAAAGGCGAGGTCGTGGCGGAAGGCAAACACAACGAACTCATGGAAGAGAACGCCATCTACGCCGAAATTTACAACTCACAGATACTGGCGCATGAACAGACCTCCGAGGTCTTAAAGACCTCGGAGGTCTCAGGGGAGGTGGCGCTATGATGCACGGTCGCGCAGGCGGATTGCTCAATCAGGAAACCATCAAGCCCCGCGCCCTGGGCGAAACCCTGGCGCGCCTCGGCAGATACTTCGGTCAATACTGGTACATGATCGCGCTGGCGGTGTCCTTCGTCGTCATCTCCACCTGGACGCAGGTGATCACCCCCGAACTGATGGGACAGGCGACGGACTGTTTCCTCGTCCCGACGGGCGCTTCGACGGGAGGCTTCGCTTCATTCTTCCCCCTTCGACAGGCTCAGGGCGACGCTCAGGCTGATTCAACAGCCCAGACCTCTGCCTCCACCTGTTACCTCGCCACGGACGATCCCTCCTCGTTGTCGTTCACGCGCAGACTCGTCCACAAAGCCTTCACCCTCGGCGGATTCGAGACTCCCGATCCCGCCGCCATAACCTCCGACCAGCGCAGCGCGGGCATGTTCCGCCTCGTCATGGTCATGGTCGGGCTGTACGTCCTCGGCGCGGTGCTCACAGGCGCGACTTTCTTCACCATGGCATGGACGGGTCAGCACGTGTTGCGCGTCCTGCGTGTGGAGGTGTTCGAGCAGTTGCATCGTCTGTCGCTGAGTTATTACTCCGAGCATGAAGCGGGCGACCTGATGAGCCGCATCACCAACGACACGACCGCCATCGAGCAGGCATTCTCGTTCGCGCTGGTCAACGTGTTCAGCGGCATCCTTCTGCTGATCGGGGTGTCCTACAATATGATCACGACCAACCTGCCCTTTGCCCTGCTCTCACTGGTGGTTGCGCCGATCATGTTCATCGCCACGTATTACTTCTCCGAACAGGCGCGCAAAGCCTTCCGCGTGGCGCGGCAGGAGATCGGCTCTGTCAACGCGGAGTTGCAGGAAAGCATCGCCGCTGTCCGTGAAGTGCAAGCCTTCAACCGCGCGGACGAGAACATCGAACAGTTCAAGGAGGTCAACGCCGCCAACCGCGATGCCAATATCCGCGCGGTGGCGTACACCTCCGCGCTTGCTCCCGCGCTGGAAGCGTTGTCCTACGTTGCGCTTGCCATCGTCACAGGCGTGGGCGGCTGGTACCTGCTCAAGGGACAAACTCTCTTCGGCACGACAGTCACCCTCGGTCTGGTCGTGACCTTCCTCGGCTACGTCCAGCGCTTCAACCAGCCGATCCAGCAAATTGCCGTCCTGTGGACGAACATCCAGAACGCCATCGCAGGCGCGGAACGCATCTTCGGTATCCTCGACGAGAAGCCGTCCGTGTTCAACAAGCCTGAGGCGCGGAAGATGCCTGAAATCAAGGGGCGCGTCGAATTCGACAAAGCGACTCACTCCTACGAAGACGGCGTGCCTGTGCTGAAAGATGTCACTTTCACCGCCGAGCCTGGGCAGACCATCGCCATCGTCGGTCCCACAGGCGCGGGCAAGACGACCATCATCAATTTGATCCCCCGCTTCTACGACGTGACCTCCGGCTCGGTGAAGATCGACGGCATTGACGTGCGCGACGTGAGCATGAAATCCCTGCGCGAACAGATTGGTATCGTGCTGCAGGACACCTTCCTGTTCAGCCAGAGCGTGATGGACAACGTCCGCTTTGGGCGACCTGATGCCACCGATGAAGAAATTATGGCGGCGATCAGACTTGCCAACGCGGATTCATTCATCGAGCGGCTTCCTGAAAAATATGACACCGTCCTCGGCGAACGCGGCTCGGGTCTCTCCCAGGGACAGCGGCAACTGCTTTCGATCGCGCGTGCGGCGCTGTCAGACCCGAAAATATTAATTCTGGACGAAGCAACCTCCAGCGTGGACACGCGAACCGAGCGTCTCATCCAGAAGGCGTTCGATGAATTGCTCAAGGGCCGCACCGCGTTCGTCATCGCCCACCGCCTGTCCACCATCCGCAATGCGGACATGATCCTGATCCTGAAAGACGGTCAGATCATCGAACGCGGTAAACACGACGAACTGCTTGCGAAACAAGGCTTCTATTACGATTTGTACATGAGCCAGTTCAAGAAGCAGGAAGAGCTG
>CAYQOF010000364.1:0-2366 GCA_964419035.1 uncultured Anaerolinea sp. | reverse complement strand
GCTCAACAACACGCCCGGATTAATTCGTTGCAAAACTTATCCAACAAACCACTAGACTGCGCTACACCCTTGATCGAAACAGCCAAACATACAAAGATTTGTATCGCCAACGAACCGCGGTTGAGCGCATTAACAGTCAGGCGTTTCAACTCGGCATTGAAAGACCTCATCTGCGGAATGGCAGTGCCATCGCTAATTTGAACACATTAATCTACACCCTCATCAACCTGCGCTTCTTCCACCGTTTGCACCAACAATACGGTTCAACCCTTTAGCCTTGAACGGAACCAGTCAATTGACTGGTTCCGCATTTTCGGAACGAGTCCGACTCCAGCGCGGAACCACTCCTGACTGGTCCAACCCTCTTCACTCTCTCCAAAACAATGTCATTGCGACCTTCGGGAAGCAATCTGCTCACGGGAGAATAAAACTTGAAGACGGGTTTTCTTCAGGGAACTGGAGATTGCTTCGTTGGGAACTACGCCCTCCCCGCACGACATGAGGGAAGTGATAAATTTGTAAATTCTTGGAATCAATTCCTTGGTGATCTTCGCGGCAAATGAGACTTTACGGAGTGGGTGAAGGCTGCCAATCCGGGATCGGTGTTGCAGTGACCAAAAGCGACTGGATCATCCAGCCCTCCACACGTGTGTCGTTGATCGTGGCGATGACATGCACCCAGATCACGCCGTTCACCTCCTGGAAATCGTTTGGGACGATGGTGACGTTCCAGCCGTTCGGCAGAATCGTGACTCCCGGTCCGCCCGGTCTTTCGCGGATGAAGGCGCCGCCTCCCTCCGGCGCCCTGACCAGCGCGATGATGGGCGTTGGTTCGGCTGTGACGGTGAAGGTGGGCGTTTGCGTGGGGGGCGGGGTGGGACTGGGCGTACGCGAGGGAGTCGCGGTGGGGACGCCAACGAACGCGGTCGCAGGCGCGGGATTCAGCGAGGGCGTGATGGTGGGAATTTCCGCGAGGGTGGCTGTTGCCTGGGGAGCGGGATCAGGCGGCGGCTGGGCAAGACCCGTCTGTATTTTTATCCATTGATCGAATCCCGTCAGCAAAGTCACGATGGTGATGAGGGCGATGAACGTCGCTCCCGTAAAGGCTAATCCGCCAAACGACGCGGGACGGAAACGCAGGAAGAAAAGAGTGAGGATGCCGAAGAAGGTCGCCCATGCAAAATGGACGAAGAAGACGTACAAGCCGAGGGGCCAGATCTCGGTGACGCCGCTCCCCAAGCCGAAGCCTGCCGCGCAAAGCGGAAGCAGGAGTTCGTAGGCGAGCAGCGCGCTGGGAAGATATGGGCGCGTCTCGGAACGGACGAACGAAATCGTGAGCAGGATCGCGGCGATGGTCAGGACGATGAGGTCGGGCCACCACAAACGGCTGTGGACGAAGGCTTCGTTGAATGTGCGCGGCTGGAAGACGCGCGAGGCGAAACCCGCCAGGATGCCGCTGCCGAAGATCAGCAGTGAACTGACGAAGATGGCAGTGATGGTCTGCAAGAATAACCTGCCCGCCCCTGCAACGATGGCGAGCGTTGCGCCGATCCAGGGAGTCAACAATGGCGCGACGAGGACTCCGAAGATGAGTATCGCTTGTGAGTCGAAGAAATATCCCAGACCGAGGATCACTCCGGCAACGAGTGAGAACACGAAGAGTTCGTAGGATGGGAACGCGCGCCGTGCGAGATGATCGAACAACGCGGCGCGACCTTCTTCGTCGGTTGGGAAGTAAGCGCGGCGCATGGCGCGCCTTCTGCGGGCGCGCGCGGAAACAAATTCCTGTGTCGGTTCGGGTGGTGATGTGGGGTCGGTGGTGTTCATTCGATTATTTTCTTAGACTTGCAACAATGCGCAAGGGTTTTTCCAGCAGGTCCAACGCGGTTGTTATATCAGACAGGATGAGATCGGAAGCCAGCAAAGTTTCTGCCGCCGCGCCTTCCTGCGACATCACACAAATGCCCAACGCGGCTTCCCTGAGCATCATGGCATCGTTTGCTCCCTGCCCGATTGCAACGACCATCTCTGTGCCGAGGTTGCGGATGTAATCTGCTTTTTGTCCGGCTTCATCTCCGGGTTGAATGCGGACAGCAGTGAGGTTGAGTTGCTGGTCAATCACCGGTTGCCGCCCGTGTGTATCTGCGGTAAGCAGGTGGATCGTGAGGCAGTCCTTCAACGAGCCGATCCGTTTGGCGACGCCTTCGATCAATTGACCGTCCACTGCCAGCGTTCCATTTACATCCGTGACGAGATGCTGCAATCGGAACGTGCCGCGCCCGGGGATGTTGAGTTCGATCATGATTTCAATTATACAGGGATAAACAGGATGATGGAGGACGCATTCACGACAGAATTCTCATTCG
>CAYQOF010000363.1:0-2369 GCA_964419035.1 uncultured Anaerolinea sp. | reverse complement strand
ACGCGGCGCGCCAGTTCGCCGATCTTCGGGTCGAACGCGCGGAACGAATCCAGCACCATGTTCGCGGCAGCGTCGAACTCGAACGCCTTGTCCGATTTCGCCACCGGCGCGTAGATATCGTAGCGGCGCAACTTCCCCGAAGGGATTCCGAGGTGTTTCGCCTTCATCTTGAAATATCGCTGGAAGATCTTGGCGTTCTTCTTCGCCGCCTCGAGCAACGCGTCTACCGCATCATCCGGCACATCGTTCTGGAGGTTGCGCACCGAGATCGGACTGCCGAACTTGCGCAGGTTGATGTTCTCATTGTGCCAGTCGCGGGCGCGCGCCTGATACATCTGCCCGAGGATCGGACCGTCCTCGCCAAAGACGCGGTACAGTTCCTGGTATGCCTTCGCGCGCAGGTCGGGGTTGGACCCCTGGATGTACGGCTGCAATTGGGCGCGGGTCAGTTCCTTCACCTCGCCGTCCACCTCGAGTTTGAAGACGTAGCGGTTCGTGATCGCATCGTACAGCGGGATCAACGCGCCCATGCCGGTCACGTCCTTGATGTTGATGACCTTCTCTTCCGGCTCGGTCAACGTGTGCGGTTTGAAGTGACGCATCTCCTCGAGGTAATAACGGTAATCGCCTGAACTACTCATCAGCCGCCCGGCATTGGCATCGTCCAGGTCCTTCCACCAGAGACTGAAGAACAATGTGCGGTTCTGCATCTCCGCCGCGAACTGCTGCACGCGCGCGATCAACGTCTGCGCGGTCTGGTTCTGCGTGTCCTCCGCGAACGCCAGCCCCGCGAACGCGGAGACGCGGTTCACGATGCGCACTGTCGCTTCGGAGGCGCGCACCGCCTCGAGAAACGTTTCGGCGTCCATGTCCGCGGTCAATTTGCCGCGCACGCCCTCGAACGACGCGACCTGCTCCTCCACGTTATCGAACGCAGCCTGCAATTCGGGGCTGTCGAAGCCCGGAAAGAGTTGCCCGAGGTCCCACTTTTTGATCGAGTAAGCCATGATTCAAAATCTCCTTTGGAAGTTTTTTACCACAGAGTCAAATTTTTTCGCGGGTGCTGAAGATGTGTTTATGTATCGTCCCGAAGGTTTTCCCGACAAGCCCTGCAAGGTAATTCAACCCTTCGGGACGTTCGAATTACAGACTCGACCTGATATGCACGATATCCCCATCCTTGACGGGATACTCCTTGCCCTCGAGCCTTAACTTCCCTTTTGCCCTCGCCTCATTCATGGACCCGAGGCTGATGAGGTCGTCGTAAGCCGCCACCTCCGCCCGGACGAATCCTCGCTGCAGGTCGGTGTGGACCTCCCCGGCGCACTCCTGCGCGGTCGCGCCGATCCGCGTCTCCCAGGCGCGCACCTCATCCTCGCCAACCGTGAAGAACGACTGCACCTGCAACAGATCGTACGACAGACGGATCATTTTATTCAGGCTGAGTTCCTCGATGCCGTATTCCTGCATGAACATCTCGGCATCCTCCTTCGAGAGCTGCGCAATTTCCATTTCGAGTTTTCCCATCAACGCCACGGATGGCACGTCCAGTTCCATCTGCGGCGCGGATTGTCCCTCGCCCAGGTTGAACACCACCAGCACCGGCTTGCGCGTGAGCAGACCGTACGAGGAAAGTTCCTTTTGTTCCTCGTTCGAAAACTCCAGTTTGCGGAGCGGGATGTCCTTGTTCAGCGCCTCATGCAGGCGGGTGAACAACGCGGTCTGTTTTTCGTTCACCGCCTTGTCCGTGCCGCCCTTCCGGCGCTCGTCCGCGAGGCGTTCGAGTTTGCGCTCGACGGCGATCAGGTCATTGAGGAGCAACTCACCCAGCATGGACTCAACGTCGCGTTGCGGGTCCACGCTCCCGCTGGGGTGCATGACCAGGTCGCTTTCGAAGCGCCGCACGACGAGGATGAACCCGTCCATTTGCGCGAGTTGATTCAGCAGTTGACCGGAGATACCGCTCTTTGCCGCGCCGGATTCGAGCCCGGCGATGTCCGCGTAAGTCACTTTGGCGTAGATGGTCTTCTTCGGCTTGAACATCTCCGAGAGCCGCGTCACGCGCGGGTCTGGCACATCCACCACCGCCGTGTGGACTTCGAAGCGTCCCGCCGAGGCGGTGGTCGGCGCGTCCCCGCGCGTCAGAGCGTTGAAGATGGTTGTCTTCCCAGATTGGGGCAATCCGATAATTCCGAGTTTCATGTCATCCTGTTCGCAGCGCAAGATGACATCTTGCACTGCAAATTATGAGTGGTATACTTTGGGACGCCCCGCTTACGCGGGACCTTCGACAAATCAGCCGAAGTGGCGGAACAGGCAGACGCGCACGACTCAAAATCGTGTTCCCTACGGGAATGAGGGTTCGATTC
>CAYQOF010000362.1:0-2393 GCA_964419035.1 uncultured Anaerolinea sp. | reverse complement strand
CTCCAATTACCAATCCCCAATTACTCCAATGTCTACACTCGACCCCGAACGACAAAAAAAAGCCAAACAATATGCCCGCATCCGCCGGCGCCTGTGGCTGGTGGATATCGCCCTCGGCGCCGCGTATGCGCTCGCCTGGCTACTCTTCGGCTGGGCGGTTTCGTTGCGCGAATGGATCGCGTCCTTCACGGATAACGATTGGCTGCTGGTTGCCCTCTTCGTCGTCATCTTCGGCGGAATTTTTTCCATCATCACTCTCCCGCTTGGCTATTATGGAGGATTCCTCCTGCCGCATCGCTTCGGTCAATCCAACCAGACGTTGAAAGACTGGATCATGGACCGCCTCAAGGGACTTGCGATCGGCGCGCCCATCGGGCTGATCCTGCTCGAATTGCTTTACCTCGCTTTGCGCCTCACCGGCGATCTGTGGTGGCTGTGGGCGGCAGGCGGACTGTTTATCTTCAACGTGTTGCTTATCAACCTCGCGCCCATCCTTATCATGCCGTTGTTCAACAAATACGTGCCGTTGGGCGACGAGCATCAGGAATTGGCAGATCGCCTGCTCAAACTCGCCGAACGCGCCAACACAAAAGTGCGCGGTGTGTTCAAGTTCGATATGTCCAAACGGACGAAATCCGCGAACGCGGCGTTGACGGGCATCGGCAACACCCGCCGCATCGTGTTGGGTGATACGCTCATCAACGAGTTCACCTCGGATGAGGTCGAAACCGTGCTGGCGCACGAACTCGGACATCACGTCCACCGCGATATTCCGGTCTTTGTCATATTCGGAATCCTGCTCACGACCATCGGGCTGTATCTCGCTTCGTTGGGATTGAACCGGGCAATGGATTACTTCGGTTTTACAGGTCCCGCCGACATTGCCGCGCTGCCCGCGCTGGCTCTCATCATCGGCGCCTATGACCTTATCCTCATGCCGCTGAACAACGCGATCTCGCGCTGGAGGGAGGGCATGGCTGACGATTACGCGTTGCAGGCTACGGGTAAGAATGAGGCGTTCGCGTCTGCATTCACGCGTCTGGCGAATCAGAATCTCGGGGAGGTGGATCCCGAAAAGTGGGTGGTCTTCCTGTTCCATTCGCATCCGCCATTGGGTGAACGGATCGCGAAGGCAAATCAGTGGAAGGCAGTTTGAGGCGCACCGTCCCGCAGGTTTTTCTGTGAACAAGTTTTTTTGAAGAACCCTGCGGGACGTTCTTTCAAACTTCAGGGACTTTTGCTTTGTTGGCTTCGATCATCCTCAAGCGCCTGATTCCCAGCCAGATGCCCGCCGCAAGGATGACGAGTCCCAACGCCAGCCCGCTGATGCTGCCAAGCAGGTCGCTCACCGCTTCCCACTTTGAGCCGAAGAGATAACCCAATCCGCCGTAACCGAAAATCCAGATCGCCTCGCCGAAAAGATCGAAGAACAGGAAACGCTTGAAGGAAAAATTGCTTGTGCCGGAGATCAGGTTTACCGGTACCGCGATGCCTGTGATCAAAAAACGCGTGAAGAAAACGGACAGCCCGCCCCAGCGGTTGAATGTGGATTCAGCCTTCATCCATCGTTCCGTTCCCCCGAATCGCCGCAAGACCGGTTCGCGCGCGTAATAGCCCATTGCATAACTCAGGCAATCTCCCGCGACGACGGATGCCAATGCGGTAAACCCGGTGGTGTGCCATTCGAGCAATCCCTGTTTGCAGAACGCGCCGACCGCGATCACGATGAGGGTTCCGGGAAATGGCGCGCCCATCGCGCCGATGAAGACGATCGCGCCGAGGATGGGCGCGCCATAATTGATGATCTGGGTGAGAAGAAAATCAGCCATGCGGTGGCGCGCCTACGGCGGGATGGGTCCGATGGGTTTGATGGGAGGGTTGGGATGATTCGAATCCATCTCCGGCGCGTCCGGCATCCCCGACGCCTGATACTCCAGAATGGCGGCTTTGATCTTTGCCTTGACAATTCCCTTTGAGTCGGGGAAATATTTTCGATTGATTTCCTTCAGGCTCTTTTCCTTGTTGCCTTGCGGAGCTGCGCCAACTGCATCGAATAACATTTCAGAAGGCACATCGTACAGCTTCGCGATGTAGGGGATGGTCATCCAGTCGCGGATCAGGTCCACATCGGTTTCGACGCGGTGGATCTCCGGCGCGGCGAGGGGCGGCGGCGGGTGCCCGCGTACCTGCCTGAAGGCATGCAAGGCGCGCAAACCAAAGAATCCGGCGAGGAGCAACCCGATGAAGATCATGCCCAGAATCAAAGCGCGTTGTCTTGTGGGGGGCATTGTTTACTCCTGCCACTCCAGTTCGAACTCGCTGATTGCAACCGTATCGCCCTCCTGAACACCGGCCTTGCGCAATGCCTCGTCCACGCCGAGCGTCTCCATGAT
>CAYQOF010000361.1:0-2396 GCA_964419035.1 uncultured Anaerolinea sp. | reverse complement strand
CTGCTTCCGTTACCCAGCCCGTGACCGACTCTGACAGCCGCTTCCTGGCGTGGACGTCTGATGGGAAAGCCGCGTACCTCAAAGCGGATTCGCTGGGCAACCCGCACATCATCCGCGCCTTCACAGACGGAAGGCGCGATAGCCTTGCGATCAACGAATTCACTTATGACCTCGCCGCGAAACCCGACAGCCGCGATTTCACATTCACCTTCTCGCGCGGACTTGGATACGGTTCTGAACTTTGGCTCATGCAGCACAATCCACGCAGCACACAGCAATTGTATGCCGATCCATACCATTACATTTCCTTTGCGCGTTGGTCGCCGGATGGAAAACACATCGCATTCATCAGGATTCCCGATACGCAGACCCCGTTTACCATTGGCGAACTTTGGGTGATGAACTCGGACGGCTCGAACGCGCGCAAACTCGCCGACGCGGACGCCGGTCATGGCTACGCGGCGAACTGGTCACCGGACGGAGAACACATCGCGTTTGTAGTCCGCGAAAACCCCGATGATGAAAACGCGAATCGATCAAGTGACGCGCTCATCAGCAATATTCAGATTGTGGATTTCGAAAACGGCAGATTGACTCAGATTACAAACCTTACCGACGGACGCGTCGAGACTCCCTTCTGGTCGCCGGGCGGGAACACTTTGACCTTCAATGTGGTCGTAGATGGTAGAATGAACGTATTCATCGCGGACGTTGGTTATGCAGGGGTCGGGTCCCCCGACCCAATTTCGGCGGTGATTATGCCTCTTATAACGGAATCAGCCTGCTGTCCCGCGTGGATGCGGAAGTGAATCTGTCAATCCCGGCTAATAATCGCAAACACAGAGCAGCGAAGATTGGCGAAGAGAAGTGGATAAGTCTGAAAGTGAGTCTGAATGATCCGGCGAATCATCGTTATCCTGATCACAGCCCTGGTTGTTTCATCCTGCGGCGCCGCGGCGACCGAGGCGCCCGCCGCGACCGAATTGCCCACGCAGGCGTTACTGCCGCAAAACACGCCGACCTCCGCGCCGACACAAACCTCCACACCCGAACCCACCCCAACCATCACACCGACCGAAACGCCGCTGCCTCCGCTCGAACTGCCGACCGAGATTCCCAACGCTCCCGCGCGCCTCGCATGGGATGGCACGCCGACGTACCTCGGCGATTCGGAACCGGGCTTTTCGTTTCGCGTCTTTTACGACCCTGAAATCTGGGCGCTCACCACAGACCCATTCGGCTTCCCCGCGCTCGGACATCGCAATATTCCGTATTGCGTGATCTCCGTTGCTTCGGGGCGGGGCATGCCGCGCAACGTCACCGTCGAGCACGATGTGCTATACCTGCCCAACCTCACGTTCGACGTGAACACCGCCTTCGAGAACGGTATCAAAAAATTCGTGACGTACACCGGCGGCGACGGAAGGATCATCACCGGATTCCAGGTTTCGTTCGAGGAGCAGGCGGATAAATGCCTCGCGGATGCTTTGACGGTTCTTTCCACGCTCCGCTCTGTTCCCGTATCACAAGCCACACCCCAACCCTGACTTTGTCATTGCGAGGGCGAAGCCCGAAGCAATCTCCTGCAAGTGAGGATAAAATCCAACTGTGACCCGCCCTCTCAAGCACGCCCTCACGCTCCTCCTCGTCAGCATCGTCATGCTGGGCGTGCGCGGCGCGTCGGCTGGAAGGACGAACGCGCCCGAAGCGCAGACGGTCGCGCCGTTCCTCTATCCGCCCTACCCCGGCACCGCCTCGCAGGAATCCATCTTCGACCATTCCACCCCCAACTACACGACCGATAGCAAAGTCATCGCCTTCACCGGAGACGCTGCGGACAGGACCTGTCCCTCTCCCGAGCCGCCCGGCACGCCTCCACCCCGGCCCGGTGTCTGCAACGCGGGATTTGGCGGATACTGGTCCTACAGCCTCGGCACGTGGTTGTATTACGATGGTCACGATGGCGTGGACTACGGCATTGCCTATCGTCCCATCTACGCCGCGGCGGATTCAGACCAGGTCGTCTACGCGGGCTGGTGGGATCCGCAGAATCACAAGGTCAATCTCGGCATCTACGTGCGCCTGCGCCATTCCAACGGATATAACACGTACTACGGTCACATGAGTTCGGTGGCAGTGCAATCCTGTTCCACGCCGGGCTGTGTATTCATCCCTCGCGGCGAAATGCTCGGCATCAGCGGCACGACCGGGAATTCATCGGGACCGCATTTGCATTTTACGGTCCGCAATCCTTCGGGCAGGTCGGTGGATCCGTATGGCTGGAAGGGAAGCGGATCGAGCCCGTGGACTCACAATCAAAAGGAATCGTTGTGGGTCACATTTCCATCGCTCACCTATTACGGCAGGGAAATCTATCCTTCGGGTCCCGCGCTTGC
>CAYQOF010000360.1:1338-2430 GCA_964419035.1 uncultured Anaerolinea sp. | reverse complement strand
CTTTCCACTTTCCACTTTCCAATTGTTGCCGCCGCGCTGATTTTGAAGCGCCAGGTCATTCGCAACGGATTTGCCGCGCGGTTATCCATCCTCTATTCCCCAAAGGGACCTCTTCTCGATTGGTCGAATGAGTCCCTGCGCAACCGCGTGCTGGACGATTTGCAATCCTTTGCGAAGAAGCACGGCGCGATCTTCCTGAAAATGGATCCGGATGTCATGCTGGGGATGGGAGTCCCTGGAGGGGAGGAAGATGTCCCTGATAACGGCGGGCAGGCTGTGATGTCCGCGTTGAAGCGCAGGGGGTGGGAATATTCGTCGGATCAGATCCAATTCAGGAATACAGTCCTCATTGACCTGAATCCATCCGAGGAGGAACTTCTCACGCGCATGAAACAGAAGACGCGGTACAACATCCGTTTGGCGGAGAAGAAAGGCGTTGTATTGCGCGTAGGCAAGATTGAGGATTTGCCCATGCTTTACAAAATGTACGCCGAAACTTCCGTGCGCGATGAATTTGTGATCCGGGATGAAGGCTATTACAGAACCGTGTGGGGAACTTTTATGAAAAACGCGCAGTCTCCAATCTCTAATCTCCAATCTTCCAATTCTCCACTTTCTACTTTCCACTTTCCTTTCGCTGAACCTCTCATCGCCGAAGTCAATAATGAACCCGTCGCCGCGCTCTTCGTCTTCTATTTCGCGGGGCGCGCCTATTACGTCTATGGCATGTCCCGGGACGAGCATCGTGAGAAGATGCCGAATCATCTCCTGCAATGGGAAGCGATCAAACGCGCAAAAGCAGGAGGCTGCACGGTATACGATCTGTGGGGCGCGCCGGAGGTCTTCGACGAAAGCGACTCGATGTGGGGCGTGTATCGCTTCAAAGAGGGACTTGGCGGGCAGGTCGTGCGCACGCTTGGCGCCTGGGACTTTGCGCCCAGTCCGCTTTGGTATGTGATGTATTCGAGTGTCATCCCGCGCCTGCTGAATGTGATGCGTTCAAGAGGCAGGGCTAAGACCCGACAGGTTTTGGATTAGAATCCACGAAGAGCACGAAGGCCACGAAGTTTCTGATCCACGAAGAGCACGAAG
>CAYQOF010000360.1:0-1238 GCA_964419035.1 uncultured Anaerolinea sp. | reverse complement strand
AAGAGCACGAAGTACATGAAGTTTTTAGGAGGAGAGATGGCTGAGTTGATTTTCAAAGAGGAAGTATTTGCAATTGTCGGCGCAGCGATGGAAGTTCATACGGTTCTTGGCTCTGGATTTCTTGAAGCAGTGTACCAGGAAGCGCTGGAAATCGAATCGAAAACGCGCGGCTTACCTTTCGAATCTCAAAGGACTTTGCAGATTTGCTATAAGGAACATGTTCTGAAGAAGGAATATATAGCGGATTTGATCTATTACGACAAGATCGTCGTTGAATTGAAAGCTCTTGATCGTTTAAGTGGCAAAGAAGAGTCACAACTCCTCAACTATCTCAAAGCCACAGGGATGAAGGTAGGTGTCCTCATTAATTTTGGCAGTCACCCCAAGTTGGAATGGAAACGGCTTGTCTATTAAATCTTCGTGCAATTCGTGTCCTTCGTGGATGAAAGGAACCGTATGATACCTCGCCTCCACTTTGCCCACCTCCCAACTCCCATCGAAGAACTGACGCGTCTTTCCGACCTTTTGGCTGGTCCGCGGATTCTCGTCAAGCGCGATGACCAGACCGGTCTCGCCTTCGGCGGCAACAAGACCCGCAAATTGGAGTTCCTCGTCGCGGAGGCGCGGGAGCAGGGTGCAAAGACCTTGATCTCCGGCGGCGCGTTACAATCCAATCATTGCCGTCAGACGGCGGCCGCGGCGGCGCGATTTGGTTTGGATTGCATTCTGGTGTTGAATGGCGTAATGCCAGACAAGCCTTCCGCCAACCTGTTACTTGACCAGTTGTTCGGCGCTGAACTTGTTGTGATTCCTGACCGCAACGAACGCGACCGCGTTTTGCAAGAGACTTTTGACAACGCCGTCTCGAATGGGCGAAAGCCGTATCTCGTCCCGTATGGCGGATCGAGTCCAATGGGCGCGTTGGGGTATGCGTTTGCGGTGGAGGAGTTGATGATGCAAATGCGAGAGGCAAGAACTCCGAGTTCTCAAAGAACTCGGAGTTCTGGAGACCTCGGAGGTCTGGACTGGATTATCTTCGCCACATCCTCCGGCGGGACCCACGCGGGGCTGGTGTTGGGTCAACGCCTGTTTGGATTCAAAGGCAAGGTGTTGGGAATCAGCATTGACGAGCCAGAGGAGTGGCTGAAAAATCAGGTTTCCAAACTTGCCTCGGATGCGAGTGAAAAACTTGGTGAACGAATAGACTTTACCCCCGACGATGTTCATGCAAACGAGAA
>CAYQOF010000359.1:0-2440 GCA_964419035.1 uncultured Anaerolinea sp. | reverse complement strand
GCCAGTTGCACAGCGATGAAGTAGAGTCCCAATCCCTCCGCGCCGAGTTGGCGCGAGATGGCGATCCGCAACCCATAACTGCCCGCCATCGCCACCAGACCCGTGACCAAAATCCAGCCGCCGAAATTCATCAACGGCTTGACCGCGCTCCAGTTGAATGAAAGCCGCGGACGATACGGAGCCAGGGTGTAAGAGGCAACCATCATCGCCAGCGCGCCGCCAATCGGACCATACACCAACGCCCACACCCCGAAGAATTTGGCGAGCGCGATCGAAACGATCGTGTTGAAGATCGCCTCCACGATCCGTAGATACGCCAGCGGACGAAACGTCAGATTACGGTTCAATGCCGCGACCTTGATGCTCGTCAGCGACTCGATCAACGGACGCAATGCGAGCGCCTGGATGATGGGAACAGCCATCGGTTCCGCAAAGATGTCCGCAATCACGGGCGCAAAGATGATCGTCAGAGCGGCGACGAGGAACGAACGCGACACATCGAAGGTCCAGGCGGCAGCGTATTTCTCATCGTCCATATCCTTCGCCTGCACCACCGCAGGAATCAAACCGACATTCGTCAGACCGAGCAGGAAGCCCGTCGCGGAGGTGGCGATCGCCACCAACCCAAAATCTGCGGGCGCCAGCAGGATTGCCAACACCAGCAGGCGAACCATGTAAATCACCTTGACCCCGCCCATCTGGACGAGCCTCCATACCATGGCGTTGCCAGCCGCGCGCATCGGACGTTGTTCGATCACCTTAACTCTCCGGATGTCATATTCGAGCGAAACCCGGCCACTATCCCCGGAATCAAACCCAGACAATACGCCCTGCCATTCAGCGCGTTCTCTTTATTTCCGGTCATCCATCCAACTACCCATCTGCGGAATGCGCGTGCGAAATGCACAAGCACCCTAAGCACAATGAACAGGTCTCCTTTGCGTAAATATTTCCCATAAAACCCTCCATGACTGAGCGCATAATGGCGATACTGTTCCGCCCTTCTCTCCCGATCCCGCCAGCCGAAATGCCATAAGCATATTTCCGGATCATAAATGATCGGGGTGCCCTTGCGCAGAGCGCGGTATGACCATTCAGCATCCTCGGCAGTTGCCATGACCGGGTCCTCCTCGAAAAGTCCAATCTTTCGGAAGACATCAAGCGACGTCCCCATGTTCCCGCCGGACATCGAATCGAACTTTATTCTCGGACGGCGGTAAACAGCCGGCACAGTGGATGTCACAACGATGATCATCTCCTCGCCCACGGCTTCCACCCGCCCTGTGACCACCGCCTCGGGACTCAGCCGAAGCCTGTTCACCATACTAATGAGCCAATCCTCCCCGACAAAGCAATCGTCGTCCGTGATCGCGACGAAAGGCGTATCCACCTGCTCGAGCCCGCGGTTGATGCCCGCCGAACGCCCGCGCTGACTCGAAAGGATGTGCTTCACGCGCACTCCGATCTCTTCCACCCGCTTCAACATTATTGCCGCGTTGGGGTTTGCGCCCTGCTCCACCACGATCAAGCATCCAGGCCACGCGTTCCCCGCCAAAATCCAGAACAAACTTTGCTCCAGAATGTCCCTGCCCAAGGTGGGGATGACGATGCTGATATCCTCCAATACCGGTTTGCGCTCGAACTCCATGGCATGGATCGAACTGAAGGAAGTCCATTTTTGTTCTCGCATACTCTTTGTCAACTCATTCATGGCTGGTCTTCAATCTCGAAATTACTTCCGCTTCCACACGCTGGCAACTTCCAGGTCGAACGCGCGGCGGACCACAAAAACCTGCTCGTATTCGTTGGATAAAACTTCAGGGTCAAAGGGGTAACGGAAAATACTTCCCTGCGGATTATCCGTCCCCTCACCCTGCCAGATGACCGCGCCGATGTGGATGACAACATAATCTGGGTTTGCAGCAAGGGACTCTTCAAATCCGTCTGTAAGTTCGTAAGCGGGGTCTGGCGCCAGGTAATTAACGATATGCCACGGCTCGACGTACAACTGCGCGACCTGTCCCGCCTCCGCGTTCGCGTTCAACCACTCCATGACCTGTTCCACGCCATCCGAAGGCACATACACGATGCTCCGATAACCGATGGAAGACCGCCCGAAAAACGGACGCTCGCCCAGCCATTGGTACCCATTGAGGTGATAATCGGGGTAGCATTGCTTCATTTCCACGCCCCACCAGATCAACCCTGGGATGATCAACGCCAGCGCCAGTTTGCGTCGTTGTGCATACAGCCGCAACAATTGATCGGCTGCTAACACTGAAAGGATCGGCAGGATGGGTATTGTATAGAACGTCTGCGCCAACGGCAGGAGGAGAAGACCGATTCCATAAGTAGCAACGACCAACAACGGCAGTGTCAATTCGCGTCGTCGCCATTGCGCGGCACTGGCGGCAAATCCCGCCAGTAAACCCAACCCCAA
>CAYQOF010000358.1:0-2440 GCA_964419035.1 uncultured Anaerolinea sp. | reverse complement strand
CAGTATAGCACCCCTTGAAAATGAAACCAGCCCGTAAGCGGGCTGATCACTGTAATTCGATGAAGGGACAGCGGGTTATTCCTGTGCCGTATCTTCCTTTTCATCCTTTTGTTCGTTCTGCGATTCCAGTTCCTCCTTTTTCTTCTCAATCTTACGTTTCAACTTTTCCTCCTTCTTCTTTTGTTTCGCGATTTCCTTTTGTCGTTTCTCATATTTGTAGTTCGGTTTCGGCATTTCATGCTCCTTTTCATTTCGGGCGTCGGGTCGTCTGGTGAAAATTATTATAGCATTATCAATGATAAAATCACCGCATGGGCGTCCTCTATCTCGTCGCCACTCCCATCGGCAACCTCGAAGACATCTCCCCGCGCGCGGTCCGTATTTTGAAAGAGGCGAGCCTCATCGCGGCGGAGGATACGCGTCACACCGGCAAACTGCTCAAACACTTTGGGATCGAAACGCCGCTCACGAGTTACTTCGAGCACAACAAACTGAACAAACTGGATTTCATCCTCGACAAACTTTCCAGCGGCGACGTGGCATTGGTCTCGGACGCGGGGACTCCCGCTGTCAACGATCCCGGCTACGAACTCGTCCGCGCCGCCCTCGCCTCGGGCTTCGACGTTCTGCCTGTTCCCGGTCCCTCAGCCCCCATCGCCGCCCTGACCGTTTCCGGCCTGCCCACAGACTCGTTTCTCTACCTCGGCTACCTTCCGCATAAAACCAGCGAGAGGCACAGATTCGCGGGGCAGGTTGCCAGCCTGCCTTATACATTGATCTTCCTCGAATCGCCGCATCGCATCGTCGAATCGCTGGAGGATATTCTCTCGCTGCTCGGCGACCGCCGCATCTGCGTGGCGCGCGAAATGACCAAGATGTTCGAGGAATACTGGCGCGGGACGGTTCGTGAGGCAGTTGAATATTTCAAGTCGCAGCCGGCGCGCGGGGAGTTTACGTTGGTCGTGGAGGGAAAGACGGGCGGGGATAATGGAAAGTGGACGGAAGAACAGTTGCTGGAAGCGATCAGGAACGAATTGAAGAACGAAAAATCCGCAAAGGAGATTTCTGTTGAATTGGCTGGCCGGAGCGGATGGAGCAGGAAGGAAATCTACGCGCTGGTCAACAGGAACAAATGAGGAACGGCGGAATTAATATCAAAAACCAAACGGACGGAGCAAAAACCATGCAGCCTCTCAAGGACATTCGAATATTGGACATCACCCGCGCTCTTGCCGGTCCCTATTGCACCATGATGCTCGGCGACCTGGGCGCGGACGTGATCAAAGTGGAACGACCCGGCGTCGGCGACGAGACGCGCGGCTGGGGACCCCCGTTCGTCGGGGAGCCTTATGGAAACTATCCCGGTGAGTCCGCGTATTTTCTCGGAGCGAACCGCAACAAGCGCAGCGTGACCGTGAACATCCAAAGCAAAGAGGGGCAGGAGATCGTCCGCAAACTGGCGGGCATCTCGGACGTGCTGGTCGAAAACTACCGCACCGGCGATCTGGACAAACTTGGATTAGGCTACGCCGATATGCACGCGCTGCATCCCAAATTGATCTACTGCTCGGTCAGCGGATACGGGCGCACGGGTCCGTATGCCGAGCGTCCCGGCTATGACGCGATCCTGCAAGCCGAGGGCGGGATGATGAGCATCACCGGTCCCATCGAAGGACCTCCCTTCCGCGTCGGCATCCCGATCATTGACATCACTTCCGGCATGTTCGCCTCGGCAGCGATCCTTGCCGCGTTGCGCGCCCGCGACCTCACAGGCGAAGGTCAACTGGTGGACATCTCGCTGTTCGATTCGCACGTGGCGCTGTTGACGAACGTGGCGTCCAATTACCTCGTCGGGGGTGAGCCGCCGCGCCGTTATGGGAACGCACATCCGAACCTCGTCCCGTATGACGCGTTTTCCGCGCGCGATGGCTGGTTCATCGTGGGCGTCGCCAATGATAAACAATGGGGCTTGCTGTGCGATTTGCTTGCCCGCCCTGAGTGGAAGACCGACCCGCGTTTTGCATCCAACCGCGATCGTGTGACCCATCGCGAAACGCTGGTCGCGGAACTCAACCGCATCTTTTCCGAACGCGCTGTGGACGACTGGCTTGCGGATCTGGTGAAGACGGGTCTTCCCTGCGGACGCATCAACTCGATCCCCGAAGTCTTCGCCCATCCGCAGGCGCAGGCGCGGGATATGACCCTGGAATCCGATCACGCCTCCGCCGGGACCGTGAAACTGCCCGGCTTTCCCTATAAATTTTCCGCCACCCCGGCCGAGATCCAAAAGCCGCCTCCGATGCTGGGTCAGCACACGGATGAGGTGCTTACGGGGTTGTTGGATTATTCAAAAGAGGACGTGGATTTGTTGAGGGAGAAGGGAGCAATCTAGTTTTTTTACCGCCACTTCATCACCCGTTCAGGGATTCGCTCATCCCCC
>CAYQOF010000357.1:0-2457 GCA_964419035.1 uncultured Anaerolinea sp. | reverse complement strand
TCGAAGTGAAATCCTGACTCTTTTTCTCCCGGGCGGGGTCTGGTTTGCCGATGGGAATCAACCGAATATCATGACACTTACATTGCTGTTCGACCTCGACGACACCTTGCTGGATACGAACCTCGACGCGTTCGTCCCCGCGTATTTTCAGGCGTTATCCGGTCATTTGTCCAATCTCGTTCCTCCAAGCGAAATGCTGCGCGCGCTCATTGCCGGCACCCATTCGATGAACGAGAGCGAAGACCCCACGCGCACGCTCAAGGAGGTCTTCGATGCGGAGTTCTATTCCAGGCTGGGCGCTGCAAGGGGGGAAGTGGCTGGAGCCATCGAGGAATTCTACGACAACGTTTTTCCATCGCTCGAGAGTCATACAAACCGGCGTCCTGATGCAATATCTTTGATCGAATGGGCGCAATCGAAAGACTATCGCATCGCCATCGCCACCGATCCGCTCTTTCCCCGCAAAGCCACGCAGCATCGCCTGCATTGGGCGGGTTTTGACATTGATCAATTCGAACTCGTTTCCTCATACGAGCATTTTCATTTCAGCAAGACGCATCCCGCCTATTATGCAGAAATGCTTGGACGGATGGGCTGGCAGGATGGATCCGTCCTCATGGTCGGGAACGATGTGAAACGGGACATCCTCCCCGCGCAGAGGCTCGGGCTGAAGACCTGGCTCGTTGACGGGGATCCCGCCTCAAGTCCCGGATCCTTCGACACGGCTCAGGACAAGTTGGAAGCGGGGCGCGGCAAACTGGCGGATCTCCGCCCGTGGCTTGAATCCGTTAACTTATCCGCGCTCGAACCGTCGTTCAAATCCCGTGAAGCGATCCTCGGAATCCTCCTCTCCACGCCGGCCGTCCTGCGCGGACTCACGTTGCCGTTGACCGAGGCAGGCTGGCGGCACGAACCGACACGTGACGATTGGGCGTTGAATGAGATCGTCTGTCACCTGCGCGATACCGAACGCGAGATCCATAAATTACAGTTGCAATTGATGATCGAACGCGAGGACGCTTTTATCCCGCGTCCCGATTCGACCGTGTGGGCAAGCGAACGGGAATACTTGAACGTGCACGGACCCTCGGCGCTGGCTGAGTTCGCCTCTGCGCGGCTCGAAAACATCGCAACGCTGAAAAACCTGGATGACGAGATCTGGCCGCGTCAGGCGCGCCATGCCATCTTTGGTCCGACCAATTTTATCGAAGTGATCGGTTTCATTGCCGATCACGACCGCCTGCACATCCAGCAGGCGTGGAAGACACTGCAAAGCGTATAGACTTTTCCCCTGGCGCGTCCAATTTTGACTGCGCGTGTTATAACTGCCTAGAACCTGCGGGGCAGGCTGAATTGCCCCTATTCAAAAGGAGACTGCTTTATGGGAAGACGTGTGGTGATTACAGGGCTGGGGTGTATCAGCCCTGTCGGGAACGACGTGAGGGAGACCTGGGATTCCCTGCTGGCTGGGAAATCCGGCGCGGGGATGATCACACATTTCGACGCCAGCAAACACAAGACAAGATTTGCGGCGGAAGTGAAAGGCTTCGACGCTGTTTCCATCTTCGGCGCGCGAGAAGCGCGCAAAATGGACAGGTTCACCCAGTTCGCAACGGTGACGGCGCTGGAGGCGCTCGAACAATCCGGGTTGAAAATTGACGAATCGAATCGCGACCGTGTGGGGATTCTGATCGGCACCGGCATCGGCGGCATCGGCACGTTGCTCGATCAGGCGGAGGTCATGCGCGGGCGCGGCGCGGACCGCGTCAGCCCGTTCCTCATCCCGATGATGATCTCGGACAGCGCGCCGGGCATGCTCGCCATCCGCATCGGCGCGCGCGGACCGAACATGGCGATCGCCACCGCCTGCGCTTCCGGCAACAACGCCATCGGCGACGCAATGGAAACGATCCGGCGCGGCGCGGCGGACGTGATGATCGCGGGCGGGTCGGAAGCCTCGCTCGTGCCGCTTGCCATGGCGGGGATGAACGTGATGGGCGCGCTCTCCACGCGCAACGACGATCCTCAGACCGCCTCGCGCCCATTCGACAAAGAACGAGACGGGTTCCTGATGGGGGAGGGCGCAGGGATCGTAATTCTGGAATCTCTGGAGCACGCGCAGGCGCGCGGCGCGAAGATCCTCTGCGAATTGACCGGCTACGGCACGACCGATGACGCGCATCACATCTCCGCCCCGGCGGAAAACGGCGCGGGTGCGGCGATGTCCATGAAACTGGCGCTGCAGGATGCGGGTCTGGATATCACGGATATTGATTACATCAACGCGCACGGCACCTCCACCCCGTTGAACGACAAGAGCGAGACCGCCGCGATCAAAACGGTGTTCGGCGGGCATGCGTACAACATCCCCGTCTCCTCGACGAAATCCATGACCGGTCACCTGCTGGGCGCATCGGGCGCGGTGGAGGCGGTATTCAGCGTCATGGCGATCCGCGA
>CAYQOF010000356.1:0-2464 GCA_964419035.1 uncultured Anaerolinea sp. | reverse complement strand
AGATGATGTTTTGATGGTCTCGATAGACTTCCAGCATATCGGGATCCGCCTCGGCGCGTTCGATAAACCTTTGGTGATGCAGGTCGGTGTGGACATAGCGGGCGTGGAATTTGTTCGCGATGAATTGGGAGGGTCGTTCTACCTCCCCGCGTGTGATCAACACCCAGAGGTCGTAAAGTTCGGGGTCGTACGATTGCATGTACGTGGGATCGAGACCGACCAGATAGATGTTGTGCGTATTGTAGAAAAACAGGCGCGGGAAATCGTCCCAGTCCGTTTGAAAGATGAGTTCACCCTTTGGCGTGTTCCGCTCCAGCCACGCGGCGCCGCCGGCGTACAGGTCATAAGGCTTGAGTCCGCTCATGCTCTCACGGGCTGCGGGCAGGGTTTTCGCCATGCTCACAATGACAACTGCGGCTAATGCCATGCCAGCCAGATTGGTTTGCAAAAAATGCCGAAGCGCGGGAACAGTCCAGGATGCAGGGGCAGGCTTGTCCTGAGCAGAGCCGAAGGGTTGAGTTCCCGAAAAAAGCGGCGCCCAGGCGAATGCCGCAAAGATCAACGCGAAGGGTGGGAAATATTCCACGAAGCGGCGCGCCTGAAAGAGCATCAATCCAAACAGGAGGGCGGCAAGCAAGGCGAAGGCGGTGCGTACATCCATCTTTTTTCCCGAAAGCCCCAGAGCCATGATCCCGCCTGCAAATGCGATCAGGGAAGGCAGGGAATTCTTCAGCAGTTGGGCGGTATCGTACGGAAACCACTCGTTGCCGACGCTGATGGAGGTGGCGTCCGTCAATTTGGGCAACATGTGATGGATCGAAAACACGATGTTATCGGGAAAATACGGATTGACCAGCACGCCCAGCGCCGTTCCAATTCCCACGTACAGAAGCGGACGGTATTCGAAGCGCCGTTCCGTCATTGCCACCGCCAGCACGTACAAAACCGCCAGGGCAAAAAGCAGGGGAAAGGCGTTGTACATCCATACATACACGAACGCGAGCGCCGCAAGATGCTTGTGCTTTTTCTCCAACAACCAGAGCATCCCCAAAGCCAGCACGCCCAGCGAAAGGGACTGGGCGCGCGTGATGCTCATGCGAAAAAGGAACGCCTCCGAAACAGCCAGCAAACCCAGCGACCAAAGCCACGCGTATGGAATCCGCTGGCGATGGAACAAATACCAGACAGCCAGGAACGCAAGGCTGGTAAAGATCACCGCCGCCCATTTCGCGCCCACGCGCAGATCGCCAAATGTGAACGGCATGAGGGCGACGTGAAAAAGAAAATGATGATCGTAGAATTCATTCCGGTTCAAAACCGTGTACGGCAGCCAGGTGAAATCGGGTTTGAGGTTGTCCGTGCGCATCAGGCGGGCAAGTTTGATGTGATAGAAACCGTCGTTATCGGGCATGTCGGGACTGGCAAACTGGATCCATGCCATGCCAACCAGAAACACGACAAATAATATCAACGGGATGATCTTCGGGTAACGAAACTTCTGCGTAAATATCTTCATGGTTCTCCAAAACGAAGCGGATCGTCCGCAAGCCTGAGCCTGCCACCGGACGATCCGCGTTTTCTTCGCTTCAACGGCTTGACGGCTTAATCGTCATTGTCATTGTCGTCATTGCCATTATCGTTGCCGTTATTGTTGCTGTTCGTGTTGGTGTTGGCGTTGGCGTTGGCGTTCGTATTCGCGTTAGTGTTGGCGTTGGCGTTCGTGTTCGTGTTGGTATTGGCATTCAGGTTGGCGTTCGTGTTGGCGTTATTTGAATTGTCATTATCGAGATCAGTCGCAGAGGGGAGTTCGACTCGCAGGGCAACCAGCGATCCATCCGCCTCGGTGCGGGCTTCCACTTTGATCCTGTCGCCGACCTTGAAAGGACCATCCTTGACGACGACCGCATCCACCTTGACCACCCGGCCATTGATGATCCATTGATCGTCATCCATGCGGTCGATCACGCCGGTAAAAACGACCTCGGACGCAAGGCTCCTGCCGCCTCCCACACTGCTGTCAGGCACGGGGGCGGCGCCGCTGCAAGCGCTGAGAAAAACACCCAGCAGAACGACCAGGATGCGAAGAAAGTTTACTGTTTTCATTTTTGACCTCACAGATTGAATTGATTTGATTACATCCGATTGGTCGTTTTTCCGCCGAAAAAGTTACGGTCAGATGGAAACAAAACCTTAGAGAATATTAGTCTTCCCTCCAATTTTCATGCACCCGGCAAGTGAATCGGATGCGCACGCAACGCGGCGCTGCTCAACAAATTATCCGGACTTCACGAATTTTCATATCCACGCCCACAACATCCACGCGCCGATCATCGTGAAGCCAATCAGAAGTCTTGCGCCGAGCGCCCAGCCCCAGCCGATCATATATGCCCTGGTGGATTTGATCGCGGCATCGCGATCCTTCAACCTGCGCAGTTCGGCGAGGAACAACGCCGACGGCGCGGCA
>CAYQOF010000355.1:0-2468 GCA_964419035.1 uncultured Anaerolinea sp. | reverse complement strand
GTCAGCACCGCGTGCATGGAATAGCCCGCCTGCGCCAGCGACTCTTTCGCGCCTGATTGCCTGTCCACAAGTACAACGATGTCTTTCACGACCAGACCTGCGCTTGTTAATTTCTCAATCGCTTCGAATTTGCTTCCGCCGGTGGTGGCGAGATCGTCAATGACGGCGACCGTCTCACCCGCGTGATATTCGCCTTCGATCTCGGCTTTTGTACCGTAGGTCTTGGCTTCCTTGCGCGGGTAGATCATGGGGTAATTGCCAGCCAGAGAGATGGCGGTGGCGATGGGGATGGCGGCGTAGGGCAAGCCAGCGATTCGGGAGAATTGGAGAGTTGAGAGAATTGGCAGGTAGGCTTGGGCGATTTGCTCCAGCAGTTTGGGATACGTGATGATCTGGCGCAGGTCAATGTAAATGGGACTCTTGAGTCCCGACTTGAGGGTGAATTCGCCGAATTTGATACAGCCTGCGGAGAGGAGAGAGTCGGCGAGGGAGGAGAGGGGGAAGTTGGAGATTGGAGAATTAGAGATTAGAGATTGCATGGCTTGATTTTATCCTCCCTGCATTACCCGTTCCTGAATCTCCAGGAGCGAATCTCGAAGGTCGGCGGCGGTTTTACGAGGATCGGCGCTGCGAGAAATTGCGCGGGATATGGGGATCAACATCCCTTTGCCGTCTTTGCGGAGGCCGGATTTCAGCGCGAGTTCGAGTTCTCCGCCTTGCGCGCCGACGCCAGGGGACAAGAACCATAGATCAGGCACAGCGGCGCGGATCATTTCCATGATCTGTGGATGGGTCGCGCCGACAACCAGACCGACGTTATTCTTTTCGTTCCATTGCTCCGCGAGTTTCGCCACGTAAATATATAATGGCATGGGCATATCTGATCCCATTGGCATGACGAGGAGATTCTGCAAGTCCATCGAGCCCGCGTTGGATGTTTTGCACAGCAGGAACACGCCTTTTTCTGGATTTTGAATGAAGGGCTCGATGGAGTCTTTGCCAAGATATGGACTCAACGTAATGCAATGAGCGGCGAGACTCTCAAAAGCAGACTTGGCGTAGGCTTCGGCGGTGGAAGCAATGTCGCCGCGTTTGGCGTCGAGGATGACGGGGATGAGCGAACCGAGTCGTTTCGATTCTTCGTCAATGGCTTCGATAACCTGCTTGAGCGCGGTCCAGCCTTCGGCGCCGAAGACTTCGAAGAACGCCGCGTTGGGTTTGAATGCCGCAGCGTAGGGAGCGGTCTGTTTGACAAGATTCAGGCAAAAGTCGAGGGCGGAAGCGGCGGTGGGGGCGGGTAAATCATTGACGTGTGGATCAAGTCCAACACAGAGCAATGATGAGCAGTCATCCACCCGCTTTTCCAAAAAAGAAAAAAATGTTTCCATTAAGATTCCTTTTCACCGCAGAGACGCGGAGAACACAGAGTTTTTATTTTTCTCCGCGAACTCTGCGTCTCTGCGGTTCATAGTTTTATGCCTTCCCCAACACCATCGCCAGCAACGCCATTCTAACGTACAGACCGTACTCCATCTGACGGAAGTATGCGGCACGGGGATCGTCGTCGAAGTCCATGCTGATCTCGGTGACGCGCGGGAGCGGGTGCATGACGATCATTTCCTGCTTGGCGGCTTTCATGATCTCGGGGTCGATCACGTAGGCGCTCTTGACCTTTTCATACTCGGCGGGGTCTTCGAAACGTTCCTTCTGGACGCGCGTGACATACAGCACGTCGGTTTCGGGCAGCACTTGTTCAAGCGTGCTGAACTCCGCCTGCGGTATGCCTTTCTCTGCGACCTCGTCCATCACTTCCTTCGGCATTTTCAATATATCGGGCGAGACGTAATTCAATTTGACCTTGAACAATGACAGCAGCCGCGCCAATGAATGCACTGTGCGCCCGTATTTCAGATCGCCGAGCATGGTCACGGTCATGCCGTCCACCTGACCCGCGCCGAGTTCCTCGAAGATCGTGAACGTATCGAGCAGCGCCTGCGTGGGATGTTCGCCCGTGCCGTCGCCCGCGTTGATGACAGGTTTACGCGCCGCCTTTGCCGCGATCGCCGCCGAACCTGTTTCGGGGTGACGCAGCACGATCACATCGGCATAACATTCGAGCGTGCGCACCGTATCCGTCAGGCTCTCGCCCTTCGTCACCGACGAATACTTCACCTCATTGATCGGGATGACGCTTCCGCCGAGCCGTTCCATTGCGGCGGTGAACGACGACGACGTGCGCGTGGACGGTTCATAGAACAGGTTCGCCAGAATTTTCCCTTTCAGCAGGTCGAACGTCCCAACGCGCTCGACCATGCCGCGCATCTCGTGCGCCACACCGAACACATACTCCAGATCGGCGCGGCTGAACTGCTTGACGGATATGATGTCCTTGCCAAACCACGCGGCGTGCTTGTTCTCGCCGAACGGCAGGTAGGGAGATGATGGACTTGTAGGCATTTTAGTCTCCT
>CAYQOF010000354.1:0-2472 GCA_964419035.1 uncultured Anaerolinea sp. | reverse complement strand
ACTCGCTCAAAGCCCGCGTCGCCGCAGTGGACGAGAAGATCGCGCCGCTTTCCTCGCGCATCTCCGTCTTCTACGAGATCGATGCCACCGACCCGACCAAACCGTGGACGTACGGTCCCGGCACCTTCGGCGACCTGCTCATTGACCGCGCCGGCGGGTTCAACATCGGCAATGTGGCATTCGACCCGTACCCGCAACTCAGCCTCGAGCAGATCGTGGCGACCAACCCGGATGTGATCGTCCTCGGCGATTCGATGTGGGGCGTGACCCCCGAATCGGTCAAAGCCCGCGCCGGCTGGGAAGCGTTGGATGCGGTGAAGAATGACCGCATCTTCCCATTCGACGATAATCTTGTAAGCCGCCCCGGTCCACGCCTTGTGGATGGTCTGGAGCAATTGGCAAGGTTGTTGCATCCGGAAACATTCAAATAAAAAAAACTTAACCACTGAGACACGGAGACACTGAGAAAAACCCAATAAAAATCTCCGTGACTCGGTGTCTCCGTGGTTCAATCTCGCGAATGCGTAAACCCCCTCTTTTCTCTTTCATCCTTCTTGCGATTGCAATTCTCCTCAGCCTCGCGATCGGTTCCGTTTTCATCTCTCCCAACGAACTCTGGCAGACCGTTCTGGGAAACGGATCGGAAACCGCCTCAGCCATACTCTGGAAGATTCGTCTTCCCCGAACGATCCTCATCGCCCTCACAGGCGCGGCATTGGGCGGAAGCGGCGCGGCGTACCAGGGTTTGTTCCGCAACCCGCTGGCTGACCCGTTTCTCATCGGCGTTGCATCGGGCGCGGGGTTGGGCGCGGTCATCGCCATGACCGTCCAGTGGCCCTATTCGTTCTGGGGTCTCATGGCGATTCCGCTCTCGGCGTTCGCCGCCGCGCTGCTTACGGTTTTCATCGTGTACACGTTGGCGCGCGTCGGACGAACCGTCCCGACCACGAACCTCATTCTCGCGGGCGTGGCGTTCTCATCCTTCGCCACGTCGCTGACATCCTTCCTCATGCTTCGCTCCACCGGCGAAGTCCGCCGTGCATTGGGCTGGCTGCTCGGCGGCGCGAGTCAGGCGGGCTGGACAGCCATCCTCGCCATGCTTCCCTATCTCCTCATCGGGCTGGGCGTTTTGATCTTCAGCGGTCATGCGTTGAACCTTATGCAGTTCGGCGATGAACAGGCACAACAACTTGGGCTCAACGTCTCGCGCGCAAAACGGATTCTCTTGACCGCCTCCTCTTTGGCGACTGCCTCCGCTGTGGCTTTTTCCGGCATCATTGGATTCCTCGGACTCATCGTCCCGCATCTGATCCGGCTTTGGGCTGGTCCCGATTACAAGCGTCTGCTTCCCCTCAGCATTCTCGGCGGCGCGACCGCGCTGCTCATCTCCGACGTGATCGCGCGCGTGATATTGACGCCGCAGGAGATCCCCGTCGGCATCATCACCGCCCTCGCTGGGGCGCCTTTCTTCCTTTGGGTGTTGAGGCGCTCGAAGAATCAAGGATTTTGGTGAATGCTCAAAATCCAAAACCTCTCCGTCTCCTATGGCTCGCGCCGCATCCTGCATGATATCTCCCTCGATGTGGGCAGCGGCGAGATCCTCGCGCTGATCGGACCGAACGGCGCGGGCAAGTCCACGCTCATCCGCGCCGCGAGCGGAGTGATTCCCTATACGGGTCAGGTTGCCACGAATGGCTACGACTTTGCCTCTCTTTCGCCCATCGAGCGCGCGAAGTATCTCGCTGTCGTTCCGCAGGCAGTTTCATTGCCGCCCGCGTACACGGTCTGGGAAACGGTCCTGCTCGGGCGTACGCCATATCTTGGTTTTTTGGGGCAGGTGTCGGGGAAGGATGAGGCGATTGCACGTCAGGCGTTGGAGCGTGTGAATGCGCTTCCCTTTGCGGAGCGGCGCGTGGGCGAACTCTCAGGCGGGGAACAGCAGCGCGTATTGCTGGCGCGCGCCTTGTGTCAGTCCACACCGATCCTGTTGCTCGATGAACCGACTGCCCATTTGGATTTGCAATATCAAGTCAGTTTGTTGGAGTTGGTGAGCGAACTTGCGCACAAGGACAACCTGGCCGTGCTGGTTGCGCTCCACGACCTCAACCTCGCCGCGCATTACGCCGGCCGCATCGCCCTCATGGTCGCGGGAAACATCAAAGCGATGGGCAAACCGAGGGAAGTGTTGCAACCGGAATTGATCGCCGAAGCCTATTGCCTGCCCGTGCAGGTGGTCAGGCATCCGTTTTTGGATGTCCCGCTGGTTTTGCCGGACGCGGGCGGTCATGTGTTGGAGGAAAAATAGTCCCAAAGCGATCAAGGACATCGCAGCATTCCCGTTTTTGCCAGGTTTCACTCCCTGCCTGCGCACAACCCACCAAATCCCAAAGAGTTCATTTAACAAGACGTTAACCAATCCTTCCCTTGTCCTTAAACACAGATTGATACCATTTCACTGTACAAAAATCATAG
>CAYQOF010000353.1:1165-2493 GCA_964419035.1 uncultured Anaerolinea sp. | reverse complement strand
CATTTCGCACATCGGCGGGCTGGTCGCGGCGGGAGTTGTCCCCTCGCCGATTGGAATTGCGCATGTGGTCATGTCCACCACGCACAAGAGTCTCGATGGTCCGCGCGGGGCGGTGCTGTTGACCACGGACGCGGCGATTGCAAAGAAGATTGACAAAGCCGTGTTCCCCGGCGAGCAGGGCGGACCACACGTCAATGTGTTCACGGGTCTTGCCCTGACCTTCAAACTGGCGCGTACCAAACAGTTCAAGAAATTACAGCAACAGACGATCAAGAACGCGGTCGCGATGGCGGATCAGTTCGTGTTACGCGGGTTGCGTGTTCCGTTTGGAGGAACGGATAGCCATATGTTGAATGTGGATTGTTCCTCCGTCCTCGGCGAAGATGGAACCAAACTGAGCGGCGATCAGGCGGCGCGGATTCTCGATATCGTCGGCATCGTGGTCAACCGCAATACCATCCCCGGCGACAAGAGCGCGGCGGCTCCTTCGGGCATCCGCCTCGGCACACCGTGGATCACCCAGCGCGGATTCAACGAGAAGCAGTCGCGTCAAATCGCAGACATCATGGCGGATGTCTTGCTGGCGTGCGCGCCTCATGCGGTGGACACCGTCCGCAAGGGCAAACAGCGCCGCGCGAAATTGGACTTCAACGTGTTGAACTCTGCCAGGTTGAAGGTGAGAAAGTTGGCGGAAAGCGCGGGGATTGATTTCAAGGTCGAGAAGAGCAAATACCCGCACTTCTATTACATTGACGATAGCCCTCACCCCAACCCCTCTCCCAAAGGGAGAGGGGCAAGGAGCGCCGTTTTTGAACTAAGAGGCACGCGCATCCGCCAGGTGTTGGATTATGCCGCGGCGTGTGACATGTCGCTGTTGACGAAGGGTAAATCGGCGGTGACGACGATTGCCACGCCAAACCCCCGCAAAGCGGGGGCAGGCGGTATCGTCAAATGCGTGTTGACCTGCGTGGATCAGGATACCTATCAACTCGAGGTCCCGCCTGCCAAAGCGGGCGTGGTCGCCACATGGCTGAGAGATTTGTCCGATGGATACACGTCGTTCAACCTCGATGGCACGAAGGATTTCAGCACAAAGCGCATGCCGGGTCCGTTTATTGTTGCAGATGTGAGGAAGAAGGATGTCAAATCGAGCGTGCTGGTCGTGCAGAAACCGGGCGTCGGTGTGGAAAAGCCCTTTTATATCGGGATCAAGCCTCCCGTCGGAAACGAAGCGGCGCTCCCGTCCTTTGCATGGCAGGATGTCGAAGGTGAACTCAAAAAGACCGCGCTGAATCAAACTCATCGAGACCTCGGCGGGCGCATGGTCC
>CAYQOF010000353.1:0-1065 GCA_964419035.1 uncultured Anaerolinea sp. | reverse complement strand
CTCAAAAAGACCGCGCTGAATCAAACTCATCGAGACCTCGGCGGGCGCATGGTCCCGTTTGCGGGCTGGGAAATGCCGGTGGTGTACACGTCCATTTTCGAGGAGCATCTTGCGACGCGGCAGGCGGCTGGACTGTTCGACGTCTCGCACATGGGTGTGTACGACGTGCGCGGCGCGGATGCGGCGTCGTTCCTCGATACGGTCTGCGGCAACGACTGCGGCGGCTTGATGCCCGGCGAAAGTCTGTACACGCATTTCCTCACGCCAGACGCGGATGTGATTGACGACACGCTCGTCTATCGCCGCGGCTGGAACGATTTCCTCGTGGTGGTCAACGCCTCGAACGATGACAAGGACCGCACGTGGCTGGAGGCGGTGCGCGACGGCACGGTGCGGATCGACAACGACCGACCGTTCGCGCGGACGTATGGCTACAACGCCGAGATCCGCAACTTGCGGGACCCGAAGTCTGGTTCCGACATGAGAGTGGATATCGCCCTTCAAGGACCGCGTTCGCGCGACATCCTGCTGGCGATGGGGATGGATGAGGATACGAAGTTACGAGTTACGAAGTTACGGAGGACAGAGTTGTGTGATGCTGTCATTGGGGGATTCGATTTGATCGTTTCGCGCACGGGTTACACAGGCGAGAAGATGGCGTTCGAGTTGTTCGTCCACCCCGAGCGCGCGGTTGACTTTTGGAACGCGGTGATGAAAGCGGGCGAGCCGTTTGGTGTGAAGCCCATCGGCTTGGGCGCGCGCGACTCACTTCGCACGGAAGCGGGATTGCCATTGTATGGTCACGAGATGGGATTGGGGTCGGGCAAAGGTGGTTTCGATACGCCGCTGGTTTCGATACGCCCCGACGAGCGCTTCGATAAACTCAGTGCGGCGCACGAGGCTACTCAACCAGCGGGGAGCGATCTGGGCGTTGCCGAAGGCGGATTTGGTTCGTACGTGAAGACGTACAAGCCGTGGTTCATCGGGCGGGATGCGTTCGTGGCGCGCGAGAAGGAGCGCAAGGGCGTGGTCATCCGCTTTACCTTCGACGAACAGCGCACACGC
>CAYQOF010000352.1:0-2507 GCA_964419035.1 uncultured Anaerolinea sp. | reverse complement strand
TTGACGATCACGATCCAGTCGTGGGCAACGCCGATTGCAGGCGCGGTAATGTTGGTCATCGGTCTGTTGGTTGGGTACTACGTGCGCCCGCTCCTGCCAAACCAGACTCAACCCCAAACCTCCGCGAATTCCGGCTCACCAATTGTGATTCCAACTCAGGATAATTCTGCGGCTCAAGCACAATTGATGGAAACGGTGGTTGCCCAAACAAGGCATTTCAGGGGCGATCCCGATGCGCCAGTAACCATCGTGGAGTTTGCCGATTTCCAGTGTCCATATTGCGGGCGGTTCTTCACGCAGACGGAACCGCTGATTGAGGAACAATACATACAGAGCGGCAAGGTTCGTTTGGGATATTTCCATTTCGCGTTTCTGGGACCCGAATCGAACTGGGCGGCGGAAGCCTCCGAATGCGCGGCAGATCAGGATAAATTCTGGGAATTTCACGACAAACTCTACGACAGCCAATCCGGCGAAAACCAGGGAACGTTCAACAAGGATAGATTAAAGAAGTTTGCCGAGGAACTCGGACTGGACACAAAGACATTCAATGAGTGTCTTGATACAGGAAAATATGCCCAATTGATCCGGGATGAGAGCAGTATGGCTTCGTCCATTGGCGTCCGCAGTACGCCGACGTTCCTGATCAACGGTCAACCTGTGATCGGGGCGCAGCCCTTCGATATCTTCAAACAGACCATTGATGGGTTCCTGAAATAATGCCCGGGACTGGAGAAGGTTGACATGACGGAATCAAGCCTCTTGTCCAGAAAGAGGCGATGGGAAATTCTTATGGCAGCGAGTCTCGCCGCCGCGATCGTGTGGACGGTGATTTCGCGCGTCCCATCGGCGGTCGGCGTTCCCTTATCATCTCCGCCGAGTCCGCGCCAGGGATTTCTCGCGCCAGATTTTTCGCTGGATACTTTGCAGGGCGAACAGATAAAACTCTCCGACCTGCGCGGCAAGATCGTCGTGGTCAATTTTTGGGCAACGTGGTGCCTACCCTGCCGCGCGGAAACCCCTGCTCTGGAGAAAACTTACGAGCAATATAAAGACTCAGGCGTGGTCATCCTTGGTGTGAATTTGACGGATCAGGATTCCCTGAGGGACGTGGAATCTTTCGTTCAGGAATTTGAATTGACGTATCCCATCCCGCTGGATCGCGATGGAGGCGTCGGCTTCCTGTATCAAATCCAGGGTCTGCCGACGACGTTCTTTATCAATCGCGAGGGGATCATCCGCACGGTGGTGGTCGGGGGGCCGATGAGCGAAACCTTCATTCGGTCCAAAATCGAAGCGCTGTTGAGAGAGGTCCCATAAATGTTTCCGCTCCTGCGACTCGGACCCTTTCTGATTCAAATGCCCCTGCTGGCTTTGCTGGTCGGACTGTGGATCGGCATGTCATTGGTCGAGCGCGAAGCGAAAAGGTCGAGCCTCGACTCGTCGGTCATCAGCAACATAATCCTCTACAGCCTGCTGGGTGGATTGATTGGTGCGCGCCTGGGGTATGCGCTGGAATTTCCTTCCTTATACTTGTCGAATCCGCTCAGCCTGCTGTCGCTGTCTCCGACCACGCTTTCGCCATCCCTCGGATTTGTCGTCGGCTTGATCGTGTTCCTGATCTTCATCCAGCGCAAGGAACTGTCTCTCCGCCCCACGCTTGATTCCATTGCGCCCGGGCTGGCATTGTTCATGGCTTTTGTGGGACTCGCCCACATCCTGAGCGGCGATGCTTATGGTGCGCCCGCGAATGTTCCCTGGGCGATCCGCTTGTGGAATGACTACCGCCATCCTTCGCAATTCTATGAAACGCTCATCGCCTTGACGGTCTTCACCGTGGCTCTTGGGAGATTTCCAAAGCCAGAGGGTGCGGGATTGAACTTTCTGCTGGTGGTCGTACTTTCCTCCGCCTCCAGACTCTTTCTCGAAGCCTTTCGCGGCGACAGTGTTTTCCTGCCTGGCGGTTTTCGCGAGGCGCAGTTGTTTGCGCTGGGGGTGATGGGGGTTGGTTTTTATTGGATAAGAAGGTGGATGTATTTGGAAACCATTTAGAGGATTTGAATTATGTCCAATACCAGACGGATACGATACGAATGGATCATCTATGTCCTGATGGCGGCTGGTTTGATCGCCTTGCTGATATCTTCGACAAAAGCTGAACTGGCGCGCAACCCATCCCGTGAGGCAATGGCAGACATGGGTCCGTATGGATTCGTCAGGGTCCAGCTTCAGACGGATCCATACCCCGCGCTGCCGACAGGAACGGTGGGCTTGAATTTCATGCTGATGAATTCAAACAACGTCACTTTTATGCCCGATTCGTTTTCCTATGAGTACGGTCTTGAAGGCAATGATCAGCCAGTGGGATTTGGAACAGCCATGCAAATGTCGGATGGAAGCGGAATGTTGATGGCGTGGGAACAATTCCCCTACGCGGGAAACTGGTGGTTGCGCGTCTACATTTCCAAAGACGGTTATCAGGACGATGTGCAATTTACGATTGATGT
>CAYQOF010000351.1:0-2508 GCA_964419035.1 uncultured Anaerolinea sp. | reverse complement strand
GGTTTGTTTTGCAAAAAAGCAAATCAATTCTCTTGACACATCCCGCTTCACGGGAGTATAGTCGCACCGACTATGGACCCGATTCCGTTATCTGAACCTGATCATAGAAATCCCAGCCAGTTGGTATTTGGGCTGAACTAGCCCTGCCTGAGCAATGTCATCTCCTGCCCTGTGCTCCAACTGGTGCGGGGCATTTTATTTTGGAGGTGATTATGGGATTGCTGCAAAACACGGCAGTGCCACCCAAAAAACGCCTGGAACGATCCTTCACCTGGGGAGATGTGATCGTCATTTTGTTGATGGCTGTGCTCCTCTATGGAGGCGCACGGCTGGCTTTCGATTCGCCGCCCGTTATCAAAGGTCCGCAAATTTCGCTCAAACCGTCTGCCCTGCCGTGGTACACCCTGCTCTCGGTGGGACGGATGCTGGCGGCATACATTCTCTCGCTCTTATTCACGCTCACCTATGGGCGAACTGCGGCTTATAACCGCCGTGCCGAGATTGTCCTCATGCCCCTGCTGGATGTCTTGCAAAGCGTCCCCATTCTTTCCTTTCTGCCGATTGTGCTGTTGGGATTGAGCACCCTCCTGCCCCAACGTATCGCGGCGGAATTGGCGGCTGTGGTGTTGATCTTCACCAGTCAGGCATGGAACATGACCTTCGGCTGGTATCAGTCGCTGACAACTCAACCCAAGGAATTGCGGGAGGCGAGTGCGATCTTTCGCCTGAACACCTGGCTCCGTTTCAAGCGGCTCGAACTCCCCTTCGGTATGATCGGTCTGATCTGGAACAGTGTCATGTCGTGGGCAGGCGGTTGGTTTTTCCTGATGGCTTCAGAAATATTCACAGTCGGCTCAAAGGATTTCCGTTTGCCTGGTCTGGGCGCATATCTTCAGGAAGCCGCCAATCAGGGAGATTTCCGTTCGATTGCCTATGGACTGACGGCGTTGATTCTGACGATTGTCGCTCTCGACCAATTTGTCTGGCGTCCGCTGCTGGCATGGTCAGACCGCTTCAAAGTGGAAATGGTGGAAAGCGACCAGCCGCCAACATCTTGGTTCTATGATTTGATCCATACCTCGCGATTGTTCCTCTGGACGCGTTCCATCCTCGGCACACTAACCGAGCGTTTCGATCATTGGATGATCCGCCGCGCGCCGATGAAAGCAGAGACTGGAAACGGGGATGAAAAACTCGATTGGAAGTTAGTCCTGTTTTATGTTTTGATCGGTGTTGCACTAGCCTATGGAGGCTACCGCGCCGCGCTCATGTTGGTTTCAATCCCGCAAACTCAATGGGGACAAATTGGAGTTGGCGTACTCGCCACCTTTTTGCGCGTGAGTGTCTCTTTGGTCATTGCCTTGTCCTGGACGATTCCCATTGGCGTCGCCATAGGGACGAATCGCCGTATCGCCACATTTCTGCAGCCCATCGTCCAAGTGACAGCCGCGGTGCCTGCGACCGCCATCTTCCCTATCCTGCTGTTGTTCTTCATCAACATGGCAGGCGGATTGAACATTGCCGCCATTTTTCTGATGTTGATGGGAACACAATGGTATTTGCTCTTCAATATCATTGCGGGCGCAAGCGCCATCCCGCAGGATTTGAAATATACATCGGCTTTACTGCAACTCTCACGGTGGGAAAGGTGGCGCACATTAATCCTGCCCGCGCTCTTCCCGTACATCATTACGGGTGCCATCACAGCCAGCGGCGGCGCATGGAACGCCAGCATCGTGGCGGAGTATGTTCACTTTGGCGGGCAGACGTTGTTCGCCACGGGCATCGGTTCGCTCATTTCACAGGCAACCGCAAGGGGTGACTATCCCCTGCTATTGGCTTCCACCTTGAGCATGATCGTGACCGTCGTGCTGGTCAACCGTCTGTTCTGGCGGCGGCTGTATAAGACCGCCGAAGAAAAATATCGCATGGAGTAATTCTTATGGCAACGAATAACACAAATAACGCATTGCTCAAACTGCGCCATGTTCAGCAAATTTATACCAGCGGATCGAAACGCTTTACGGCTGTACAAGATGTAAATCTGACTTTGTTCGAAGGTGAATTCATCGCCCTGCTTGGACCATCAGGCTGCGGCAAAAGCACCCTGCTTCGCATCATCACGGGTTTGCAAAAACCCTCTGAAGGCAGCGTGTTGTACCGCGATCAGCCATTACGCGGAGTCAACCCGCACGCGACCATCGTCTTTCAAACGTTTGCCTTGTTCCCCTGGTTGACCGTTTTCGAAAACGTGGATTTGGCATTGAAGGCGCGCGACATCCCATCCGAAGCACGCACGCCGCGCTCGCTCGATCTGATTGACCGCGTCGGGTTGGACGGATTCGAAACCGCCTACCCCCGTGAACTTTCGGGTGGGATGCGCCAAAAAGTGGGCTTTGCGCGGGCGATGGCGGTGGAGCCTGAATTGCTTTGCCTGGATGAGCCTTTCTCCGCCTTGGATGTGTTGAGCGCCGAATCCCTGCGCGGCGAGTTGATGGAACTATGGAC
>CAYQOF010000350.1:0-2524 GCA_964419035.1 uncultured Anaerolinea sp. | reverse complement strand
CATTCCTCCTATTTCTCACCCGAACTCTTCCGCGCCATGCTCGAACTGGCGAAGGAATACGATTGCGCCATCCGCTATCCGTTCACGGATGTTTCACGCGAGATCGAGGAAACGAGCAAACACGCACCCGCCCTGATTCAGGAATTCAAACCGCTCCATCCCGATACCTTCTTTGTTGATTTTTATGATGAAGGCGCGACCCGGGAAACCTTCCTCGACATCCTCGACAAACTTGGGGACGGCACCAGCGAACTCATGTGCCATCCGGGCTACGTGGATGAAGCCTTTGCAGAGGAATCCACCTACAATTTCCAGCGCGAAAGAGAATTGAAGATACTGACCGATATAGCAGTGAAGGAAGCGATCACTGCGAATAACATTGAATTGATCACCTTCGCAGATCTGTGATTGCCGCGGTCTGCGGTCAGCCAACCGCATCCATCGTCAACTCCCCTCACTTTCCACTTTCCACTTTTCACACAGGAACCTCCATGTCCCGAATAGACGAACTCCTCGCCCAAATGACCCGCGAAGAAAAGATCTCCATGCTCGCCGCCTCGGACTTGTGGTTCAGCGCGCCTGTCCCGCGCTTGAAGATTCCCTTCTTTCACGTCGCGGACGGACCCAACGGTGTGCGCGGGGTGTGGAGCAAGATGTCACCAACTTCTGCCGCGACGCCGGTCGGCATCGCGCTTGGAGCAACGTGGAATCCCAAAATCGTGGAGAAGATCGGCAATGTGCTGGCGGACGAGATCAAAGCCAAGAACGGGAACATCCTGCTCGCGCCGACGGTCAACATCCACCGCACGCCGATTGCGGGACGGAACTTCGAATGTTTTTCAGAAGACCCATATCTCAGCGGCATGATCGCTTCGTCCTACATCAAAGGCTTGCAGGAAAAAGGCGTCGGCGCGTGCATCAAGCACTTTGTTGCCAATGATCAGGAATTCGAGCGCAACACCATAAGTTCGGAAATTGACGAACGCACCCTGCGCGAGATCTATCTCGAACCGTTCCGCATCGCCATCCACAATTCCAAGCCGTGGGCGGTGATGTCTGCATACAATCGCGTCAACGGTGTGTATGCCTGCCAGAACGATCACACGCTCAGGGACATCCTCAAGGGCGAATGGAATTACGATGGCATTGTCATGTCCGATTGGTTTGGGACGTACGATGAAGGCGTCCCTGCGGGCGGATTGGATATCGAATTTCCCGGTCCTGCGCGCTGGATGTCTGCCGAGGCGGTAAAGAAGGCTCTCGATAACGGGAGCCTCCCCGAGCGTAGTCTGAACGACAAGGTCAGGCGCCTGCTGCGGGTCATCGAAAAGGCGGGGCTGTTCGAGAATCCGAATCGTCCCCCCGAACGCGCAGAGGACAAACCCGGGCACCGCAGGATCATCCGTGAGGCGGCGCGTGAAGCGATCGTTTTGCTGAAAAACGAGGATGTGCTTCCGCTGAAAAAATCCGTAAGGTCCATCGCGATCATCGGTCCGTATGCCGCAAGCGCGCAGATCTTTGGCGGCGGCAGTTCGTCTGGATTTGTGCCGCATTACGCGGTCTCGCCGTTCGATGGGATCAAGAAGCGGGCTGACGGGAAGATTCGGGTGGACACCGCTCCCGGCTGCTTCATCTACAAGAACCTGCCTGCTCTCGCTCCCGAGACGCTATCCACCGCCGACGGACGCGTCGGGCTCAGCCTCAGCCTGTTCAACGGGACCGGGCTTTCCGGCGATCCTGTTTACACGACCGTGACGACGCAGACGCATTTCGACTGGTTCGACAACTCCGTTCCAAATGTAAACCGGGAATCATTCTCGATGCGGGTGGAGGGATTCTTTACGCCAAAAGAATCGGGTTCACACAAACTCGCCTTGAGCGCTGTTGGCTTTTGCAAACTATATCTTGACGGCAGCGTTTTGCTCGATCATTCCTCCGAGTCGTTGATGGGAAAACAGATCACGACTGACATTGAACTCGAAGGCGGAAAACCCTGCGCGCTGAAACTGGAATATTCATTTGAAAGCAAAGTGGATTTCCGCTCTGTTCACATCGGTCACCAGCCGCCTCCCGCCAAAGACATGATCGCCGAAGCCGTAAAACTCGCGAAACAGTCGGATGTCGTTGTTCTGGTCGCAGGCTTGAACCACGAATGGGAATCCGAGGGCTTCGACCGCGCCGACATGATACTGCCCGGTTCGCAGAATGAGTTGATCGAGCGGGTTGTCAAAGCCAACAGGAACACAATCGTGGTCCTGAATGTTGGTTCCGCGGTGGAAATGCCGTGGATTGATAAAGTCCCTGCGATAATTCAACTCTGGTACGACAGTCAGGAACAGGGCAACGCGCTGGCGGATGTTTTGTTCGGTGATGTCAATCCCTCGGGTAAACTGCCGACCACATTCCCCGTCCGCCTGGAGGACAACCCCGCGCACATCAACTATCCCGGCGAGAACGGCAAAGTCAGATATGGCGAAGGCATCTTCGTCGGTTATCGCTACTACGACAGGAAGAAACTCGATCC
>CAYQOF010000349.1:0-2537 GCA_964419035.1 uncultured Anaerolinea sp. | reverse complement strand
GACCCAGGTCAATCCGCAACCCTGACCTTCACCGCCGACAAGCCAGGCTCCTTCCGTTTTCGATGTAATGTCACCTGCGGAGCCATGCATCCATTCATGATTGGCAAGTTGACTGTCGGCACAAACAACTGGCTCTATCGCTCCATCGGTTTGGCGGCGCTGGCTGTGCTTGGCGTGACTTTATCCGTAAAACAAAAAGCATAACATCATCATGGCAAAGATCGAACTTACCAACACCCCCTTTATAAAGAGCGCTCTCAAAAGCCGTTATCCGCAATTGGCAGTCTTCATCGTGATGCTGATCGGATACATCTTTGCCATCCTTGCGGGACTCGTCGGAACGCCTGTCGGGAGTCATAACTTTAGCATTGTCTTCGTGTGGATCGCGTGGTGGGCAATCCTGATCCTTGTCGCCGTTCCCTTCTTCGGGCGGGGATGGTGCGCGGTCTGCCCGATCCCATTGCCTGGGGAATGGTTACAGCGCGGCGCAGTGCTGGGTCCTCATGGAAATCGTTGGTCGAGTAGGCGGCGGGGTACCGATGCGGACTCTGTCCTACTCGACCACCGCCGCCGTACCGAGACCAAATGGCTCAATCTCCGCGTGCCAAAGATGTTCCGCAATATCTGGTTACAGAATATTTCATTTCTCCTTCTGGCTCTCTTCAGCAGCGTTCTGCTCACGACCCCGAACATCACTGGAATAGTATTGACAGCGATGCTCGTTGCCGCCATTGGGCTGAGTACCATTTTTGAGCGTCGCGCCTTTTGCCGTTATCTCTGTCCCGTCGGCGGATTTATCGGTCTGTATTCCCAAACTGCACCCATCGAATTGCGTATCAAGGACAAACAAGTTTGTGTGCGGTGTGAAGGCAAGCCTTGCTACAACGGTAATGAAAACGGTTATGGTTGTCCGTGGGATGTCTTCCCTGGCGGCTTGACCAGAAACACCTACTGCGGCTTGTGCATGGAATGTATCCGCACCTGTCCGCACGATAATATCGCGATCAACTTGCGTCCATTCTCCGCCGATCTCGCCAAACCCTCCGCCCGCATGGACGAAGCCTTCAAAGCCTTCATCATGCTCGGCTCGGCGATGATCTATGCGGGTGTCCTGCTAAGTCCGTGGGGTGCGCTCAAAGACGCGGCATACAACGTAGGCTCAATCACATGGTTCGTTTATGCCATCGTTTTCCTTGCGATCATTTTCGTGGTTCTGCCTGGCTTATTCACGCTTGGCATTCAAACCGCAAAAAATACCCTTCCACTTAAACAAAGATTCGCATCACTTTCCACCGCCCTCATCCCGCTTGGTTTGATGTTTTGGGTCGCGTTCAGTTTATCCTTCGTTCTGACGAATGCTTCATACATTCTTGCGGCGCTTTCTGATCCGTTGGGGCTCGGCTGGAATCTTTTTGGCACAGCCAATGTCGCATGGCAGCCCATGCTTACGACGATTCTCGCGCCCGCGCAGACACTGGCTCTGGTTGGAGGATTGGCCTGGTCGGCGCGCACAGCTCAAAGGTCCGCGAAAGAGGCGGGGGTGTCTGCAAATCCCGTCATTGTTTATTGTTTCACTGCCACCTCCATCATGCTTTGGTTACTGTTATGAGACGATCAGAAATTCTCTCACGCACTTTGGTCATCATAGGAATCGTCCTTGCGGTGGGCGCGCCATTGTACTTCTGGCAGAGCACGCCGCTAATTCATGCTCAGATGGCAGATGATGGCGGATGGAATCCTGACGTCATTCAAGCGGAAGTTGGAAAGCCGCTCCATTTGAAATTCATCTCCGACGATGTGGTGCATGGCTTCGCAGTCGGTCAGATGGATATGCAAAGTGTGGACATCCTCCCCGGCAAGGTCACTGACATCACATTGAACTTCAACAAGCCTGGGATTTATACCTTCTACTGCACACGTTGGTGCGGACTCAATCACTGGCGGATGCGCGGCACCATCGAAGTGACAGGCGCCTCGACCTCCCCCGAATCCTTCGATCAAACTCAGGACGAGCCTGTTTCTGTTCCATTATACGTTTCCCTCGACCTCGACATTGACGCTCCGCACGAATCTCCCATCGTTCCAAACGAAAAACCATCTGTCATCAATGGTCAGCAACTTGTGAACAATTTACCTTTAGACCAATCCCCCAATTACTATCGTTCCAATTCTCCCTATCAGGTCTTTAGCGACTTATCCAACACATCCCTCTCTGAATCCCAGCGCTGGGATGTGGTCGCTTACCTTTGGCAATCGAACACAACAAAAGAATCCCTTGCAAACGGACAACAACTCTACGCCCAAAACTGCGCTGCCTGTCACGGAGAAAACGGCGCAGGAGACGGTGTCTTTGCCGACGACCTTGCGATAGCAGGCGAAGCCTCCATGCAAACGATGGAAGGCGCAATGGATATGGTGATGCAAACACCCGTTGACTTTACTGACTCAAAGCGGATGCTTGGTGCAAGCCCTGCCTTATTGCAGGGAAAAATCCTGCGCGGCGGCATGGGGACAGGCATGCCCATGTGGGGTTCGAT
>CAYQOF010000348.1:0-2581 GCA_964419035.1 uncultured Anaerolinea sp. | reverse complement strand
TAAATGTAATCGTAGCCAAAACGTCCCTTCACGCACAGATTTCCATGGTTAACAGGCGAGTCAAACGGCGATGTGACTTTGAAGATAAAGTCATCTTTGACGTGGAGTTCCAAATTACACCCTACTCCACAATAAGAACAAGTTGTCGTGACGACTTTATCTTCCACAACTCGATTCGGATTCAGTTGAACTTCAGCAACCATAAAGATACCTCAATATTCCGCTCCAGGCGGCGTCCTCGCCGCCGGGGACGGCGGCTGGAGCATTAGATTTGAAGGACGAGTGATTTTCTCGTCCGTATCGAAACCACCACTAACCAAAAGTACTCTTGTTATCTGTTGGTCTCGATATGGGCTTCGCCCTACTCGACCAACCTCACATCTTTGAACCACGGAGACACTGAGTCACGGAGATTTAAGGACTCTGTGTCTCCGTGTCTCAGTGGTTTGTTCTTCCGCAACGTTCTAGGCGGCGTCCTCGCCGCCGGGGACGGCGGCTGGAGCAATCTTATTACTTCTCTCTTCTTCTCTTCCTTCCCGTATTCATCACACTAATTTCATCCGCGCTGACGCCTTGTTCCAGTAAATATTGTCGTTTCGGTTTGAGCGCTCCCGTGGGACACACTGCCACGCATTGACCGCACAGCACGCAGGTCGTTTCAGGGATGGGCTTATCGAAGAATGTGCCAATCTGCGTCTCGTAGCCTCGACCTTCGAAGTTGATCGCGTACGTGTACTGCGCATCATCCGCGCAGACCTGCACACAGCGCCAACATAACAGGCATTTCGAGTAATCGCGGACATACATCGGGTTGTCGTCTTTGACTTCCGACTCACGCCGCTCGGCATCTGGGAAGCGTTCCGCCCTTGCGCTATATTCACCCATCATCGCCAGGATCTCGGGTGAATCAGACAGATCCATCGTGGACGCCAGCATCTCCAGGATGGTCCTTCGCGCACGGACGACCTTCTCGCTTCGAGCCTGGACCTTCATGCCTGCTCCCGCCTGGACAATGCACGCCGGCTGAAGCAACCTCCACCCTTCGACCTCGACAACGCACATGCGGCACAGCCCATTCGCCGTCGTCGCTTCGTGGAAGCAGATGGTGGGAATGTCAATCCCATTCTCACGCGCGGCATCGAGCAAGGTCTTGCCTTCGTCTACTGTCAGTTCTTTGCCATCCATTACCAATGTAAAAGCCATAATTCACCTTATGGGTCAAAAGTCGAACGTCAAACGTCTTATTGACCTTCGACTTTTGACCTTTGACCTTCAACAAAAAGTTCGGGCCACAACTTCATCGCCGACAGCACCGCGCTCGCGGCTGTCTGACCCAAGCCGCACAGACTCGCGTCCGTCATCGTCCAGCCGACATCCTGCAGGCGGTCGAAGTCGCCTTCCCGCATTTCACCATCGGCGATACGATCCAGGATTTCCTTCTGCCTTTGCGTACCCATCTGGCATGGATAGCACTTGCCGCATGACTCATGCGCGAAGAAGCGACCCAGTTTCCTGAGCGTCTGCCGCATGTCCCGCGTCTCGTCGAACACCATGACAACACCCGAGCCAAGCGGCAAACCGGCCGCCCGCAAGTCTTCGAAGGTCAACTTCACATCGAGTTGATCGGGCGTGGCAAACGCGCCCGCGGCGCCGCCAAACAGAATGGATCCCAGTTTTTTGCCGCCAGCAACGCCGCCTGCCATCTCCAGCAATTCGCGCAGGGTGACGCCGAAAGGGACCTCATACACGCCGGGCAGATTCACATCACCCGAAACGCAGAACAGTTTCGGGCCGGGGGATTTCTCCGTGCCGATCTTGCGGTATTCCACCGCTCCCTGCTTAATAATGAACGGCACGTTGAACATGGTCTCCACGTTGTTGATGACAGTCGGCTTGCCGAACAGCCCGTGCGTGGTCGGAAAAGGCGGCTTGACCCGCGGAAAACCGCGTTTGCCCTCGATCGATTCGAACAGCGCGGTCTCCTCGCCACAGATGTAGGCGCCAGCGCCGACGCGGATTTCGATGTCAAAATCATTTCCCAAATACCCCGCGTCCCTCGCTTCATTCAACGCGTTCTCCAACACAGGGATGATGTAGGGATATTCTGCGCGGATGTAAATGTAACCCCTGCTTGCGCCGATGGCGTGCGCGGCGATGCACATGCCTTCGATGGTCTTATGCGGATCGTCAATCAGCAGAACGCGATCCTTGAACGTGCCAGGCTCGGATTCGTCCGCGTTGCAGACGATGTATTTCAGCGCGTCCTCGGCTTTTGCCGCGCCCTCCCATTTGATGCCGGTTGGGAACGCCGCGCCGCCACGCCCGACGAGGCCGCTGGCTTTGATCTCGGCGATCACCGCTTCGGGTCCCATTTCCATTGCCCTAGCAAGCCCGGCATAGCTCCCGTACTCTGAAAGGGACGTTGTCCCATTTCCGCCATTGGCTGTCAGCAGGCGGAGCGAACCGTAGATCATGGAGTGCGGACGTTCGAGATGTTCGGTGCCGTCCCCGATCGTCCATTGATCTCCATCCATGGTCCAGACTGCGGGTGCCTGCTCACAAAGCCCGAGGCAGGGACTCC
>CAYQOF010000347.1:0-2599 GCA_964419035.1 uncultured Anaerolinea sp. | reverse complement strand
CTCTGACCTTTGACCTGCGACCTTTGACTCTACAAGGAGATGCATGAAACGAACCTTTCCCTTTCTTTTACTCGTATTCTTGATCACAGCCTGCGCTGTTACTCCCTCGCAGCCTGCTGAAATCACGCCTGCTCCATACTCTCCCGAAATTAACGCGCCGCTGGTCGAATCGCCGCCGCTGGTCGAGGTCCGTTTCCTCAACGAATTGGATGGCTGGGGCGTGACCGAGACGCAGATCGTCCGCACGAACGACGGGGGCATCACGTGGTACAACGTCACGCCGCCGCAGGTCGCAGAGACCGGCTACAGCGTTGATCTTGTTGTCTTTGATAACCTTCATGTCTGGATACAGGTTCCCAATTTCGAAGATTTCCATGACGGGGCGCTCCACCGCACAACCGATGGCGGCATGACATGGACGAAATATGCCGTACCTTTCAGCGGCGTTGACATCCGGTTTCTCGATGCAAATAACGGGTGGGCGCTTGCCGATTTGGGCGTGGGGGCGGGCTCGAACGCGGTCTCGATATTTCAAACAGACGATGGCGGTGTGAACTGGACTCAAAAATACACCAACGATCCCAATCTCTCGAACGCAGGCGATTCACTTCCGCTTGGCGGGCTCAAGAGCGGCATTGCGCCGGTGAACATGCAAACCGCCTTTGTTTATGGTGTGGTCTATTCCTCCGGCACGATCTACCTGCATCGCACCGACGATGGCGGAGCGAACTGGTCTCCGGTCACGTCCCTGCCTTTGGCGGAAGGCGCGGAAAATTACGAATTGGCGATTGACCCCGGTCACATGCAATTCGTCTCCTCCTCGGTTGGGTTCGCGGCGGTGCGTATGAGCGGCGCGTCTGCACAGACCGCGTTGTACGTCAGCGGCGATGGCGGCAACACATGGTCGCTCACGCCCACGTCCATCCCCGGCGGCGGTTCCGTGGATTTTCTGTCAGCGGAGGAGGCGGTCATTTATAATGGCGGGCAGTTCTACGTCACGCGTGACGCGGCGCGCACGTGGCGCATCCTCCCGCCGGACGTGAAATTCGGCGACACGTTTGCGATGATGGATTTCGTCAATCTGAATTCAGGCTGGGTCATTACGCTCGATCAGACAAACCGCCGTACGCTCTATCGAACCCATGATGGAGGCGCGACATGGTTTCCCATAATTCCATGAAATGGATTTTGATTCTCTGCCTGCTTTTGACCTCGTGCAGTGGTTTCGCTTCGGACTCCCCGGTGCCTGCTCCCGTTATATCATCTCCCAAGGGGATCGAAGCGACTCCAACGCTTGAAGCGACTCCCAGCCCCGCGCCTGATTATGCATTGCAAGTTCGCAACGCGCAATATCAACTCGGCACAACGGATGCCTTGCGGGTGGTGCAATTGACCGATGGTAAATTCGAGCAGGGCGCGCCGGGCGGAGCGGATTTTGTTTCAGTGATCGTCACGGATTTTGTCGCGCTGGGCGATTTGAACGGCGATGGACAAAATGAAGTCGCCGCGTTGATCGCGGAGAATTATGGCGGCACGGGTGTCTTTGTTTTTCTCGTCGTGTATGCCGATGTGAATGGGAGGCTCAAGTTCCTGACCTCCACGATCGTGGACGATAGACCGTATTTGAATGAACTCTCCATCGCGAACAACGAAATCTTCCTCGATGCCACCGTCCACAATGCGGATGATCCGGCGTGCTGCCCCACGTTGCGCACGACCCGGCATTACCGCCTGACTCCGGGCAATCAACTGGCATTGAATGATCACACAACATTTACGCCCGATGGCAGACCGCGCACGATCACCATCGAATCGCCCGTGAGCGGCTCCGAAACGTTCAATTCCGTTTTGTTGAAGGGCAGTGTCACGATCGCGCCGTTCGAGAACAACCTGATCTACAGTATCTATGACATTGGCGGTGTATTGCTTTCGGAGGGACACATCACAGTGAATGCGCCGGATCACGGAGCGCCGGGGACGTTCGAGCAGATGATCCCGTTGGGAAGTTTCCTGTCCGGAACACGGATCCGCATCCGTGTGCAGGATTTCAACCAGGCGGACGGTTCCCTGTTCGCCATGGATTCGGTGGAATTGGTTGTAAAATAGCCATACGCTCCTTCCGCCGTCCTCGGCGGAAGGCTCAGCGCCGAGGACGGCGCCGAGAGCAAACTCATCGGAGGAGACCATGCCCAACACTGTCCGTGATTGGATGTCCAGCCCTGTGGTTGTCGTTGACCCGGATTCGAGCGTCAAATACGCGCTCACCCTGATGCGCCGCCGCAAGATCCACAGCGTGGTGGTGGATATATCGGAAAAGAATCCCGCGTATGGGATCGTGACGACGACCGACATCCGCGACAAGATCGTCGCGGCAGACCGAAATCCCGCGGAGACGACCGTGCGCGAGATCATGTCCGGGCCCATCATCACCGGCAAACCCGACTGGACGCTGATGGAATGTTCCCGCATCATGCAGGAAAAGCATATCCACCACCTGCCCATCGCGGACGAAAGCGGCGCGCTGATCGGTTTGATCTCCGCGACGGATATTTTCATGGCGGTCGAGGAAACCGGCTGGGAGGAATCGAGCAAATGATTT
>CAYQOF010000346.1:0-2607 GCA_964419035.1 uncultured Anaerolinea sp. | reverse complement strand
AAATCAATTGGGCGTGTTTCAACTGAAAGGCACAGTTACTTCGCAAATGAGTTGGAACGATTTGTAACCATGATTCCCAACCCCGAAGGGGTGATCGGATTATAGATCATGACGTTGTTCATCCATAACCCCGCAGGGGTGGCATTTTCCGCTGCAACATGTCCAACGCCTTCGGGATTATGGCCCCAGAGCGGTCGTCCGTTACAATCATGCTATCCGTCTCGACCAACTCGACGCAACGCCTTCGGGATTTATGCTCCAGTAAATTCCGAAGTTTAGATTTGCGCGAGAATCACATGATCCTAATCTTTTCAACTCAAATGCCTGCACTGTGCCGCAGGCACACGTGAAACGCACCCTAATCAATTGACAGCCCAAGGACAACGTGAACCTCGTGCGCCATTTTGCTTATTGGATTGTCCGGCAAACTGGCGTTGGCGATTCGGCATACGAGGAAATATCATCGAACAGACAAAAATGAAACGGATATTCAACATTCTATTGTTGGCTGGCAGTCTTGTCTCTGTGGCATCCGCCATCTTTGTGGTTTCGGTACAACCTGCCGAGACCGTTGCCGCTCCAACGCTTCAACCCGAGGCGACCACTCTACCTTCATTGCCGCCTTTGAACGCAAATCCTCCAGATTCATTACACAAGAACAGCATTCCCCGCCACATCCAATTGAAAACCGCACAGACAGAGGGGCCCGGTTATAAAGTAACGGAATACGTGGTGAAAAGGGGCGATTCTCCCTGGTCCATTGCGCAGAAGTTCGATCTCAAGCCGGAGACGATCCTGTGGGGAAATTCCCAATTGAACGCGGCGGCAGGCAGTCTGAAGGCTGGCGACACGCTGAGGATTCTCCCAGTGGATGGCGTTTTGCACATTGCCGGGGAGGGAGAGACCCTCAAAGAGCTCGCAAGCCTGCATGGAGCCTCTGCGCAGGAAATCCTTGAATATCCCGGCAACGACTTCGATCTGACGCAACCTCCGCAACTGACACCCGGTCAGCAAATCATCGTCCCCAACGGAACCAGCCCCATCGTGTGGTCAGAGGCACGGGTGCCAGAGGCAGCCCAGGGCGGAGTCCGAGGCGGTTATTCCGGGAGTATCCCGAATTTGGGAAGCGGGTATTTTATATGGCCCGTCAACGGCTACGTCCTTTCGCAGGGATATTGGAGCGGTCATCCCGGTCTCGATCTGGCAACCGATTTCCGCCAGCCTATCTTCGCCTCGGACAGCGGCACGGTGGTTTTCTCCGGCTGGGACGAGACCGGTTATGGCTACTTTATCATCATTGATCATGGAAACGGCTACAAAACCACATACGGACATAACGAAGCCAACCTGGTCTCGGTTGGACAAACCGTTGTTCAGGGACAGCAGATCGCCGAGGCGGGAAGCACGGGGAACTCCACCGGCGATCACCTTGACTTTCGCATTCTATACAATGGCGTTTTCCTCAACCCGCTGGACTATTTGCCTTGAGCGAATTCATCCATGTCTCGAATTTCCCGTCGCGATTTTCTCCGATTAACCACCTCGACTTTGGCTGGCTTGGCTTTGTCTCCCTTCCTGCCGGGACCGGGATCGTTCGACGATGCGGAACAGGTGCGCGTGGCGACCCAATCTGTCAGCGTATATAGCGAACCGACCGATCAGAGTTTGATCGTAAGGCAGCACTTCCGGGATGAACTCGTCAACATCTACAAGGAGGTCGACGCGGGTGCGCCGACATACAATCCAATCTGGTATCGTGTTTGGGGAGGGTACATGCACCGCGGGCGGCTGCAAAAGGTCAGGACGATTTTCAGCCAGCCATTGGATACCTTTCCTGAGGGAACGCGGCAGGCGGCTGAGTTGACCGTGCCTTACACTCAGGCAATGCGTTACAGCAAGACCTATGGCTGGCAACCCAACCTGCGGCTGTATTACGGATCCGTGCATTGGATTGATGGAATGGACGAAGGTCCAGATGGGGAGCTGTGGTATCGGATCTTCGATGAACTGGTCGGTTTCCCTTACCACGTCCCCGCAATCCATTTGCGCCCAATTCCGTTCGAGGAATGGTCGCCCATATCTCCCGATGTTCCTCTCGAACGAAAACGCATCGAAGTAAATCTTGGCAGGCAGGTTTTGACCGCCTACGAATACGAACAGGCTGTTTTCCAGACGACCATTTCATCGGGCATTGCCACAGTTCGCACAGATCCCAAAGCCCTCCCGACCAAAACCCCCGTTGGCGAATTTCGCATCCTCTCAAAGTACCCCTCCAAGCACATGGGCAATGGAAACCTCTTCGCAGGACCGGAGGATTATGAACTGCCTGGCGTTCCCTGGACGTGTTTTTTTCACGAAGGAGGTTATGCCTTCCACGGCACCTACTGGCATGACAACTTCGGCACGCCCATGAGCCGCGGCTGCGTCAATATGCGCATCGAGGACGCCAAATGGTTATTTCGCTGGACGCGCCCCCTGCATGAACCAGACCGCATCTATACTCCCGGATATGGGACACTGGTGGTGATTACTTCATAAGAAGCATGCCAATCACATTTCCGTGAAAAATTCAACGGCGGCGGTAGGATGGCTTCAGGTGGGAATTCC
>CAYQOF010000345.1:0-2626 GCA_964419035.1 uncultured Anaerolinea sp. | reverse complement strand
TTCCTCCCGCGCCTCGAACACATTTTTTTCGCAGCCCTCTTCTTTGGGATTGCCGCAAGTGGACACCGTCTGCTGAATTTCGACGGGGACCTGCCGCGTCACTTGCTCGTGGGAAAATTGATTCTGCAAGACCGCCATGTTCCCACCATTGACGTTTTCTCGTTCCGCACAACAGGCTTTCCCGCCATCCCACATGAATGGCTTTCCCAGGTCATTTTCGCAAGCGTGTACGAATGGCTCGACCTGAACGGCGTCGTTTTATTGACCGCCTTGATCCTCATGCTGGTGTGGATGGTGGTTTTTCTCGAGGCGCATACCAAATCGCGCAGTTTATTTTTATCGCTGTTCTTCACCGCGTTGGCGGCGGGCGCAAGCCAGATCCATGTCCTCCCACGTCCGCATATCTTCACCTATCTAATGACCGCGGTCTGGATCATATTGCTTGAGCGTGTTGGAAGAAACAATGCTGTGAGATGGTGGCTGTTCCCGTTGATCATGCTGGTCTGGGTGAACCTGCACGGCATGTTTGTGCTTGGAATCATCTTGTGGGGAATTTACCTGGCTGGAAGTTTCCTCGATCAACCTTCCCGAGCCTGGTTCTCTGAATCAAGGACGAAATCCATGCTGTTGGCTGGAGTGTTCTCCCTGATGGTCACCCCTCTCTCTCCTTCCGGCATCCACATTTGGGAAACGATCATTTCATTGGGGAGCAACTCATACATCACTTCAAAGATCACCGAATACCAACCCGCGAATTTTCGCCTGCCGGAGACCTGGCTCTTTCTGGCGCTCCTGCTCCTGACGATGACGGGTTTCGCCCGCTCGAAAAATATCGGCTGGACTCACATCCTGTTGGCAGTTGCTTTTGCGTTTCTGGCGTTGTACACGAGCAGGATGATCCCGTTGTTCGCCGTCGTCGCCGCGCCTGTGACGGCAAAAGCCTTCGCCGAATGGATTCGGGAGGAACATCCGCAAAGCCGCCTCGTAGAATTCGAAGCGAGGATCGCTCAAACCAACTCGTCCGCGAACGGATGGATTTGGATCCTCATCGTGGTTCTTGGGATAACCATGCTATTCCAGAGGGGAATCGCCATGGATGCCGCAGGAAGGGGCATTGTTTTCGACGATCGATTCTTCCCGGTCCGCGCGGTGGACTGGCTCGAATCGAATCCGCAGGACGGGCGCATGTTCAACGAATTCGACTGGGGCGGCTATATCCTTCTTCGGTTATGGCCCCGGGAGCAGATCTTCATGGACGGTCACACGCACATTTACGGAGAAGCGTTGACGAGGGAATACGAGCAGGTCATCGCGCTCAGCCCGGGGTGGGAGGACATCTTCGAGAAATATGATATTGGCTGGGCGATCCTGCGCGCCGCAAACCCGGTGGAGGATGCGTTGTCCGAGCGAGGGTGGCGGGAGATTTATCGTGACGAGACCGCTGTCATATTGAGAGGGGAACCTTAACGGGGCATCATGCAAAAAACCAACTTCCATCGCATCTTTGTCGTTGCCGGAATTGCTTCTCTCCTCGTTTCTTATCCGGCAGTTTGGATTCAAATGATCAATGACCCGGTCGAACGGACTGGCTCTGATTTCATTGCGTTCTACACCGCCGGACGGATCGCGCAGGAGGAAGGCGCGTCCCGCGTATACGATATCGCATTACAGCGCCAGGTGGAAGAGGAACAGGTCGGTTTTACGCTTGCCCCGGAGCAGGTGCTTCAATACAATCATCTTCCCTTTCTCATACCTATCCTGCAAATCATCGTAACTTCCGATTACGTCGTTTCGTTCCATAGGTGGGCGATGTTCATGGTAATAATCTACGCCATCGGCATCGCCATCCTCCGACGGACGCTGAAACAATCAGGGATGGATTTCGCATCCATTCGGGTTGCCTTCATTGGGGCTATGCTTTTCCTCCCCCTATTTTTCAGCCTGATGAACGGACAGGATACCGGCATACTCCTGCTCGGCACAGCCATTTGGGTCTACGGACTGCTGACCGGCAAAGAATGGATCGCCGGGCTGGGTCTGAGCCTGACCACTGTGCGACCTCATATTGCCTTGGTGCTGGCTCTTCCCATGCTGTTCAGGCATTACAGGGTCTTTCTGGGATTTGCCATCGGCTCAGGAGCTCTTGCCCTCTTCAGTTTTGCGATCCTGGGTGTGCAAGGCACACAGGAATTCGTCAACGTCATCCTCGTCAGCGCGGGCGGTGACTGGTATGGGATCAAGCAGAATGTCATGTTCAACCTGATCGGACTCCTGATGCGAACATTCCCCTCGGCAGAGGCAGGCACAATTCGCGCCATTGGCTGGGTTATCTATGGAGCAACGATCCTTGCGCTGGTCTTTATCTGGCACAGGACAAAAGGTCGAAAGGAATACCTGATCAGCTTGACAGCAACGCTCGCTGTGCTGGTCGTACCCCACCTTCACTTTCACGATCTCACGCTAATTCTTATTCCGCTCTTTATGCTGATGCGCTCCAGAAAAACACCCTTCGTTGCGACCCTGCCTCTTGCAATCTCGCTCCTGCTCCTCGTAAGCAATGCCGCACCTTTCCTGCAATTCACCGTGCCGTACTTGATCTCATTCTCCCTGATCGCCTATCTTAACC
>CAYQOF010000344.1:0-2650 GCA_964419035.1 uncultured Anaerolinea sp. | reverse complement strand
ACCCTCGAGTCCCATCCAAATGCAAATTCTCTCCCAAGTTCCGCGTGGAGGAAATGAACTGCAACCATTTTTCCATTGACCCACAGCCCATCCTCACGTACAATCCCCGACTGCAAATTATATATAATTTATGAGGAAACAAGCATGGCAAGGTATCGAGTGACGTATTGGCGCGACATCCCGCAATCTTTCACGGTGGAAGGAGATGGACGCACGGTGAAGAAGCAACTGTCACAGAAAATTCAAAACAAGATTGATGCGTACGCGATGGCGGAGGGATTGACTTCAACATCGGACTACGCGAATCAATACAAACGCGGCGAATGGATCGAACGCGATGGCGCGCCCGAAGAGGTCGCCGAAGCGGTTCTCGCGGAGCTCGAGGCTGAGTCCGCGAAAATGGAGATTCCGCGCCAGGAGACGGATTCAATCTAACCACCAAGGACACAAAGGAAAGGCGAATGAGGAAGGAAGATCTCGCGCCCTTCACTTTCCTGGCGATCCGGAATAAAACATGACCAATAAACCCACCATCATCCTCCAGCCCTCCGGTCGCCGCGGACAAATCGAAGAGGGCACATCTGTCCGTGCCGCGGCGCGTGAACTTGGCGTGGAGATCGAATCCATTTGCGCGGAGAACGCCACCTGCGGCAAGTGCCTGGTCCTGATCGAGGAGGGCCGCTTCGAGAAATACAACATCGACTCCAAACGCGATCACCTCTCCCCCATTACGACCGAGGAAGCCGCGTACTTTGCGCGCAGACCGAACCTGTTGAAAAGCAAGGGCTGGGAAATCGGGCAGGTCCGTTTGTCATGTCAGTGTAAAGTATTGGGCGACGCGCTGATCAACGTCCCCGAAGAAAGCCGCGGCAACAAGCAGATCATCCGCAAGAGCGCGCGGGAACGGAAGATCGAGATCAAACCCGCCATCCGAAAATATCTCGTCTCGATGACGCCGCCGAACCTGGAACGTCCGATCGCGGATTGGGAACGTCTCGCCAAGGGACTCGAAACTTCGATGGCGCTGGTGCGCGGCAGCGATGCCAAACTTCCACGCTGGCACGAGTTGACCGTTGATTACGCCTGCCTGCGGACACTGTCGAAGACATTGCGCGAGGCGAAATGGAACGTCACAGTTTCGGTCTGGAACGACAAGGAAGCTGTCGCTGTTCAGCCCGGCTATCACGAAGATAGTTACGGCGCAGCGGTGGATATCGGCTCGACGACGGTTGCATTGTATTTGTGCAATTTGAGGACCGGGGAATTGCTCGCGGCTGAATCCGAGATGAATCCGCAGATCGTGTATGGCGAGGATGTGATGTCCCGCATTCAGTACACGATCGAGCACAAGGATGGGTTGGAGAAGTTGCACAAGGCGATCGTCTCCACACTGAACAAATTGCTGAAGCAGGCGGTGAAATCCGCAAACATGTCACTGCGAGCGCAAGCGGCGAAGCAGTCTCCCGTTGAGCAGGAGGAACCCGTTGAAGAGGAGATTGCTTCGGGGACGAGCGCCCCTCGCAATGACATAAGATTTGAGGATATTCTGGAAATGGTGATCGTGGGCAACTCCACGATGCACCATCTGCTGTTGAACCTGCACCCGAAGGATCTGGGGCTTGCGCCCTTCGTGCCGACGATACATGGATCGGTGGATGTCAAGGCGCGTGAACTGGGGTTGCAGATCAATCCATCGGGAAACATCCACATCCTTCCCACCATTGCTTCGTTCGTTGGAGCGGACACCAGCGCGATGATCCTTGCCGAAGAACCGCACAAGCAGGACGAGAACTGGCTGTTGATTGACGTCGGCACGAATGCGGAGTTGGTTTTGGGAAATCGCAAGCGGCTGGTTTGCACCTCCACGCCGACAGGTCCCGCGCTCGAAGGCGCGCACGTGGAATATGGGATGCGCGCCGCGCCGGGCGCGATCGAAAGAGTACATATTGATGAAGCGACCCTCGAACCCAAATACAAGGTCATTGGCATCGAGGGCTGGAACACGGACCATGCCGAGTTCAAAGGTCTCGTCAAAGGGATTTGCGGCTCCGCCATCATTGATGCGGTGGCGGAATTGTTCCGGGTTGGGATCGTGGATTCTCGGGGCAGGTTCAGGAAGGGGCTGGAGTCGAAGCGTGTGCGGGAGGGAGAGAATGGCTGGGAGTACGTCATTGCCTGGGCGGAGGAAACGTCCATCGGGCGCGACATCCCCATCACACAACAGGACGTGAGGCAGATCCAACTGGCGAAGGCGGCGCTCTTCACCGCAGCGCGCACTTTATTGAAACGCAGTAATTTGCAAAGCCCTGATAAAATCATCCTGGCTGGCGGTTTTGGCAGTTACATTGACAAGGAAAAGGCGATGCTGATCGGCTTGATCCCCGATTGCGAATTGGAGAATGTGTACGCAGTCGGGAATGCAGCGGGCGACGGCGCGCGCATTGCATTGCTGAATGTGGAAAAGCGGAATGAAATTGATTCGATCACGCGCAAGGTCGAGCGTTTTGAATTGCCGACCGATCCCGAGTTCCAAAACCAGTTCATGCTGGCGACGAGTTTACCGCACATGAGCGAGCCGTTTCCGCACATTGCGCATCTCATTCCCCATCGCAAAGCGGACCCGATGGCGAAAAATTTCATGAAATGATTT
>CAYQOF010000343.1:0-2653 GCA_964419035.1 uncultured Anaerolinea sp. | reverse complement strand
CAAATGATAAAGCACGTCCCACCGCATTCGACGCTTGAGCGATCAGCCATGGAGATATTTTCTGCCAGTCAAGCCGATAGGAAGAGGTCGCCGCCGAATTGATGGACAGTTGAAGATTCCAGAAGTCGATGAAGATGTGAGTTTTCACTTGTGCCTCCCATTAATAAATTCAAGGAGCGCTTTCGCACTCCTTGGGGTGATAATGGTGGTTAGCCTTTTTCCATCCAGCCAGCGGCTGGTGGGACTAACCACGGGCTTTATTGATTGAGAGTATACAAGTGTCAATATTTTTTGTCAAGGAAATTGCCAAACCCTGAGCAGGGCAGGCGCGGGGGAAAACCGAAAGGATGAAGGCGGAAGGCTTGCCCAAAATCAGGTCTTCCACGCTGATGTCTTCTTCCAAATCCTGCCAGCGAAGTCATCTGCAGAGCCGCTCTGGCGTGGACATGCATACGGCGAGAAGGAGCGAGAGTGATAGAAGAAAGGCGTATTCATGGTGATTGTCCCCTTTCTGGAAGATGATTCCCCGGCGGTCGAGCAGGCGATGGTGATCGTTCGCCGTCACATCGAGACCATCATATAACCACTTTAATTTATGGTTCTCGGAGTCCGAAGTCTCCCGACTTCGGATTTACAAGACAGCATATCCAACGTCAGGAGACGTTGGAGTCCTGCCTCACGGCTGCAACCCCAGATCCTGTAATGCCTGCGTGGCAGGAATCCACTTGGGGTGGACTTTGAGGGCGGCGCGGTAATCTCTTACAGCCAGGTCGGTCTTGCCCGCCATGTAATACGCCTGCCCGCGCCAGTAGAGGGATTCCTCCAATACGGGTTCGGCGATCGTATCGTTCAGTGTGGTGTCCGCGAGGTTGATCACATCCGCGAAGCGGTTGGTGTAGAAGTAGGCTTTATAGGGACCGGTCTGATACCATATCATGCGGTACGGGCGGATCGTGTCGTTCGCGCCCAGATTGGCATAGAGCGAGAACGCGTAATCGTAGGCGACGGCGGCGTCGTAATACTGGAAGAGCGCGACGTGACTCGTGCCCACGTTGAACCAGGCGAAGAAGCGGTCTATGTCCGTGAGGATCTGTTCTTCGTTCTGTGCGATCTCGAGGGCGCGCTGGTTTGCCCATTCTTCATCCGCGTACGGACCGAGGAGAGTCAACACTTCGTTCTGTCTTTCCACTGGATAGACAACAATGAACACATAGTTGAATGCGCGCCAGCCTTCGATAAACGTCTCGTATTCGATCTTGCGGTCCGCGCCCGGCGGCGAACCCTGAGGTTGATAGGTATCCTGATAGATGATCAGTTTCTTCGTTTCATCAAATCCGGTGACGAAGGCATAATGTCCCATCCAGCCGTATTTGCCGTTGAGGTCGAGTTCGTAGATGCCCTTCTCGGCGATGACGGGGAAACCCGCTGAGACCAGGCGCTTGAGCAGGTCAATATCCCCGCCGTTGCGGATGATGGAACTCATGCCGGGTACGTTGTACGTAATGTAATCCTGGAGTTCATAAGGCATCACGTTTTTATCTTTATCCACCGGTTTGATGGCTCTGCCGATGACGTCACGGTTCCCGTCCCAGCCCCAAAATGTCAGCGCCATCGAGAAGTTCGCGGGTCCGCAATAGTTGAGCCGCCCGTGCTGGTGTTCGTATTTGATCCCGTCCAACATAACGGTGGCAGGCAGGGGCGTGGGGGTGATCGTCGGTATGGCGGTGGGACCCGGCTCGGGCGTGGAGGTCGCCCTGGGCGTGGATTCCGTCTGCGCGGCGGTCATCGTCGCGCGGATGATCGGTTCGATCTCCGATTGCTGGGTCGGTAAAAAGACGGCTTCATCGGGCGGCTTGACGAGGTAACGGAGTTGCGTACGCGCCGAGTCGAGCCGCCACGCGAGGCGGTCGTGGATCGGCGGAACGTAGTAGAGACCGATAAGGATAAGGAGGGAAATGGGGATTGCCCATTTGCGATTCAGGCGGTTTTGCACGAGGACGATTATAAAACAAAAGACCCTGAAGGATTTTACGCTCTTCAGGGTCTAATCTTTTTATTATTGTTCGTGTAAGCGTCTCGAAGGTTGAATTGGATTCACCAAACCCCTCCAAGAGAACCTTCGGGACGTTTTTTCATTGAAATCTTATTCCTTCACTTCGCCATCAATCACATCGCCATCAGTTGGCGGAGGTGTTGACGGACCACCCGGCGCTTCTGGTTGGGGCTGTCCTTGTGCGTAGAGTTGCTGGCTCAAGGCGTGGAAGGCTTGCTGCACCGCCTCGGAGGCTTTCTGGATTCGGCTGATGTCGTCGCTCTGCGCGGCGGACTTGAGATCGTTGATCTTGGTTTCAATCTCGCCGCGTTCGGCGGATGGGACCTTGTCGCCCAGATCGCGCAATGCCTTTTCGGTCTGATACACGAGGCTGTCCGCGGTGTTCCTGGCGTCAATCAACTCGCGGCGTTTGCGATCTTCCGCTTCGTGCTGCCGCGCCTCATTCACCATGCGGTCAATATCGTTCCTGTTCAGGTTCGTAGAGGCAGTGATCGTGACCTTCTGCTCCTTGCCCGTGGCTTTGTCCTTGGCGGTGACGTTCAGGATGCCGTTGGCGTCAATATCGAACGTGACTTCCACCTGCGGGATGCCGCGCGGCGC
>CAYQOF010000342.1:0-2654 GCA_964419035.1 uncultured Anaerolinea sp. | reverse complement strand
TTACAACTACCTTCACGATGGACTTGAACACTGGCTTGCCTGCCACTTCGCCCGCATTCGAGCGTCAGGAAGCATTACAGGAGCGACCTGGCGCACTTGCGTTGAGAAACTGTTTTGCCGCCGTTTCATCATAGAGTTTCGCGTAATTCAGGGTTGTGTCCACATGGCGATGCTGATTGTTTGTAGGAATGGGATGTAGTGGGTTCGACAAACAAAAGACTCGCCCATGCAGCTTCTTTAGGGCGAGTCTTTTGTCAGCCTGTGACAATCGCAGGCGGGCGTGAAATGATTTTCGGCTTTCTCAGCCTGGATCGGATCGGGGCGAGTTTGCCGACATCCACGAAAACCACATCTTGTCTGGGGGCTTTCTCCAACATATAGTTTGTGTATCCGGGGTCAAGGCGATCCAACAAAATGACCTCTGCGCCTTTCGGTATATCCTCGCCAAAATCTGGATGTATGATGAGGTAGCGCGTGAACTCCATGAATAATTCGTTGAATTTTGCCCGGTAAAACTCGTTCATTTGTTCATCTCCTTGATAAAACGCTCCCGGTACGTGAGCCAATTGTCCATGATGTCCTTTTGACCGATGGTCAACACCTCTGCCACGGAATAACCCTCGAACCAATCCTTGGTTTGCTCGCCGTTTGGGTGAAGGATATCTCGATGGGGAAAGCCATGCGCCGTATCGTAGCGCACGACCGGATGCCATTCTTCGTCAACCAACACTTCAAGTTGAATGCGAAACTCGATGATCTCCTTGCCGTTGGAAACGTGGTAATGACGGTAACGGCACAAACGGGTTTCCGGGTCAAGGTAAATCAGAAATTCGCGTTCGGTCATGCTTGAAATTATACACTAGCAACGCGGGCCCGGAGTTAATCTCCTCTACAACGGACTCGGCGACCGCCCTTCGACAAGGTTTCGACAGGCTCAACGCGACGGCTCAGGACAACGCTTGCAGGAAACCGTGAATGGGATTACAACTACCTTCACCATGGACTTGAACCCTTCGACTTCGCTCACATCGTCCCGATGCTCTTTCGGGAGGGCAGGCTCTGGTCTCACCCGGGCGGCAGGGTCATTGATTTACCACGCGCACCGCGATCACACAAGGTTCGAGAGTCACTCCAACGTTATCAATCACGACCAGTTGCAAAAAATAATCGCCGTTGGCGAGAGCGGTCGTGTCCCACTTGCCTAATTCGCCTTCGCGCACGGGGCTGGCTCCGGCAGAGATCGTCGCCCAGTTGGTTGTCCCGGCCGGCGCGAACTCGTACTTGTAAAAACCGAAATTGGGAACATCGGCTGTGCCGGTCAACACGACCGTTCCCCTGATCTCGCTTCCCGAACTGGGCTCGGTGATCATGATCCGTTCCGGTTCACATCCGCTCATTCCGCTTTGAACAGGCTGCGTGACGGGAAAGAGCGCGGCTTGCGTCGCATCTTCCGGGGATAGCGTTACGGCAGGCGCGGCGATCAGCCTCAGGGTGGGGGTGATCAATACACCGGCGGCGGGCAGGGTCGGCGCGATGAACGTCACGATGTAAAACTGGGCGAACAACAAAATGAGGACAAGTATTCCCAGTCCGGTTGCCTGTCCCAGCCTGCGCAGCGCGAATTCCCGTTCGAGCCCAAAGACGGCGTTCCGCCATTCGCGCCATGAGAGATACATCCTGCGAAATATGAACAAACCTCCGATTGCCAGCGCGATGTAGATCAGAGGCTCGTAGGTTGCCAGAGCGCGATAAAAGGAACTCATGCCGCCGTGCTTACAGTGAGCGCAATACGCCGCGAACGATCGTTTCGATTTTTGGCGTGATGATCCTGCCCGCTTCGATCACTTCCTCGTGCGTGGTGACCGTCGAGCCATCAAGATTGGCTTTGTTGCTGATGCCCGAGAACCCGAGTACGCGCAAACCTCCGTGACGCGCCACGATCACCTCGGGGACAGTGGACATGCCCACAGCATCCGCGCCTGCCGTGCGCAGGAAACGCAAATCAGCGGGCCCCTCAAAAGATGGTCCGCTCAACCCACAATATACGCCTTCACGCAGTTCGATGTTGTTTTCGGATGCAGCCCTGCGCGCGATCGCCATCAGTTCGCGGTCGTATGCCTGGCTCATATCCGGGAAACGCGGACCAAGTTCGTCAATGTTCGGACCCATCAACGGGTTTGCGCCCGTCATACCCACCAGGTTCAGGTTATCGGTGATGAGCATCACGTCGCCCGGTGTAAAATCGGGGTTGACGCCTCCCGCCGCGTTGGTCACGAACATCATTTCGATCTCCAGTCTCTGCATGACGCGCACGGGCAGGGTGATCTGCGACATGCTGTACCCTTCATAGAAATGGACGCGTCCCTGCATTACAAACACACTCTGTCCCTCCAGTTCGCCGATCACAAGCCTGCCTGCATGCCCGTGTACTGTTGAAAGGGGCCAGTTGGGCAGGTCGCTGTATGGGATAAGATCCGCTTTTTGGACGGAATCAGCCAGGGCGTTCAGCCCCGAGCCGAGAATGATCCCAACGCGCGGGCGATGGGAAGTGCGCGAACGGACCGCATCCGCTGCCTGGTCTATCTGTTCGAGTGTAATGAATTTTGTCATAGTGGGCTTCTTCTTTTATGTGTTATAAAGTTGAGGGCACGCCT
>CAYQOF010000341.1:0-2684 GCA_964419035.1 uncultured Anaerolinea sp. | reverse complement strand
CAATATCAGAAGAGCGGGAATTAGGAGTTGTTTCATTTTGTCTCCAGGGGGACGGGTTGAAGTTTTTGTCGTTCACGATACAGCACAAAGAGCATGAAGCCGATCCCGATCAAGTTCATGCCAAGTCCGACCAGCATAAAGGGACGTTGATAACGCGTGAGGAAACTCGCCGCAGCGCTTAATCCAAGAATGGGTAATACGTCTGTCACATGATGTATGCAACAGGCGACCATCGCCGTGGCGGATGTGCCGCCGCTTGTGCTCATCACCCCCTTTATGGGGGTCAGCGCACCTGAATGTCCGGTGGAGGTTACAGGAATGAACAACCGAAAACGAAGAATGGAATACAACGCGGTTTGAATTCCGAAGCCGAGGATGATCGGAATCACATAGGCGCGGTCGCGGGCAAACTGCGAGGTTGCATACTCCCAACCCTGCGCCCAGGTGAGGATGCCGAAGTAGAACGCGGCAATAAAAACCGAGCCGAGCAGGAAAGATACCAGTGGAATAAGATATCGCTTCACCATTGCCGCCAATCGTATGATGATCCAAATTTTTGAAATCCATTTGTAGGCTGATATTCAAAACCTGGGTTTAGAAAATTATGCGGCACTCCGTAATCTCCTTTTCCCACATCATAGTCTCTGGGTTTTCATGCGTCTTGCGCCAGATGGCGGAAAACGATGATAGGCAATATTGCCTAGCCCCGAATACGCCACGCGGCTCTCAAGACATTGCAGAAATGTGCCTACAATGGAGGACAACCAATGAAAGAGGCGTTCCATGACCACACCTTCCTTCCTGACTGTTGACCTGCCCTGCGAAATGGCTTTGCAGGCGGCGAAGAAAAATTTATCGCAGAGCGGTTTGCGGGCTTTGCAAACCTTTGACCTGCACACGGCGCGGCATACCCAACACGATTGTCCCTGCCCAAACCACGGCACAGCGGACTGCGATTGCCAGATGGTCGTGATGATGATTTATGGGGAGACCCCCGAACCTGCAACCTTGATCCTGCATGGAAGCGACGGGCAGACGCGTTTTTCCATTGCCGATGACCCATCCCAACAGGCAGATAGAAGGTTGGTTGCCTCCATCAAGGCGGCATTGGATATTAAGTCGGCAATCTCTGTTTGATATGACATAGGCAAAATTGCCTACGCATTTCCACGTCAAATTGCGCTGGATTGGCCAAGGGGAATTCCTTATATTCAACCCCTATTCCAACTTTGCAGAGGAACCGTGATGAAGAAAATCCTGTTTTTTGCGATTACAAGTCTGGCATTCATCCTATCGGCGTGCGCGCCCGCCACAACATCCAACGGCAATATGCCAATGGATAATGGCAATTCCGGGATGATGGATGCGACACCCACCCCGGGCAGCATGATGATGGATAACCCTGAGGCGGCTCATATGATGGAGCCGATCACTGCGCCAAACGTCCAACCTGCCACTGAATCCGAAGGCGGACAACCCCTGGAATACCGTCTGGAGGACGGCGTCAAGGTCTTTGAGTTGACCGCCAGGGCGGTTCAATGGGAAATTCTGGATGGGGTGACCGTCACCGCCTTCACGTACAACGGAACCGTACCCGGTCCAATGATCCGCGTGACCGAGGGCGATCAGGTTCGGATCATTGTCAAGAACGAATTGCCTGATCCGACCACGATCCACTGGCATGGGGTGGAAGTTCCCAACGCAATGGACGGCGTACCGGGCGTTACCCAGGACCCGATCCAGCCGGGTGAGACCTTTACCTATGAATTCACCGCCAAGCCGGCAGGAACCTTTATGTATCACTCCCATTATGAAGGGGATGTTCAGGTGGGCGCCGGGCTGTACGCGCCGTTCATTATCGACCCGAAGGAACCGGAAGCCAATCCACCTGTGGTGGACAAGACCCTGATGATCTCGGAATGGCGCATGACCGACGGACAAACATTTGCCGCCATGCCAATGAGCGGCATGGAACCCAATTATTTCACGATCAATGGCAAGTCCTTCCCAGCCACGGAAACCATTACCGTAAAGAAAGGTGATCTGGTCCGCCTGCGTTTCATTGCGATTGGTCAGTTCATCCATCCGATGCACCTGCACGGAGTTCCATTCAAAATTGTCGCGACCGATGGTCATCCAGTCCCAGAGGCGGCGCAGTTGACCAAGGACACGGTCAGCGTCGCCCCGGGTGAACGATATGACATTGAGTTTGTCGCGACCGAAACCGGTCAATGGATGCTGCACTGTCACATCCTGCACCACACGACCAACGACAACGTCGAGCCGGGCGGCCTGATGTTGATGATCGAAGTCGTTGAATAGGTCTCGATACGTGACGCTTGCAGCGTCACTACTCGACCAACAATTTTCAAAGGAGAGAGTACAAATGCGCAAAATGATCTTTATCAGTGTGTTCGTTTTGATGTCTGTTTTGTTATCGGCATGTGGAGGCGCATCAACGCCTGCCGATGGCGCTCCAGCCAGGCAAGTGAATATTGCTGTCAGCACGAATCCAAATCCGGTAGCGACAGGAGATGCGGAGTTGGTCTTCACCATCACGGATGCTAACGGCAACCCCATCGAAGGCGCAACGGTGGATGTGGAAGTGGATCATACCGATATGACCGGAATGGGTATGAGCGGCGCCGCCACCGACCAGGGCGGCGGCCGGTACGCTATCACAG
>CAYQOF010000340.1:0-2685 GCA_964419035.1 uncultured Anaerolinea sp. | reverse complement strand
CGATAAACCATCTTCCGGCGGGGCCAGCGCGTCATACTGCGCCCGCCGTAGTGGATGATGGTGGCGTCGGGCAGGTAATAGATTTCCCAGCCTGCCTTTTTGATGCGATATTGCAGATCGGCTTCATCGCCGTAGATGAAATAATTTTCGTCCAGCAGCCCGACCTCGTCCAGCGCGGCGCGCCGGACCATCAGGCAGGCTGAAGTCAGCCAGTCCACCGATTTGACCTCGTCCGCGTTCATGACCGAAGGATAACCGGGGCGGAACATTTCCCCCAGCCGCGTGGCAATCAGGAACTCCTCCCAAAGCGTGGAGAAATAGTTATAACAGGACTGAACGCTGCCGTCCGGGTTCAGGATCTTGCCGCCCACCGCGCCAACCTTCGGATGTTCCTCTAAAAAGTCCACCATGGCATCGAACGCCGCGCCGTTCACGATCGTATCATTGTTCAGCAGCAGAACATGCCTGCCCTGCGTCGCTTCGATTCCCTGGTTGCTTGCCTTGCCAAGCCCCAGGTTGCCCTCATTCTGGATGACCTTCACCTGCGGATATTTTTCCGCAAGCATCTGCTGACTGCCATCGGTCGAGCCGTTGTCCACAACGATGACATCGAACGAATTCCTCATGCCGGTATCGTACAGGGATTTCAAACACTGGTCGAGATATTCCTTGTTATTCCAACACACCAAAACAATGGATAAAACCGGATTCATGACAGTTTCGCCTCTTCTCTGGAATTTTGCCTGCTTCTGCTCCAACATGCTTTTACCCCTCCCGATACTTTCGGTCGAGGTCTGCGATTTCCTCATAGGTACCGAGGTCGATATAAGTGCCGTCCTGCATGTGCACGCCGCGGAACTTCATGCCGCCGGCGATGGCGTCGTTCATGATCCTGGCAAAATCGGAAATGCCCTCCTCGAAAACACAACGATGCAGGTATTCGGTGAACGCCGGACGCCAGATGATGCAGCCCCACATCTCGGTCAGGTCGGTCTTTTGAGGTTTGTCCACGATCTCCAGCACGCGCCCGTTCCCGTCCATTCTCACCATGCCGAACTTCTCGGGACGCGCGGTGGTGAACATGCCGAAGATGACATCATCGTCTGGTGAGGAGGCGTCATACATTCGCTTGAAAATGTCGCCGGGTTGCATCAGGGTATCCGCCATGCCGAAGAATACGGTCCTGCCTGTGGTGAGGTGATACGCCGAATCCAGCGCGTGCGCCAACCCGGGTGAGGTGGACTTGGTCTTGCCCTCCACCACCTCCTGCACCACGTAACTGATATTGCACCCAAAACGCATCCCGTTGCCGAAATAGCCCATCAACTGGTGCTTGGTCTCGTTGACCACGAACACAATGTGCTTCATCCCGGCATTCGTCAGGTTATCCACCACGAACTGCGAGATGGGTTTGTAATGGTTGTTACGGATTACCGGGTAGAGTTCCTTGGGATATGGCAGACCGAGACGCACCCCTTTGCCAGCCGCGGGGATAAGGCCGATGACATCTTCGCTCATAACAGATATGATCCTTTACTTGAGAATATTCTTTTGAACAAGCTGCTCGATACTGATCAAACCGCCCATGAAGATCCACGGGAGTACGCTTGCGCGGAACCCGGTCAAACCGATGTTGTAAACGAACGGCAGGACCCAATCCACCAGAAATGCGGCGACAAGGGTCCCGGCAATGCCTGCGAGGACGCCATACGCGTATCCCCGCGCAAAGCCATCCTTCAATTTTCTTGAAAGATTCCAGCTCAGGCGCCCCACCTCAAAAAAGATCCAAAGGAAACAGAGCAATCCCAGGTATCCCACCTGCGCAATGAGGTCCACGAACTGACTGTGTGAATTAAAACTCACACGCCAGCCGCGGATCGGGAACAGAGGCGTATACCAGTAATAATTGGCAAAACCCATCCCGAGGAGGGGACTGACGCGGCTGATCTCCAGCACGATCCGCCACGCGTCCATACGCGTCCCCCAGCTGTAATCATCCGAGGCGATCAGGTCGAACGCGACATACACCACCCCGACAGCCACAAACGGAAGCGCGAACACAACATACTTCCGATAGCGAATTCCCAGAAGGGCAAGCACAGCCACAAGCGGAGGCAGCCAGCCGGATTTCCAGTCATAAGCCTGCCGGATAGCCACATAGAATGTCAAAAGTATTATCGCGATCAATAACACCCTGGCTCGGGGTCTTAACTTGCCGTTGTACATCAACTGGCTGAAAGCCAGGGCAACCAGCCAGGTCCAGAACATGCTTCCCGCTGTAAACCCGAATTGATACAAACGATCCATGAACGGGAGCCTGACCGCCCTGCCCAGCACGTAGACCGCGCCGAGCCCGATAAACGTCCAAACGATGATCTCCAGCCAGCGGATATCCCTGATCAAATGCGCCGCCAGCAACAAGGCGCCGATGGAAAAGACAAAGACCGCCAGACCGCCAGCCTGCGCCGTGATCGGCGCCTGCCTGGCAAAGGCAGCAAACCAGGGGATTTGCCCCATTCCGAACGCCAGCACGGAGATGCCAAGGAAAGTCATGACGGGCAGCATGGTTCTGGAGGTCACCAGGGCAAACTGACGTTTGACCGCCAGCATTTCGAGGATCCACAAGCCAAGCATCAAAGCCACCACCAGCATCGCCGCATTCAAGCCGCTGGGTCCCGAAAACGG
>CAYQOF010000339.1:0-2725 GCA_964419035.1 uncultured Anaerolinea sp. | reverse complement strand
TAGAACGAGAAGGGCCAGATCTTTTTCATGAGAGGTCTCCCAAACCTTCACATTATATGCCGGAGCAAAATTCAAATCGAGTACAATTTGCCCATGCCAGAAATCCTCGTCGTTGGTTCGCTCAATGCCGACCTCGTTGTACGCGCGCCGCGCTTTCCACAACCCGGCGAAACCATCAGCGGAGAGGATTTACAGGTCATTCCCGGCGGCAAGGGAGCCAATCAAGCCGTCGCCGCGTCGAGGCTGGGAGCGGGCGTTTCAATGCTGGGACGCGTCGGCAGGGACAACTTCGGCGATTTCCTCCTCGATAACCTCAAACAAAACAACGTTGACACGTCTTTGATCCAGCGCGACGACGCTTCGACCGGGACAGCCGTCATCGTCGTGGATTCGAGCGGGCAGAACAGCATCGTCCTTTCGCCGGGCGCGAACAGCGGGGTTTCCCCTGCGGATATTGAAAACGCATCTTTCCCAGACTACAAACTGCTCCTGCTCCAATTGGAAATTCCCACCCCGACAGTTTTATCCGCCGCCCGACGCGCAAAGGAAAATGGGGTTCGCGTGATCCTCAACCCCGCGCCGGCGCGGGAACTTCCCGACGAATTGATTGGGCTTGTTGACTTCATCATTCCCAACGAGACCGAGTTGAGCCTGCTGACAGGCTTGCCCGTCAACGATATCCCCTCCGCCGAAACAGCCGCAAAGAGACTGCTCGAACGCGGTGCGCAAAACGTAATTGTTACCCTCGGCGAAAAAGGCGCGTTGGTGGTATCGGGTACACAAGGAAACAGGTACACAAGTACACACATAGACACCTTCAAAGTGGATGTTGTGGATACCACCGCCGCCGGCGATGCGTTCATCGGAGGGTTTGCGGTCGAATTACCTGCGCGCAGGAGGGATTCTCTACTCCCGACAAACACGCAGGAGAGCGCATCCTATGCAATAGAAATAGAGGCTGCCGTCCGCTTCGCGTGCGCGTGCGGCGCGCTGGCGACCACCAAATTCGGCGCGCAGCCATCGTTGCCGACAAAAGAAGATGTGGAGAAGTTTATATCATAACCGCTCCCGCCGCCTGGAGTCACCTTGTATCCCAAACGCATCATCATTGACACCGACCCCGGCGTGGACGACGCCTTCGCCTTTCTCCTCGCGCTTGCCTCGCCGGAGATCCAACTCGAAGCGCTGACGACCACACAGGGCAACGTCACCCTCGAGAAAGCGACCCGCAACGCGTTGTCCGTTTTGGAACTCTGCGGAGCGAGTCACATCCCGGTGGCGGCGGGAAGCGTCGTGCCGCTCGTCCAGCCTTTGCGCGCCTCGGCCGACGTGCACGGCTCGAGCGGGATCGGAAAGGCAAACCTGCCTGAACCGCGTACAAAACCCATCGCACAGCACGCAGTGGATTACCTCATCGAACGAACGCTGGCTGAACCGAACCAACTCAGCCTCTTCCCCATCGGACCGTTGACGAATATCGCCATGGCGATCCGCAAGGAATCGAAATTTGCCAAAGCCGTGAAGGAACTGGTCATCATGGGCGGAGCCATCCAGGAAAGCGGCAATGTGACACCTCTTGCGGAATTCAACATCTTCGTGGACCCGCACGCCGCGCACATCGTCTTCCATGCAGGGATTCCCATCACACTGATTCCTCTCGATGTCACCCACAAATGCCTGCTCAAAGAGGAACACGTTAACCGCTTGTTGAAGATCAAATCCGCCATCACACAATTCATCAGCGATGCGATCGGGATATACTTCGTATTCTCCTACAATCGCGGTTTTGCCGGTTGCGCATTGCACGATCCGCTGACGCTGGCAACAGTCATTGCGCCCGAATTGCTGACACTGAAAGAATATTACGTGGACGTTGACATCTCCGGCGGCGTGGCGATGGGAAAAACCTTTGCGGATGTTTTCGGCGTCACGAAAAAGCCCGCCAACATGAAGGTCGCCATGAGTGTACGCGGCGACGATTTCATCGAATTATTCCTGACGCGCATGGAAGCGTTAGCCCGATCCATCCCAGTCAAATGACAAAACGGATCCTCCTCGACACCGACCCCGGCATTGACGACTCGCTTGCCATCCTGCTCGCGCTGGCATCCCCCGAAGTCTCGCTCGAGGGCATGAGCATCGTGCATGGAAACTCGTCGGTCGAGCGCGGCGCGATCAATGCGCTGTCCGTGTTGGAACTGGCTGGCGCGGGTCACATCCCGGTTGCGCAGGGATGCGGCCTCCCTCTCGTGCAGCCGTCCCTGATCGCGGCCGAGACGCACGGCGACACAGGTTTGGGGTACGCGAAACTTCCAGAACCGCGCGCCAAACCCCTCGGTCGGCATGGATGCGATTTTCTGATCGAGAAGGTGATGTCCAATCCCGGTGAAATTACCTTGGTGGCAATCGGTCCGTTGACGAATGTCGCTTTGGCAATTCGTAAAGAGCCGCGCTTCGCAAAGTCACTCAAAGAGTTGATCATCATGGGCGGCGCGCTCCGGCACGAGGGCAACGCTTCCGCGCTCGCCGAATACAACACTTTCGTGGACCCGCACGCCGCGCACATCGTTTTCCACAGCGGGATGCCGATCACGCTCGTGCCGCTGGATGTGACGTACCAGTGCGTTCTGACCAGGCCGGATGTTGATCGGCTGTTAAAGATCGAATCTCCGCTGACGCGTTTCATTGCCGACGCGACCCGCTTCTACATGGAATATCACGACGA
>CAYQOF010000338.1:0-2727 GCA_964419035.1 uncultured Anaerolinea sp. | reverse complement strand
GTCATCATGACTCCAGTCAGCAGGACCGGGTCGCCGATATGCAGACTGCGGATCACATCATCGCTGATGGGAATGGTTAATTCTCTCATTGGATTCTCCCAACGGAACACGCAACATTAATCATGGATCGTGTTGCGTGTTTCGTTATACGCGGATCAATCGTATTCCACCTCGTCACCTTTTACCGTCATTTTGCGGCGGCGGTATGCCCAGCACATGTATGAGACCGTGACGAAATAACTCGCGGGCAGGCGGTGCATCCCGGCAATCTTCGTATCGAGAACCGTCGTCCTGCCGCCAAAGCCCATGGGACCAATGCCCAACCTGTTGGCTTCGTCCGTGAGACGTTCCTCCAGCGCGGCAATTTCAGGATCGGGATTCCGCGTCCCCATCTTCTCGAACAGAACTTCCTTCGACTTGATGTAAGACGAACCTCTGTCGCCGCCGATGGACACGCCCAAAATACCCGGCGCGCAGCCATAGCCCTGCGCCTTTTGCACCGCGTCCAAAACCACCTTGCGGACACCTGCCAGATCACGCCCCGCGCCGAGACTATTATCAGGCAGGGAATATTGACGACCGACGTTCTCGCATCCGCCGCCCTTGAGCATGAGTTCAATGGTCAACGGTTCGTCCGCGTCCACTTCTTCAAAGTGGATGTAAGGGAAATCGCCGCCGCCGAGGTTGTTTCCCGTGTTCTTATCGTAGATGGCATCCACTGCGTTCGGCCGCATATAGGACTTTTTGGTCGCATCCACCATTGCGGCTCTGATCTGCTCTTTGATCCTGCGCGTGCTCCACCCCTCCGGATAGTGAACGTAGAAGATCGGCGTGCCGGTATCCTGGCAGATCGGTGTGGAGTTGGCGCGCGAGAGTTCCACGTTTTTTATGATCGTCTCCAGCGCCCCGCGCGCTGCGGAGCCCGGCGCCTCCTTTTCAATGGAGGCGCGCAATCGCTCCTCCACATCTCCGGGCAGGCTGGACGACGTGCGGCGGATCAATTCAAGAATTTCACTGGTCAAATCACGCATGGTTCCTCCATATCCATTCTTATCATACCCCAATTCAAATGGATTGCATCATCCGAAAGACACCAAACCTTCCTGATGGTTGTAACATTCCCGGACTATGAATGACAGATTACGATAAAATCAGTCATATTACGGTCGGTAAATCCTGTTTTATTGCCATTGGAGACAACATGACCTCAACCGATTTTCGCAAGGAAAAAGACTCGCTTGGCGAACTCAACGTCCCTGCGGACGCTCTCTACGGCGTGCAGACCCAGCGCGCGGTGGATAACTTCCCCATCAGCGGACTGCGCCCGTGGCGGGCGTTCATCTGGTCTATTGCGGCGGTCAAGCGCGCGGCGGCATTGGTGAATTTCGAGTTAGGCTTGTTCAACGACCGCGAAGTGGATGGCAAACGCTTCACCGCGAAACAATTGGCGGATTCCGTTGCGCAAGCCGCCGCGGAAGTAATGGACGGGCAGTGGAACGATCAATTTGTGGTTGACCCGTTCCAGGCGGGCGCGGGGACGAGTCACAACATGAACGCGAACGAAGTCATTGCCAATCGCGCCGCGCAAATCTTGGGCGGCGAACTCGGCAGGTATTACGTGCACCCGAACGACCACGTCAACATGGCGCAATCCACGAATGACGTGATTCCCTCTTCGATCCGTCTCGGGGCGTTGTGGCGATTGGATGAATTGTTGACTTCATTGAAGAATTTACAACTTGCGCTCGAAGCGAAAGACAGAGAATTCGATGACATCGTGAAATCAGGCCGCACGCATTTGCAGGATGCCGTCCCTGTGCGGCTCGGTCAGGAGTTCGGCGCGTATGCCAAGGCGGTCGAGCGCGATGCAGACCGCGTCCGCAGATCGGCTGAGGGGTTGCGAAGGCTTGGGATCGGCGGAACAGCCGTCGGGTCCGGCCTGAACGCACATCCCGAATATCACGCGCGCATGGTCAGGAAGTTATCCGAGATCACGGGGCTGGAGTTGCACACATCCGATAACTTATTCGAGGCCATGCAATCCATGGCAGATGCGGCGGACTTCTCCGCGTCGTTGCGGACATTGGCTTTGACCCTGATCCGCATCGCCAACGATTTCCGCCTTCTTTCCTCCGGACCTTCAACAGGTCTCGATGAGATTCGTTTACCCGCCGTTCAACCCGGTTCTTCGATCATGCCGGGCAAGGTCAACCCCGTGCTGGCAGAGATGCTCGATCAGGCGATGTTCCATGTGATCGGCTGCGACACGACCGTCGCGCTGGCGGCGCAGGCAGGGCAGCTCGAACTGAACGTGATGATGCCCATCCTGGCGCACAACCTGTTCGAGATGATGCAGGTGGTGATCGGCTCGGTGAACGCGTTCACCGAGCGCGCCGTGAAAGGCGTGGCCGCCAACCGCGAAAAAGCCGAGGGCTGGCTGGCGAAGAATGCCATCATCGTGACGGCATTGAATCCTGTCATTGGATATTCGCAGGGCGCGGCGCTTGTGAAGGAAGCGCTTGCCTCGAACGCTTCGATCAAGGAACTGGCGTTGGAGAAGGCGCGTGCAGGTGCGTTAAAACACCGCGACGAGGACCGCCCCGTGAAGCCTGAGGAGATCGAGTCCGCGCTGAGCGATTTACGCAAGTTGACGGAGGGCGGGATTGTAGGAGGGGTTGGGTAATGTTGAATATGGTCAGGCGCGACGCCGGGCGTGTGCTGTTAAAA
>CAYQOF010000337.1:0-2782 GCA_964419035.1 uncultured Anaerolinea sp. | reverse complement strand
GCGGCGCTTGCCAATGGCGGTTCGCTGGACAATCCCCAGCCCGGCTTGGATTTCTTCGCTGAATTGAACAAGAGAGGCAACCTCATCCCCTTGATCGCCAACAATGGTCTGGTTGCCACCGGTGAGATCCCCGTCCGCATTACCTGGGACTACAACGCCCTCGCCGCGATTGATACCTTCGAAGGCAACCCGAATGCCACAGTTGTGATCCCCAAGACGGGTCGTTTCGCTGGTGTGTATGTCCAGGCGATCAGCGCCTACTCGCCGCAGCCCGCCGCCGCCCGCTTATGGATGGAATTCCTCTATTCTGATGAGGGACAACTCCTGTGGATGGAAGGCTACTGTCACCCGATCCGCGAACCCGACCTGCGCGCGCGCGGTGTGGTTCCTGCCGAACTTTCGGCGAAACTGCCTGATGTCTCCGGCGCGGTCTTCCCGACCCTCGACCAGTTGAACGCGAACTTCGAACTGGTTACCAAGAATTGGGACACCGCTGTCGGTTCCGACATTAAGTAAATCCAACTCCGTTGATGAATGCGAGACCCTGCCTCCGGCGGGGTCTCGCCGCACAACCGCAGGGTTGTTAGAATGATCGTTTGATTGAATCGGGCTTGGGCAGGGGATACTGTCGAGGGAGGGAATAAATGAATCGCCTTCAAACGATCGCACGATGAGGACATGATCATGGCGCGTGTATCCAACTCAAACGGTCCCCGACCAGCCGCCAGTTGGAAAATCTGGCTTGGCGTTGTTCCGTTTTTTCTGTTCGCGATACTTTTCCTGCTCCTGCCGTCTTTCCGTCTGATCACATCGAGTTTCACAGCGGCAGACGGATCGTTTACGCTCAACAACGTCCGTCAGTTGTTCACCGAGCCGTTGATCGTGAACTCGTACCGGCTGAGCATTCAGATCAGCGCGGTGACCGCATTGGGCGGCGGCATTTTTGGTTTCCTGCTGGCATACGCCGTGACCGTGGGTGGACTCCCGAAACAACTGCGACCGGCGCTGATCACATTCTCCGGTGTTGCCTCCAACTTTGCAGGCGTTCCGCTTGCATTTGCCTTCGTCGCCACCCTTGGGCGGCAGGGCTTTATCACGGCGATTTTACGGGATATCTTCAAAGTGAGCATCTACGACGCGGGGTTCAATCTGTACAGTTTTGCCGGATTGAGCCTGGTGTACATGTATTTCCAGTTCCCATTGATGGTTTTGATCATGGCGCCAGCCCTGGACGGTTTGAAAAAGGAATGGCGTGAAGCCGCCGAGAACCTCGGCGCAAATACGACACAATACTGGCTGAAGGTTGCGATGCCCGTCCTGCTGCCGTCGATTCTTGGCGCGATGATCCTGTTGTTCGGGAATGCGTTCGGTGCGTATGCAACCGCCTACGCATTGACCGGCGGCCGGATCGGGCTGGTCACCATCCAGATCGGCGCGCAGATCCGCGGCGACGTGCTCTACAACCCCGGTCTGGGGTATGCGATGGCGGTGGGAATGGTGGTCATCATGGCGATTTCACTGACCGGTTATTCAGTGCTTCAGGCAAGGACCGAAAGGTGGCTGAAATGAGCTTTGTTTACCGACTCCGCAAATTTCCCTTCTGGGCTTGGTTCTGGTTCCTGTTGGGTGCGCTGTATTTTATCCTTCCGTTATATGCCACCGTTGCATTTTCATTGAGTTGGGACCCCAATGACCCTTTCAAGGCGTATGAAAGATCATTCGGCGATGCGCGCTTCTGGAACAGTTTCATGTACTCGAATGTTTTGGCGTTTGCGACCATCGTTGCATCCATCATTCTGGTTGTCCCGACCGCCTACTGGATCCGTCTGCGGCTGCCCCAGGCGCGCCGCCTCGTGGAATTCCTGACCCTGATGCCCTTCGTGGTGCCGGCGATCATCCTGGTCTTTGGCATCATCCGCATCTACAGCACACCGTTCACAATTCCCTTCACGGATATTGTCTTCATGCGACCCCTGACCAATTTCAAGGCTGGGACGAACATCCTGATCGTCGCCGGGTACATGGTGCTTGCCATGCCGTACATGTACCGTTCTGTGGATACCGGCATGAGGACGGTGGACATCCGCACCCTGACCGAGGCGGCTCAAAGCCTCGGCGCAAACTGGTTCACCATCATCACCCGCATCATCCTCCCGAACATCCGCGCGGCGATGTTGAGCGGCGCATTGCTCACCTTTGCGATCGTGGTGGGAGAGGTGGTGCTGGCATCCTTCCTCGGTGTGTCTGCATTCGGACCCTACCTCTTCCTTCTCGGACAGCACCGCGCGTATGAGCCCGCCGCGCTTTCCTTTGTGAGTTTCCTGCTTACCTGGGTTGCCATGGGCTTGATCCAGCTTGTTTCCGGCGGGCAGGGACAAACCGCTGGCGGACATTAGTCCCCTCAATGGAGAACCAAACATGACACACCTCGCATTAAAGAACATTTCAAAACATTTTGGGGATTTTGTGGCTGTCCATGATTTCAATCTCGATGTAAAAAAAGGTGAGTTTGTCTCGTTCCTCGGACCCTCCGGCTGCGGCAAAACGACCACCCTGCGCATGATCGCGGGGTTCGAACTCCCTTCATCGGGCATGATCTCCCTCGAAGGCGCGGACATCACCGACAAGGCTCCCAACCAGCGAAACGTCGGCATGGTCTTTCAATCCTATGCGCTCTTCCCGAACATGACGGTTTCCCAGAACATCGGTTTTGGTTTGCAGGTGCGCAAACATTCGAAGGAGGAGATCAAAAGCCGCGTGGCTGAAATGCTCTCCATCATCC
>CAYQOF010000336.1:0-2787 GCA_964419035.1 uncultured Anaerolinea sp. | reverse complement strand
GGATATCTGGAGGGTGCACACGACAAGAATTGCCCGATTTACAAAAGGGCGGCGTCGCTGCGTCCCGCGTGGATGCGTCGCAGATAGTCTATAATTCAACACATGTCACAGATCATCGCAACTGCGGAACCCTTCCTCTTTTTGGGTGACCGCTCGAAACCCGCGTGCCTGCTCATTCATGGGTTCACAGGCACGCCCAAGGAAATGCGTTGGATGGGGGAATATCTCAACGGATTTGGGTATACCTGTTTGGGAATTCGACTCGCGGGACACGCCACCGATCCCGAAGACATGATCCGTTCCAACTGGACCGATTGGGTGGCTTCCGTTGAAGACGGCTTTTCCATGCTCCGGGGATTGACCGACAAACTCCTCCTCGTCGGGCTTTCGATGGGAGGAATATTATCCCTGCTTGTGGCTGCGCGGCTGGAAACAATGGGCGTGATCGGGTTATCCACGCCGTATAAACTGCCCGACGACCCGCGTCTGCGTCGCATTGACTGGATCGCCAAAATCATCCCCTACATGCCAAAATCCGATGAGGAACCTGGGGCAAGTTGGTTCGACAAGGAAGCATTCAGGGAGCATATTTCGTATCCGCAGAACCCCGTACGCTCGATCGGGCAGTTGAATCAATTGTTGGGAGAGATGCGTGCTGCGCTGCCGAATATCCGCGTGCCTGTGCTGTTGATCCATTCGAAGGATGACCGATACGTCCCGCCTGAAAATATGGAGATGATCTTCGCGGACTTGAAGAACGCGTCGGACAAGACAAAACTGTATGTAACGGGATCAGGTCACGTCGTCACGCGTGATGCGGCTCGTCATCAAGTATTCGAAACTGTGCACCAATTCATCGAGCGTGTCGGAGGTCATGTTTGAATCGCAATCTCATATTCATCGCCGTTGCCCTGCTCACGTGGGGATTCGGCGAGGGGTTATTTTTTAATTTCCAGCCCATTTATCTGAAGTCGCTGGGCAGCGACGAACAACAGATCGGTTTGATCCTGGGCGCGTTCGGCGCGGCGATGGCGATCACACACATCCCCGCGGGGCGGCTGGCAGACCGCATCGGACGCAGACCATTGTTGTGGACAGCGTGGATCATGGGTTTGGTTTCGACGGTCGTCATGGCATCGGCGCGCGGGTTGCCGCTGTTCATCGTGGGCATGCTCGGTTATGGTCTGACTGCGTTCGTCGCTTCGCCGTTGAGCAGTTATGTGACCGCGGCGCGCGGCAAATGGTCGGTCGGCACCGCGCTTTCGTTGACGACCGCGACGTTCAACGCGGGGATGGTGCTGGGTCCCATCACGGGCGGATGGCTCGCCGACAAATTCGGATTACGGACGATCTATTTTGTCGCGGCAGGATTCTTCGTCGTTTCGACGCTCTGCATCCTGTTCATTCAAAAGCAACCGATTGACCATCACGATCCTGAAACGCCCCCGGTTGGGGTATTCAATAACTTCCGACTTCTGAGTTACATCGGCATCGTGGCATTTGCCGTGTTCGCGATGTACCTTCCCCAACCGCTCACGCCGAATTTTCTCGAGGACGCGCGCGGGCTTTCGCTCAGCAGCATCGGTTTCATTTTCACCATGGGCGCGCTGGGGAACGCTTTGCTTGCCATATCTTTGAGCCGGACGAATCCGTATCGCGGTTTTCTGGTCGCGCAATCATTGGTGGGTATGTTCGCCTTTCTGATCTGGCAGGGCACAAACCTGCCGGTCCTTGCCCTCGGGTATTTCCTGCTCGGCGGTTTTCGCGCCGCGCGTCCGCTGGCATTGGCTCAGGCGCGCGAACTCGTCCACGATTCGCAGATGGGATTCACCTATGGCTTGATGGAGACGGTCAACTCTGTGATTTTCATTTTGACTCCGCCTTTGGCTGGATTCCTCTACAAGATGGATCCCATGACGATCTACCCGCTCGCGCTCGGACTTATAATTGCCTCCGTTATCGTGAGTTTTATCCTCCCGAGGAGACTTGTCCATGCTTGAGATCGTTTCATTCACCCTCGGTCCCGCGCAGACCAACGCTTACCTCGTCGCCGACCCCGACACAAAAGAAGCCGCGGTCATTGACCCGGCGTGGGATGGTCACATCATTTTGAGAGCCGCGCAAAAACGCGGTTGGCGGATCGGTCACTTGTGGTACACGCACGCGCACTTCGACCACATCGGCGGCGCGGCGGAGATCGCGGATGCGTTGAATCCGCTGCCGCTCGTCGCCTCGCATCCGAACGATCACGTGTTATGGCGGGCGGGTGGAGGCGCCGCGATGTTTGGCTTCGACATTGACCCCGGCCCCGAACCGACGATTGACTTTGTCCACGGCATGAAGATGAAACTTGGCTCGAGCGAATTCGAGGTCCGCTTCACGCCGGGACACACAACCGGTCATTGCATTTTGTATGTTCCTGCAGCGAAGGTCTGCTTCTGCGGCGACCTGATCTTTGCCGGCGGCGTGGGACGCACCGACTTCCCCGGCGGGAGTTGGGAGCAGTTGATGGAAAGCATCAAGACGCAGGTCTTTACCCTGCCGGATGATACGCGCCTGCTATCCGGTCACGGTCCCGAAACGACGGTGGGGGAGGAGAAGAGGGGGAATCCGTTTGTGAGGGGATAGCCTGTCATTGCGAGCCCCGAGACTTAATGACGAGTGGGCGAAGCAATCCCCAGCCTTGCAGGAGATCGCTTCGCCACGCTCGCAATGACGAACAGCAAACTTATAACCCATTCCTCCTGATCACACCCTTGTACCACTTTGCGCTGTCTTTCAAGGTGC
>CAYQOF010000335.1:0-2789 GCA_964419035.1 uncultured Anaerolinea sp. | reverse complement strand
CCTACGCATTCTGGTCGAATGTGCCCCCTACCCCACTTAATCCCAAAGAGCCATCAAAAGTCACACGCCAGACCATGCGTGAGTTGCGCTTGCACTGGGTCAGTCTTCCCAAAGGCAGTCCAGACGATAACCCAGTGGAAAATCTCTTTAGCGACATTCAACTGCTGATTTTGGATAACAGCAATGACTCAGATACAAAGGCGACACAACATCGCATCTCCGCTCACTTGCGCGGACGCAATCGCCGCTCCGATCGGTTTATCCGTATTCCGTATTTGCCGTCAAGGCGGTCTCACAGTAATTAGTGGACACTTTTCCACATCGATTAGTGGACAACACGGTTAAGCAACCTTTTTGCGGGGATGACGAGACGGGAACGGCACGTGGACGACCAGCCGCGTTCCGCGTCCCGCTTCACTCTGGACCTCGAGCCTGCCTCCGATTAGATCAGCCCGTTCCCTCATCCCAAGCAAACCAAAGTGACCGCCCGGCGCAAAGTCGGTGGGACTCTTGGGAACATTGAAGCCGATGCCATCATCGGCAATTTCCAGTTTGATTTCCTTGCCGAACGCGATGGACAGCATGGCATGTTTGGCTTTTGCATGACGTACGACGTTATTCAACGCCTCCTGCGCAATGCGATACAGCGCCAACTCGACTTCACGCGGCAGGCGGCGCTCCTGTCCCGATTGATGAAAGTCCACTTGCAGGGGATTCGTCTGACCTGTTTCGCGCGCCAGCATTTCGAGCGCGGTCACCAGCCCCAGATCTTCGAGGTAGATCGGACGCAGGGCGCGCGTCAGGCGGCGGAGATTTTCGATGGTCTGTTCCGCCAGCGTTTCCAATTCGTCGAGCGACTTGCGCGCATTCTGATCCCTGACCGATTTCCGAGTCAATTGCACGCGCTGCTTGAGCGCGATGACTGCCTGGACCGTATCGTCGTGAAGTTCGCGCGCCAACCTCATGCGTTCCTCCTCCTGCGCGGAGGTGATCGCGCCGATGTAGTCGCGCAGACCTTCCTGCGCGGCTTGCACCTTGCGTGCCATTTCGGTCAATTCCATTTGCAGGTGCTGGACCTCGGAGATTCCGCCCACGGATTCCCTGATGGTTTCAAAGTCACCCCATGCCAGCGCCGCGGCTTTGGATTCCAAGCGCTGCAGAGGCTGGACGATCTGCCGCACACCAAACCACAAGGCAACCAGAGCCAGGATGAACGCAGGCACGATCACCAGCGGGGTCATTTGTGTGGCTTGCAACGAAGGGTTGACGACTGCCTGCCACGCCTCCTCGGTGATGAGCGCCCAGCCTGTCAAAGTGATGGGACTGTAGGCAATGACGTGTTCGCTGTCTCCCGCCTGGACGAAGCGTGTCCCGCTTTCGCCGCGCAGCGCCTCGGTCAAGCCTGGATGATCGGCAGGAATAACACCTGCACCTTCGGCCGGCAGACTCTGAGTAGAGGTCCCGCCGCTGGCGTAAAGCACCTGGCGCGAAGAGTCCACAAGATAGATCGTGACCTGACCATCAACGGGATACGAAACGGACAAAGTCTGCGTGGCGAGCGATTCGGGAGAGAATGCTCCAGCCACGATCACATCAAGGGAGCGGGAATACGCAGAGATGATGACGAAGTTGTGCGTTGAGCCAGGATTAAGGAATGGATCCGAGAGAACAGGCTCGGAGTCTGAGGAAGAGGCGAGGCGGAGATCCTGTGTGTTTTGGACGACCCAATCCCAAAGTTCGTTCTGATCCGTATTCGCAAGCAGATATCCGTCTGAATTCAGGAAAGCCATGCCGCCGTCGAAGTCGGAAGTAAGGTCGTTCGAGTCCGCCAGTATTTTTTCAAATGTCAAATCCCTGCACGCATCGGCGAATGCAGCAAGGCTGGAAATACTGGCCATGCGGTGATGCAATTCGGCTTCGAGCGCGGCTGCGGCGGATTGGACGGCGCGTGCGTCGCGTTCGCCCACAAGCGCCCGCATGTCACGCTGATGGAGAGAATAACTGCCGAACGCGATCAGCAGCAGGAGCAGCGTGAGCGGCAGGACTGTGACGACAAACAACTGCACGGTCAAGCCGCGCAGGAAGGGAACCGCGGAGCGCAGTTTTTTCATTCTTCGGGGATTTGACCTGTACTTCCCTGCACCGACTCCAGGGCGGTGTGCGAAATCCAGCCGAGCGAAACGGCGCGCATCACGGCTTCGGTGCGGCTGGCGGCTTGCATCTTGTCGAAGATGTGCGACAGATGCCCCTGCACCGTGCGGTCGCTGATGCCGAGTTGAACGCCAATGGCTTTATTGGTGAAACCTTTGGCGGCAAGCCGCAGGACGTCGAGTTCGCGGTCGGTGAGCGGATCAATCATTCTTTCCGGTTTCTTGAAAAGATTTGCCATCAGTTTCCGAGTGACGGCAGGGTCGAGCGTGGACTTGCCCTCATTCACATCCCGCACGGCCTGTATGAGTTCATCGGCTTGTGCGGTCTTGAGCACATAACCGTTTGCGCCCGTCTGCAAAACAGCCATCACATACGGATCATCGTCATAGGCGGTGAGAATCAATACCCCCACTTCGGGCAGATGGGCGCGCACCCAGCGCGTCACTTCGATGCCGCTGGCTTTGGGCATCTGGATATCCAGCACGGCGACATCGGGCTTGTGCTTTTGGATGAGGGCTCGAGCCTCTTCGCCGTCGCCCGCTTCGGCAATGACCTGCAAATCGCCCGCGCTCTCGAGCAGTTGGCGAATCCCGGCGCGGACGATGTGGTGGTCATCCGCCAGAAGCACGCGGATTTTG
>CAYQOF010000334.1:0-2813 GCA_964419035.1 uncultured Anaerolinea sp. | reverse complement strand
TCCAGCGCGGAGCGGTTGCTGACGACAAAATCCCCGCGCGGGCTGACGATCAGTCCGTTCGAGGTGTTCATCGCAGAAGTGAAATAAACTCCGTCATTGCGATCTTCGAGAAGCAATCTCCAATACGACGAAGGGATTGCTTCGGCTGTCGCCTCGCAATGACGGGAGGAAATATTACCGGTTGGAGCGAGAATGATTACCCCTCAAAAAGATATCCAGTATGAACGATATGAATTCAAGAAATGGGAACATCATGAAGCGGAGACCATCGTCGAGACGCCTGTTTCGCTCACCGTCAACGGGCAGGTCTGGCTGACGTTCATGTGTACGCCGGTCCATCTCGAGGAAATGTCGGTGGGATTCCTCTACAACGAAGGCGTGATCGAGAGCATGGATGAGGTCGAGAACGTGCATGTCTGCGAACACGGCGATAACGTGGACGTGTGGCTGAACCACAGCGTCGAACAGCCCGCATCATGGAGGCGAACTTCGGGCTGCACGGGCGGCGTCACCGCGGTGGATCTTCTAGCAAAGCCAAATGTCTCGTTTGACGGGAACAGGCTCGAGGTCCAGCCTGAGGCGATTGGGAATCTGGTCGAGATGCTCTTCGAGTCGCAGTCCCTGTACCGCGAGACGGGCGGAGTCCACACCTCCGCATTGAGTGATGGTGAAAGGATCGTCCTTTCCGCGGAGGATATCGGCAGGCACAACACGCTCGACAAGATCGCGGGGTTGTGTTTGATGCAAAACGTCTGGCTCCGGACGCGGATTTTGATCACGACGGGTCGCATCAGTTCCGAGATGCTGCAAAAAGCCGCGCGACTGAACGCGCCGATCCTGATCTCGCGCACGTCGCCGAGTTCGCTCTCGATCGAGATGGCGGAACGATACGGCATCACGTTGATTGGGTATGCGAGGAGACATCGCTTCAACGTGTACTCGAACGCGCAGAGGCTGGGTCTGCAGTAGAAAACCCGACCGGGAAATGAGAGGGGCAGGATCGAGCCGCGTTTCGATGGAAAATCGGCGCATCCAAAAATTCCCGAAGTGTTATAACAGTTCGGACACCATCGAGCGTCCCCTCCGTTTGGAGCAGCGGAGGATGAAACTAAAAAAGAGGCTGTCATGAAATTCCTGTATCCACTTCCACCCAATTCCATCGTCACACAGACATTTGCGGAGCACGAGCGCAGACGCGAACTCAACGGTTGGACGAACTACAACGGCGGCATTGACTGGGCTTGCCCGACCGGCACCCCCATCAAGGCGTCTCAGGACGGTGTTGTGATCGCTGTCCGCAGCGACGCCACAGGGTATGGCACGCACGTCCGCATCGAACACACAGAGGGAAACACAAAATACACCACGATCTATGGACACCTGCAGGATATTCGTGTGGGCATAGGAGACAGGGTAAGCGCCGGAGATGTGATCGGCACATCAGACAATACGGGCTTTTCCTCCGGTCCGCACCTGCATTTCGAACTCCGCAGGGGAATCCAGGCAATTGATCCCGCCCCGCTGCTGGTCAGGACGCTTGCCGAATTGGGAGGCGCTGATTTCCAGCCTGAGGTGGAGACGCGACCAGCGACAGATACAGGGGTCGAGCCACAACAACTCCCCGACCCGCCCAAGGTGCGCATCGTGGCTGCCATGTTGAACATCCGATCGGGGCCGGGTGTGGAAAATCGGATCACCGGCACGTTATTGATAGACACCGAGGTGGCGGTTTTGCGAAAAATAACCATGGGCGGCAACGTGTGGCTTCAAATAGGTTATGAGCAGTATATTGCCATGAAGTACGAAGGCAACATCCTGGCAAGGTGGGTCTGATTCTCCCGTATCGAATGACGAATATCCTCCGCAGAGATGAGCAAAGGGACTAACAAAATCCAATCAATGCGACAATAATGGTGGTGTAATTTCAAAAGGAAGGAGTCTGATCATGACCACCGTACGCAAACTACTCGAGGCAAAGGGGAAGGCCGGCAATTATTCCGTATCTGCGGAGGATACCGTGCTCCAGGCATTGAAGGTGATGGCGGAGGCGAAGATCGGCGCGGTGCTGGTGACCGAGGGGAAAAAGATCGTCGGCATCTACACTGAACGCGACTACCTGCAAAAAGGCGAACTGGAAGGCAGGACCGCGAGTTCCACGCTGGTGCGGGATGTGATGACCAGCGGGATGTACACCGTCAACATGGATACCTCCGTGGATCAGTGCATGGCATTGATGGAAACCCGCCACATCCGTCACCTGCCTGTTGTGGAAAAGGATCAACTGGCGGGGCTGGTGTCCATTCGCGACGTGATGACCGCGGCGCTAAAAAACAAGGAGAGCGAGATCAAGGGATTGGAAAACTACATCACGGGCTCTGGCTTCACAGGATGAGCAGGCGATTGAGCCGGCAAGGATGAAACCCGGAGGCTGACATGGAAGGACCGCTCAGTTTCTTTCTTTTCTTCTTTCTTGTCGTTCCGTTCGCGCTGATGAATTTCACAGCCTATCGCAAGGAACGCAGGAAGGCGGACGAGGAATTGCAGTCGCTTTTGAGAGAGAACAAGAATCTATTGAAGGAACTTCTCGCAAAAAAGAACGAAGGTTGAAATCAGAACTCTGTCATGGATAACGAGCAGTGACCCTGTCATTGCTCGTTTCCTTTTTTACCGCCCATACGTGCTTGGCGGCATCGCGGCGAATCAGTTACAATCCCTGCGATGAAAGTCACACTCTTCCGCAGGCACGGCGGACCCGAAGTGTTGGAGTATGCAGATTTTCCCGAGCCGGAGCCGAAGCCCGGTGAGGCATTGAT
>CAYQOF010000333.1:0-2827 GCA_964419035.1 uncultured Anaerolinea sp. | reverse complement strand
CAAGGAGACTATATGACCAAACTAGCAGTCGTCGCCATCGGCGGCAATTCACTCATCAAGGATGAAAAACACAAGACAGTCGAAGACCAATACGAAGCCGCCAGGGAGACAACCCTCCACATTGCCGACATGATCGAGCAGGGCTGGGACGTGGCGATCGGTCACGGCAACGGACCCCAGGTCGGTTTCATTTTGAGGCGGTCGGAGATCGCCGCGAAGGTCGAGGGCATGCACGAAGTCCCGCTGGATGTGTGCGGCGCGGACTCACAGGGCGCCATCGGCTATGCCCTCCAACAGACCTTGCAGAATGAGTTGTACCGGCGCGGAATCAAGAAACCGGTTGCAACCGTCGTAACGCAGGTTCTGGTGGACAAGGATGATCCCGCCTTCAAGAAACCTTCCAAGCCGATCGGCTCGTTCATGGATGAAGCCGAGGCGAAGAGGCGCGAATCGGAGATGGGCTGGTCGGTCGTCGAAGATGCAGGACGCGGGTGGAGAAGAGTCGTCGCCTCGCCGCTGCCGAAGGAGGTGGTCGAACTCGAAGCGGTGAAAACGCTCATCGAAGCGGGAACAGTCGTCATCACGGTCGGAGGCGGGGGCATCCCCGTGATTGACGCGGGCGATCACGAATATCAGGGCGTTGCCGCGGTCATTGACAAGGACTTTGCATCGAGTCTGCTGGCGCGCCTTATCAAGGCTGACTTGTTCTTGATCTCCACTGCTGTCGAAAAAGTCGCCATCAACTTCGGCAAGCCGGACCAGAAATGGCTCGACAAGTTGACGCTCGAAGAGGCAAAAGCCTATCTTGCAGATGGAACGCATTTCGCCAAAGGCTCGATGGCGCCGAAGATTCAAGCCATTATCTGGTTCCTCGAGAACGGCGGCAAGGAGGCGCTCATCACCAATCCCGAAAACATTGGGCGCGCGCTGAAGGGCGAGACGGGAACGTGGATCGTTCCGTAGCTTGATAGTTCGATAGTTTCATGGTTGGGTGGTTCTCCAAATCAACGGTGACCACCCGATTTTTTTCAGGCAATCTGCTTGATGTTTCCCCGTTTATAATTACGCCGGATGCCAATCACTTCTCGTGTTTTACTAAGCATAGATTACGAACCCTGGTTCGCCCTCTTTCGCCGATATGACAAACTGGATGATCCTCTCCAGCGCCGCGATCTCGACGACGGGTTTACCCAGTGCGCCATTGATCCCATCCTTGAGCAGTTGGGGAGCGCAAAGGCGAGCATTTATCTGGTCGGTGAAATTGCGGAGTGGTATCCTGAGGTTCCGCAAAAGATCGTTTCCGCGGGGCATGAACTTGGACTGCATTGCCACATCCATCGTCCCCTGAAGAATGTGGACGAACTCGCGGAGGATATTCGCGCCTCATCTTCGTGGCGTAAACAATACGGCGTGCGGGGTTATCGCGCTCCGATGGTCGGCATCAGCGAGGCGGCTTATCCACTGCTCGCCGATAACGATTTCTCCTACAGTTCGTCCATTTATGCGCCTGCCGGGGTGATGATCCAAAAGGGGATGGTATGGGAAATGCCGGTCAGCACCGTGCAGTTGCGCGGGAAGAACGGGACATATACCGCGCCGCGCGATTTTTCCCTCAGGCTGCTTTTGAACGGAGAGATTCCATACGGCTCGAGTTTCAGCATTGGCTTGATGGGACGAACGATCCTGAAGGTCATCGGGAGGGAACTCGAGCGCGGACACAGCCCGGTCATCATTCTGCATCCCTACGAACTGGTGAAACCCGCTTCATCCACCCGCCTCACGCGTGACCTGATACGGAATCCGCTCTTCCTGCCTTTTCTTTGGAACAAGTCCGGTTTCCTCAAAACCCTCCTGCGAAACTTTCCCGTCTCGCCGCTTGGCACATATCTCGATGAGACCTTGCAGGTCGGGCAGCCTTCATGAGTGCGTCTCCCGTTCGCATTCTGGGGGAACATGAATCGGTCGCAATCCCTGAATCACTTGCGGCATCCATTGGTTTTGTCGGTTTGGATTCGTGGACGATGTTCGTAAAGAAGATGTACGGTTTTTCGGTCTTTCGTATCGTATCCGAGAGCGATAATGAAATTGATGGGTGGCTGGCGCTCGTGCGCGTGCGGCACATTGCCTTTGGAGATTACCTGACCTCATCGCCATTTGGATCGTATGGCGGGTTCGCCTGTTCATCCATCGCGGCGCGTGACGCATTGCTGGAAAAAGCCCGAGGATTGGCGAATGATCTTGCTGTGGACCATGTCAACGTCCGGTTCGAGGCGGGAGGGGAGACTCCCCCCGAAGGCTGGATTCAACATCCCATCTATGCCACGTATCGCGCAACCCTTTTGCCCGATCCCGCCCAACTGATGAGCGGGTACGGTTCCGATCATCGCAATCACATCCGCAAAGCATTGAAAAAGGGTTTCTCGATCCGCTTCGGTCATCTCGACCTGCTCGCTGATGTTTATGCGGGGATCGCGCGCAGTATGCACGAACTTGGCTCGCCGTATCACAGCAGATCGTATTTGCGCGCCATGGCCGAGTCGCTGGGTGACGCGCTGGAATTTGTCGTGATGTATGACAAGCGCGATACGATTGCAGGCGCGGGCGTGTTTATCTTTCAAGGCGACATGGTGACGAACCTCCACGCGAACATCCTGCGGCGCTTTCGTTCGGACTACGCGGGGGAGTTTTTGTACTGGTCTGTGATCGAGCGGTATTGCCGATTGGGTCTCAAGTTGTTCGACCTCGGACGCAGTTTGATCGGCTCGGGCAATGAGACGTTCAAACTGAAATGGAAACCGCGCAAGGTTCCGCTCGCTTATTGGTATTA
>CAYQOF010000332.1:0-2837 GCA_964419035.1 uncultured Anaerolinea sp. | reverse complement strand
GCTTAACAGTCGTTTAGAGGTTTTCCAGAACAAAGCGCAGACATGTTACAATGACTACCAACATGACCGGAAAGATACGATTTGCGCGGCTGTTTAATTTTGCGCTGGGAATGATGCTCCTGTTTGGGCTTTTTTCCATGCCATCCATGCAGGCTGGTTTTATGACGATGGCAGCCGATGCAGGAACATTCTACGAGAACGCGCCGGCAGGACATGGACACGATATGCCAACTCCATGCTGCGGCGATGCGGTCGGTTCCCTGGTCATGGCATGCGGCTTTCTCATTCCGTATTTTGCCTGGGCAATTCCCTCTGCGGAAACTCAGCGGGCTGCCCTTTCGCCCCTTTTCGTTCACATCACCCACCGCGACACCGCCACCCCTCCTCCCAAAACCTAAAACTGGCAATCCTGTTCCCTTTCGAGGCTGCACGCGAGAGGGTTGTTGTTGATTTTGCTGATGCGCTAATCTGCCATCAGAAGTGAGGCGTTTTATTTATATGGCGAGAGAACGTAGTGTCTTGTGGCTTGCGGGATTGGCTTTGCTTGTCATCGCGTTCTTCATGGCTTATCAACAAGCGGCGCCTGACAGCCAGCCGGTTGTGATCAACCAGACGGCGGTTCCACCCCTGCCGGCATTGGATTCCGAAAAGGTGGCGCAGGGCAAAATCCTGTACGCCCAGTATTGCGCTAACTGTCACGGCGCAAACCTGGAAGGCGCGCCAAATTGGAAACAGTCGCTGCCGGACGGTTCGCTCCCGCCTCCACCGCACGACAGTTCGGGTCACACCTGGCATCATCCCGACGAACTGTTGATCAGCATCACTGAAAACGGCGGAGACCCAGCCTACAATTCCAAAATGCCCGCGTTCAAGGACCAACTTAGGCTGGATCAAATCGCTGCCATCCTTGAATTCATCAAGAGCAAATGGGGCAGGGAAGAGCGTGAGTTTCAATGGTGGATCACCATGAGACCCAATCCATAGTGTTCTTTCAGGAGTATGACGATGAATCAAAAATCAAGCAAACGCCAACAGATGCGCGCCAGCCAGCGCCGTGAACAATTACGCGGCAAACTCCTTTTGGGCGGCCTGGGGTTGGGGGCGCTGGCAATCATCGGCGTCATGGTATGGCAGGGCATACGTCCGCGCGCCGGAGAGGTAATACCGATCATGCAATCGAATCATATCCCGACCGATGGCGACCCCGGCGCATATAACTCGGATCCGCCCACTTCCGGTCCGCATTATCCAGATGAACTCGATGCCGGGTTTTATGAAACCAACATTTACCCATATCCTGCCGGCTATCTCGTCCACAACCTGGAGCACGGCTACATCATCTTTTGGTACAACTGCGCCATTTTGGATGATGGCGATTGCGCGGAACTCAAAACCCAAATTCAATCCGTAATGGACGAAGTGGACAACTTCAAGGTCATCGCCTATCCCTGGGAAACGCTCGATGTTCCCGTCGCAATGACATCCTGGGGGCGCCTGCAAAAGATGCAGACCTTCGACCCCGAACAGGCGCGCTCATTCTACGAGACCAACCTCAATAACGCGCCCGAACCCGGCGCGCCGTAGGAGACAAAGCATGGCAGACCCATCCCTTACCCCTGCCCCTTCGACGGGCTCAGGGCAGCGCCTCTCCCAACGGGAGAGATCCCAACCAAAAGCAATGCCGCGCCGCTGGGAGGTCTTTGCCCACGCGCTGTTATTCGTCCTCGGCTTCTCGCTGGTCTTCACGGTCGGCTGGGGCGGCGCGGTCACGGTCCTCGGCCAACTGTTCGGGCAATACAAATTTGCTTTGGGACGCATCGGCGGCGTGATCGTGATCCTGTTCGGGCTGGCGACATTGGACATCATCAGGATTCCCTGGTTCCATGCCGATACGCGCGCCCAATACACGGGTCAGCGCGGGACTTTTGCCGGGTCCGCCCTCATGGGCATTTTCTTCGCCGCAGGCTGGAGTCCCTGCATCGGCGCGACCCTCGGCGCGATCCTGACGATGGGCTTTAGTCAGGATACGGTCGGGCAGGCGATGTGGCTGGCGTCGGGTTATTCATTGGGATTAGGCATCCCTTTCCTGATCCTGGCTTTGGGATTGGAACGCGCCACTGGCTGGGTCAGGCGGATGAGGCGTTACCAGCGCGCCTTTCAGATCGCCAGCGGCGTGCTGATCCTGATCATCGGGGTCATGTTGTTCACCAACACGATGAGCCGCATCGCCATTTGGGCATTCCAGAACAATCTGTACCTTGACTTTTCCACGTACACCGCCGCGCCGACTTATATGACAGCCGCGCTGGCTGGTTTGCTTTCGTTCCTGTCGCCGTGCGTCCTGCCGCTTGTGCCAGCCTATCTCGGCTATTTGAGCGGTCATACATTTAGGGCATCTGGGCAAAGGGACGATCTCGGAGAAACCCCATGAAAAGATTATTTATCTACCTGTTCATTCTCACGCTGATTCTGACCGCCTGCCAGGGCAAGTCTGTTGAAGTAACAGGGCAGAAGGTCAACGTGGATGGCGGCTCGTACACAAACGTCGAAGCGGATGAATTGAACGCCATGTTGCAGAACAAGGATTTCGTGTTCATCAACGTTCACATTCCGTTTGAAGGGGACATTGCGGGAACAGATTTGTCCATTCCGTACGATCAAATCATCGAGACTGCCTATCTTGTGCAATTACCCACTGATAAAGACGCAAAAATTGTTTTGTATTGCCGCAGTGGGCGGATGAGCGCGATTGCCGCCGAAGCGCTGGTGAAATTGGGCTACACCAATATCTGGAATCTCGATGGCGGCATGGTGAAATGGGAACGGGCGGGGTTTGA
>CAYQOF010000331.1:0-2869 GCA_964419035.1 uncultured Anaerolinea sp. | reverse complement strand
GGTCGTCGTTTCTTTCAGGACCTCGCGGCTGGTCCCGTTTAATAAGCGGATGCACACGCCTCCGACTCCGACCTCCCAATCGTCCTGCACGCCGTTTTCGTTTTCATCGAGCCAGACGCGGTTCCCGATCCAATCTCCCGCTGGAAAAACAATCTGCTCGCGCACACCGCACCCGCCGGTGACGTTGGGAACTGCGCGCGCGTAATCCCCATAAAAGACGCTCATGAAACGCGTCGCGCCTTCTCCGATGAACAGTTCGAATATCCACGGCGCAAAGCCGGGACCCGCCTGCGGGCGCGCGCTGGCGGGCGAATTGCTGATCGAAACCAGAACAGCGGGAAGATCGAGCCATGATGGGTCTTCCACTGCCAGCCCCGTGAGCGGATTCACACCGGTGGGAAAATCCTCAAGGTCCGGTCCGCGCGTGATGGGGGGAAGATGAGGCTGCGGTGTGGGTGTCAATGTAGGAGGTTGGGTGGGGAAGGGACTGAATGTGACTTCATCGGTTCTTGTGACAACCGGCGCGCGTGTTTCCGCCGGAGTTGAGGAAATCTCCTCCGCGTTACTGCAAGATGCAACGAGAAATATAAAAATAAATAACAAAGAAATTCGTCGCGACAATTCTCTCATTCTCCAGTTCTCTCATCGCCATGTGGTCTCGATACGTCCTTCATCTCCGCTCCGCTGCGCTCAGGACTACTCGACCACCGTTAATGCTCCAATCTCCAATTCTCTAATCTCCAGTCTCCAATCTCGCTAAAATTTCGACCAATTGCAAAATTCCCCAATTGCCCAATTACCACTTACCATCACTCACTTCGCGCCCGGCGGCTGGCTGAACTGCAGCAGCCATTCACCCGGTTGTTTCTCTGTCACGGCTGTAAATGGTGTGACGACCAGAACCCACGTTCGCCCGGGTTTGAGCGGGAACAGCGCGGTCTCCTCGTGGTCGAGGAATTGGATCGGTCTGCGGATACCCGTCCGTTGTTCCTCGGCGGTCATACGCGTGCTCCAGCGGATGTCGTACACTCTGCCGTCACGGAACAACAACGCGTCGCCCACCCAATCCGCTTCGAGGTGAATATCCAGGTTGGTCGGCGAGACCACGTCATGCTGCGCAAAAAGGACAATAACATTTTCAAATTGCAACTGACGATTCGTCAGGCGGTCCACTTCGGGATGCAGGACGCCAGCCGTTTGCGGGTTGGCATCGTCCACGTAGCGCCGCCAACTTTCAGATGGCGGATCATAAACCCAGCCCGACTGATTCAGCCAGGCAATATAGACATGCAACTGCGAAGCATTCACGCCTCCCTCGGGCGGGATGGGATCGTGGATGTTGCTCATGTAATCAATCTCCCCGTTTTCGCGTTCCCGCGCCAGCCGAATCAACTCGTCAATTTCCAGCATGTACCCGCCGCCCTGAATGTCGTGATGGACGAAAAAGCAATGCGGGAGTTCGACCAGCACCTCAGAGGAAGCGAATGCGTAAATGAGACACGAGTCCTGAAAGAACGCCGCTATGTCCGCGTAGACCAGCCGCCCCGAACGGATGGGTCCGATCTTGGCAGGAGGAAGATCGGATTCGGGGATGGGATTCGATGACGGGATCAAGCCTGCGTCCACGTGAAGAAGCGGGGAGGCGATGTCAAACGCGTCCGTCCGCCCCGATGCCTGATCCGCGTCGCTATCCTGTGCCTCATCCCCGGCGTCTTTCCTCGTAAACTCCATCCCGGGCGGTTTGATGAATTCGACAAAATACATCCCCGCGTTGACGTTGAATCCGTAATAGCCGTTCGAGTCGGTCGTGGTCTGCTGGAGCAGGCTGCCATTGGCATCATACAAATTGACGCACACGCCGCCCACGCCGCGTTCCCATGTTTCCTGTACGCCGTTTTCATTTGCATCGAGCCAGACGCGGTTGCCGAGGATCAGAGAGGTCTGTGTGAAGATTTCGCGCCTCACCTCGCACCCGCCGGTGACCGGGATTTCGGGCGCGGGGAACTCGCCGTAGAATGTCGTTAGAAAACGCGTGGCGCCTTCGGTGATGTAGACCTCGAACACGTACGGCGCAAACGACAATCCCGCCTGGGGCCGCGCGGTGACAGGGAAGGTCGAGATCGAAACCAGCATGGCAGGCAGGTCGAGCAGGGATGGGTCGGCGGCAGGCAGACCGGTCAGCGGGTTGATGACTTTGGGAATCGGTGTGGGTTCGAGGGTGAGTTCAGGAATGGATTGTATCTCTTCCGAGGATTGAGGAGAATTGGAGAATTCTGTCGCGGTTCCAGACTGGGTTGCAGATGGATTCAATTCTTGTGAGGTTATCGGACTGCAACCGGCAAGAGCGAGAGATATTACGATGATCCAGATGAGCAGGTGATTGTCACCTGTTGATTTCTTGAAAACCATTCTTTATGCGTTCGTACGTGTCTTCCAAAAGTTCGGGCAATACGCGCGTACTCCCCAGCGCGGACATGAAATTCGTGTCGCCTCGCCAGCGCGGGACGATGTGGATGTGGACGTGTTCCTTCACGCCGGCCCCCGCGGCTTCGCCGATGTTCGCGCCAATGTTAAATGCCTGTGGATTATAGACCTTGCGCAAAACGGTCATGCAAAGCGACGTGAGTTCCATCATTTCGGCGCGGGTCGCGGGGTCGAGTTCCTCGAGATTCGGCTGGTGCGCGAACGGGACGACCATGAGGTGTCCGCTCGTGTAGGGATAGCGGTTGAGGATCACGTACGCCAGTTCGCCGCGGTGCGCGATGAGATTCTCCGCGCTGTCTTCCTTGGCTTGCGCGATGCAGAAAATACAGCCGTCTTCCTTGTTGTGGTTTTCGATGTATTCCATACGCCAGGGTGACCAGAGGTG
>CAYQOF010000330.1:0-2879 GCA_964419035.1 uncultured Anaerolinea sp. | reverse complement strand
GTGGCAGCCCATCCCCAGACTTCCGAAATTTTCGCGAAGCGCCCCATCGAGGCGGAAACTTCGGAAGTCTCAATGTACGTGGACGAGGACAGCGTTTCATCATCAAGCCACATTCAACATATCGTCGCGCTGGGAGAATCAAAATCTCCATCTGCTGTTCCAGAACTTATCGCCGAATTGAAAAGCGAAGATGGAAACGTGAGGAGATTAGCCGCCTCCGCGCTGGGAAAAATCGGAGACGCGCGAGCCGTGCGACCCTTGATAGATTTGCTCGCAACAGAAATAAAGCCGCAGGTTCGGCAATATGCAGTCAAGGCATTGGGCAATATTGGCGACCCTCGCGCAATTGCCCTCCTCATGAAAATCTCAGAAGATGAAAACGAAATGTATTACACGCGCGACTCCGCGAAAGCAGCGATCTTGAAATGCCGTGGCAACAAATCTGTTGCTGAAGAAGACCTTACGCCCGATACGCAACACGCAAAACTCCCCACGCAACACGACCCCATCGCCTCCTACCTCTCCTCCTCGCGTCCTCGTCCCCTCACAGGCTCATGGAGCGCTGGCTTTGCTCTCGACTTTCACAGTTCCTTCAAAGGCGCGGATTGGAATCGCGGCGGCGTCGGAGATTTGACCTATCGTCTCAAATATCAATCCGATTCATCAGCGCTCCCCGCGCTCATCGAACACACGCGCAAACTGTTCAGCGCGCATCCTGAGATGAATCAATTCGACATCATCATCCCCGTTCCATCGTCAACGCTACGTGAGTTCAATCCTGTGCACGAATTCTGCAAGGCGTTATCGCAAGCGCTCAACAAACCCATGCAAACGTCGCTCGCCAAAACGCGCCAGACCAAACCTCAAAAGGAAATGAGGACCCTCCCGCAAAAACGCGACAACGTCGCGGGCGCGTTTGCATTGAATAGTGATATAACTGCCAAGCGCGTCCTGCTCGTGGATGATTTATTCGACTCGGGCGCGACGCTCGAAGAAATCACAAAACTTCTCATCAAACACAAAGCCGCGCGCGTCAACGTTCTGACGCTCACTCGCACCATTCATGCGGACGCGTAGCACGGTAAACATGGAAACAGGTAAACACGTAGACAAGGACACAGACGGAAAACGCAACACGAAGCACGCGACACAGCTGCATGAAACCTGAAACTTGACACATGGCACTCTCCCCCGACTCCCTCACCCTTCTCCTCCTCTGTTCCCAACTCGGATTGGACGATGACTCCGTCAAGCCGTTGACCCTGCGCGAATGGAACCCGATTGCGCGGAAATTGCATGCCGCCTCGCTCCGACCCTCTGACCTGCTTCAACAGCCCGAGCATGACCTTCGCTTCAACCTTGACCTCGACTCGCAACTTGTAACCCGTATCTCGCAACTCATATCGCGCGACATTCAACGAGATGTGAATCGACTCGAATCCCTCGGCATTTACCTCCTCACCCGCGCGGACCAAGATTACCCCGAACGCTATCGCTCACGACTCAAAGATTCCGCTCCTGCCGTTTTGTTTTATGCGGGAGAAAAAGCATTGCTCGGTCAGCCTGGGATTGCGGTCGTCGGTTCGCGTCATTTGGACGACGCGGGAAAAGAGTGTGCGGCATTCGTCGGCAACGCGTGCGGACTCTCAGGCATGGTTCTGTATTCGGGCGGCGCGAAAGGCGTGGATACCATCAGCATGGACGCGGCGCTCGAGGCGCGCGGCACAGCCGTCAGCGTGGTGGCGGATAGTTTGGAGAAGCAGGTAAAAAGTCGGAAAGAGGCGTTGAGTCGGGGAGATCTATGCCTCGTCACGCCATACAATCCCAACGCTGGATTCTCCGTCGGCGCGGCGATGGGTCGCAACCGTCTCATTTATACACTGGCGGATTACGCCATCGTCGTCGCCTCCGACGCGGAGACAGGCGGCACGTGGGCAGGTGCAACTGAAGCGATAAAAAATGGGTGGGTTCCCGTTTTCGTTTTAGAACACGAGCAGATGCCCGAGGGGAATAAACTGCTTTTGCAGAAAGGCGCGCTGGCTTTTCCGCATCCATTCAAAGAACCGCCCTTGAAGTTGCCCGCGTGGTTGAAGGAAAAAGCGGACAGCCTGCCATTGCAACCCAGCCAGCCAGGTTTGTTTTGAACTGATCTACCTCCAACGACCCAAAACCCCATCAATCTTGTCAGCAACTTGATCGCGCGCCAGCGACCGCTCGATCCCACGCGACAACAACTCATCGTAATTCGTCTCGGCATGGCGAATGTGTGCAATCACTGCAAGGCAGACAAATTCTTCGTCCAGGCTTTTTGCCCCCGCGGAGCGCCCCACGCGTCCGCTGTACTTTTGGCAGGCATGTTCAGCGATGATTAGTTCACGTCCAGCAGGACAATCGGGGAATAACTCGCGTACGCGTTGCGCAAAACTCGCCACATACTCCTGATCCAATTCGGCGCGGCGTTCAGCCTCGCGTTCGCGGCGGCGGGCGCGCGCCTCCTCGTCTGCGAGACATTCCTGTTCGGCGCGTTGGAGCGCGGCTTCTTCGACGAGCAGTCCCTGACGCTCGTAACGCTTGCGGGCGCGGGTCCATTTCAGGACGACGGCTGATAATGTGGAATATTTTCCCGCGCGCCGGGTCAACGCCGCATCGCCTGAGGGCAGGAAGATGAGGTGGTCCAAATCGGCACACGACAGGCAAAGCGCCCCCTTACCCTCAACGAGCGTGATCCAGGCATGACGCCCGATCAACTCGCCGCACTCATCGCAGACCGATTCGCGCGTGGTGATAAAGACTTTCAAATCCATTCGACACCTGCTTGGGGCTTGTTTTCCTCTTGAATGATTGTACACCTGTCCCATTTCCTCGCCAAACCTCTTGAC
>CAYQOF010000329.1:1647-2907 GCA_964419035.1 uncultured Anaerolinea sp. | reverse complement strand
CCTCCGAGTTCTCAAAGAACTCGGAGGTCTCCCGAGTCTCCTCCTGCTTCAAACGGATCATGCGTCCGCAAGGCGTGGCGCTTCCCATCTTGAACTGCGCCGTCTGGCTCGAACGCCAGAACGACACGATCAAAGACATTCGCATTGCTGTCGGTCCCGGCGGCGGGACACCCTTCCGCGCCGCGCATGCCGAGGATGTCTTGCGCGGCAAATCCCTCGATGAAGAGACCTTTGAGTCCGCGCTGGACGCCCTGCTTGCCCAAGCCCAATTCCGCACGAGCGCACGCCGCGCCAGCGCCGATTACCGCAGGCATATCGTCAGCGGGTTGTTCAGGGATGTGGTTGAAACTGTGTGGGAGCGAGTAAGCTAACCACTGAGACACGGAGACACTGAGTTTCTTAATGAGTTTTCTTGACGAAAGGATTAACGATGCAACGAAACTTTCCTGTTCCTCAAAATAAGAATAATCAACCGCTGTTGGAGAAAGAACTAACCGATAAGATCATTGGTGCAGCGATTGAAGTTCACAAGATACTTGGACCAGGATTGCTTGAGTCCGCCTATCAAGTGTGCATGGAACATGAAAGCAAATTGAGAAATATTCCATTTGAGCGTTTGGTAGATTTGCCTTTGAATTACAAGGGGTTGGATTTGGACGCAGGTTATGTAATTGATCTTGTTTACGATAAGCGAGTGATTGTTGAACTAAAAGCCGTGGAACGCGTAATTCCTGTCCATGAGGCACAGTTGTTGACCTACATGAAACTCACAGGGATTCGCGTTGGTCTATTGCTTAATTTCAATGTCCCTGTCCTGAAAGACGGCATTTATCGCCGAGTTCTATGAAGGAATGCGGCGCGGAAACTAACCACTGAGACACAGAGACACTGAGAAAAAAATTTTAAAAAACTCCGTGACTCAGTGTCTCCGTGGTTAGGATTTTTGAGGTGAATGATGAATAATAAAATCTCTCTTACAGTTAACGGACAGCAACATACTCTTGAAGCCAAGCCGAATGAAACACTCTCGGATTTGCTGCGGTATCGCCTCCGCCTCACAGGGACAAAGATCGGCTGTGAGGAAGCCGAGTGCGGCGCGTGCACCGTGCTGGTGGATGGCGAGCCGGTGGTCTCGTGCATCTATCCCGCTGAGCGGGCGGATGGGAAGACGATTTTGACGATCGAGGGATTGGCTTTCACCCTCACCCCTAGCCCCTCTCCCTCAGGGAGAGGGGGACTCCACCCATTACAGGAAGCCTT
>CAYQOF010000329.1:0-1547 GCA_964419035.1 uncultured Anaerolinea sp. | reverse complement strand
TTCGATGGCATGTTGCATGCCAAAGTGCGGCGGGCGATGATTCCGCATGGGATTTTGACCAAACTCGATATTTCAAAAGCAAAAGCGTTGCCTGGAGTTGTTGCAGTACTAACTGCCGAAGATATCCCTGGCGAACACAATCATGGATTGGTCATCTATGACTGGCCCGTCATGGTGGGGGTTGGGGAACGCGTCCGATACGTGGGGGATGCGATCGCGATTGTAGCGGCGGAAACGCTTGAGATCGCCGAGCAGGCGTCGGCTTTGATCGAAGCGGAGTTCGACCTCCAGCCGGTCATCACGAATCCAGTCATGGCGCGTCAGGAGGGAGTCCCGCAAATCCACGAGAAGGGAAATCTGCTGAAGCATATCAAGGTCCGCAAGGGCGATATGGAGAAGGGGTTTGCGGAGTCGGATGTGATTTTGGAGCACACGTTCCACACGCCGATGTACGACCACGCGTTCATCGAACCTGAGTGCAGTATAGGTGTGCCGCTGGCGGACGGGCGAATGGAGATCTATTGTGGTTCGCAAATTCCGTATCAGGATCGAACGCAGGTGGCGCGCGCGATGGGTTGGGATGAGTCGCGGGTGCGCATCGTCGGGCAGTTGATGGGCGGCGGCTTCGGCGGCAAGGAAGATGTGATGGGGCAGATCCATGCGGCAATGCTGGCGGACGCGACGCAGCGACCCGTGAAGTTGCTGTTCGACCGGCACGAAAGTCTGCTCGTGCATCCGAAGCGGCACGCCACGCAAATCCGCGTGAAGATCGGCACGAAGAAGGGTGGGCGGCTCGTGGCGTGCGAGACCGAACTGTACGGCGACACGGGCGCGTACGCGTCGCTCGGCGAAAAAGTGATGACCCGCGCCACCACGCACTCGGCGGGTCCGTACGACATCCCGCACGTGCGCGCCGATTGCTATGCCATGTATACGGACAATCCGCCGGCGGGCGCGTTCCGCGGCTTCGGCGTGACGCAATCGGCGTTCGCGGTCGAGTCCATGATGGACATGCTCGCCGAGAAGTTGGGTGTCGAGCCTGTCGAACTGCGCCGCATGAACGCGCTGCACGTGGGAAGCGTCACGAACACGGGACAGGTCTTGCGCGAGTCGGTGGGATTGATGGAGTGCATTGACAAAGTGGATGCGGAGATGCGGAAACACAACCCGCTTCCTTTCAAGCCGACACCTGCTCCCTCACCCCTAACCCCTCTCCCGCTGGGAGAGGGGGACTCGCTCCCTTCTCCCAAGGGGAGAAGGGCTGGGGATGAGGGGCATTTGGTTCGAGCCTGGGGCTTTGCCGCGGCGTACAAGAACACGGGGCTTGGCGGCGGCGCGCCCGACAAAGCCGGCGCGGAAGTGGAACTCTACGACGATGGCACATTCGAAGTCCGCAGTTCCTCCGCTGAAATGGGGCAGGGACTTGTCACCGTGATGCGGCTCGTTGTTGCGGAGGAAATGTCCGTGCCGCCGGAGCAGGTGCGCGTCCTGGTCATGGATACGGATCTGGCGCCGAACGGTGGACCCACAACCGCATCCCGTCAAAC
>CAYQOF010000328.1:0-2942 GCA_964419035.1 uncultured Anaerolinea sp. | reverse complement strand
CGCGGGCGAGATGGTTGGCAAGCGAAGAGCCGAGGAAACCCGCGGCTCCGGTGATCAGAAAGTTCATGGGGTGAATTATAAGCGGGGAATTCAAAAAACCCGCCTCTCGTCGAGACGGGTCTGCATTCTGCCTTCCGTTTTCTCTCCCCACCGATAACTGTTTACTGATCACTGATCACTGATCACTGTCCACTGCTCACTGATTACTGCTTACTGACTCCCTATCTCCTCCTCGGAGCGAGACGATTCTTCGCGTATCTCGTCGGTGTGGGGGCGGGACGCGGCGGGCGCGGCGCTCCGCGTCCATGAGAATGAGCAGACCTCGGCGGCGCGGGAGGCGAGTAGTCGAAATCGGGGAGAGTCTTTTTCTCAAGTGGTGCTTTCATAATGCGTTCGAGAGTCCGAATCATATCGTTGTCATCAGGCGTGACGAGCGTGAACGCGTCGCCGGTGCGTTGGGCGCGTCCCGTGCGTCCGATGCGATGGATGTACGCGTCGGCGGTGTCGGGCATATCGTAGTTGATGACGTGCGTGATACTCTCGATGTCGAGACCGCGCGCCGCGATGTCGGTGGCGACCATGATGGGGAAGTGTCCCGTTTTGAAGCCGTGCAGGGCGCGCTCGCGCTGTCCCTGTGTGCGGTTGCCGTGCAGGGATGTGACGCGCAAACCCGCGTGCGCGATCTGGCGCGCCACCTTGTCGGCGCGGTGTTTGGTGCGCGTGAAGACCAGCACCGAATCGGTATCGGTCTGTTTGAGCAGTTTCACCAGCAACGCCGATTTCAAATGGGGCGGCACGGGATACAACGCGTGAGTTACCGTAACCGCGGGTTTGCTGATGCCCATCGCGATGCGCTGCGGCTCGATGAGCGATTGCGACGCAAGTTGTTCCACCTCGGCGGGGAACGTGGCGGAGAACAACATCGTCTGCCGCTCCGCAGGCACTGCCTTGATGATGCGTTTTACGTCGGGCAGAAAGCCCATGTCGAACATGCGGTCGGCTTCGTCCAGCACCAGAATTTCGATGCGGTTCATCCTTGCGTGTCTCTGCTGGATGAGGTCCAACAGGCGGCCCGGCGTGGCGACGAGGATCTCCACGCCCGCGCGCAATGCCTTGACTTGACGGTCGGCTTCGACTCCCCCGTAGAGGGTCGCGCTCCTCAGCCCCGTCCCCGCTGACAACGCGCGCGTCACCTGATGGATCTGCTCCGCAAGTTCGCGCGTCGGCGTGACGATGAGCGCGCGCGGCATTCCTCGTTGCCCATCGAGCAGTTTGTTCAAAATGGGGAGGATGAACGCGGCGGTCTTGCCGGTGCCGGTCTGCGCGGTGCCGATGATGTCGCGCCCGCGCAGGGCGGCGGGGATCGCCGCCTCCTGGATGGGAGTCGCGGTTTCATAACCCGCGGTTTTGATTCCCTGCATGAGGCGGGAATCCAAATTAAATTGTTCGAAGTTCAAAGTGTTTCCTGTTCTTCAGAAGTCTTGCACGTGTAAAGATTGAGTTTCCCTCAGTCGAAAACAGCGGTGGACTGCTGATGTAGATTTATTGATTGGGCGATTATACACTGCTTTCCCAAAAACTCAGCCACGGATTTCCCCTTCGGGCACGATGTCACGGATTCTGTGTTGGTCAGGGTCAAGTTGTACACTCTTTTGAACCGCGGAGTCACGGAGTTTTTACGGTCTTTTTCTCCGTGTCTCGGTGGTGAGAGGATTTGTTCAGGATGGACTTGACCAGGACACAATCAATGTAATTCGCGGCAAAAAAACTGTCCCTCACAAAGATGGATTCATGACCAACTGATTACTGCTCACGGCTCACTGATAACGGCTTGCTTCTCTCCGCCCGTCTGTGACCAAACCCCTCCCAAATTTCCTGCGGATAAATGATGGCGTTCGTGCCGGGAAGTTGTTCCATGGCGAGACCCGTGTTCAAGTTGATGCCCACCTGCTGATAACCCTTATATGCCAGTTGACTGCAATAGAATGAATCCTCCGTCTCTGAGTTGAGGAAATTCAGGTTGTATGGCTTGCCCACCTGCGCAAGAACATACGCGGCGACGGTCTTGCGCATATCGTGTTCCTCCTGTTCCGTCAGCCCGAGGGAATCGAGGGGAGAGACAACTCCGTAAAAGGTATCAAGCAAAAGCCCGCGCCGACGCGCCATGCGTTCGGTGTTCCACTGTCCGTTGAAGACGGTGAACTTGATCACGCCGCGCGCGCCAGCCTCCACACAGCGTCCCTCGGGACCGGCGTAGATCGCGACATGATCCACATCACCGGGCACGAGGCGCCCAACCAACCGCCAGAACTCGCCCGGTAGAATATCGGGCTTGCCGTTCATCGTGCAGATGATGTCGCCGGTTTGCAGGGGTATGCCTTCGATCTGATATGTGTAAATCATTCTCGCTCTGTGTCTCATTATACGGATTTTCCCCCGATTCGTTTCATCCATTTCCCCGTCATTGCGATCTTCGAGAAGCAATCCTCCAGCCTCGATGAGGAGATTGCTTCGCCCTAACGGTCTCGCAATGACAGATGAGTGTTCACCAAAAAGTCCATTTGATGCGCGATATACACCAATTCCCCGCGTTCGATCTGCGCACGGCGTTCCTGCAGCCAACGCGCAAATCCCTCCGCTTCCAATTCGGGATGACCCGTCAGCGATTCCTCGAGGAAATGCAGAATGAAATGCAGGAAATATGCCTCGTCTTCGGGATATTTTCCATCCACCGCATACACCACCCAGTCCGACGCGCCCGCCGCGAGGATCTCCGCGCCCGCGCTTCGCAAATGCCCGAACAGATGACGTCCGCTTCGGCTGTCGCCGCCTGTTGCTCGCGCGTCCATCGTCTCGTGATACAGCCGTTCGATCTGTTCGTCCAGCGCGGCGTCAATCGTCGGCTCGAAGATGGTCACGCCATCGAAGTTGATCGTCAGCCA
>CAYQOF010000327.1:0-2987 GCA_964419035.1 uncultured Anaerolinea sp. | reverse complement strand
GCGCCCAGGAGGAGGAATCGAACCAATGCAGGTCCTCCAGCACGATCACGAGCGGCACCCGTCCCGCCGCGTGGTTCAGCACGCGCGTCAAAATTTCACGGGTGTTGCTGCCGCGTATCTCACCTGTCATGGCGGAGGTCAGATCGTTATCGGAAATGTGGATCGGCAAAACCACGTCGAGCAGCGGATGATAACGCACGAGGTCCGGGTCTATTTCCTCGAGTTTTGCGACCACCTGGATTTGTATCGCGTTGCGGGCTTCCTCCACCGTTGCTGCCCTGCCAGCCGGTTCCTCGATTTCGAAGATCGCTGAAAAGATGCCGCGCCACGCGTGATACTGGTTCGACTTCTCGATGGGATCCCCACTGCCGCTGTAAAGTCTCACGCGCAGGGTCTCTGCCTGGCGCTCCAGGTCCTCGAACAGGCGCGATTTACCGATTCCCGCCTCGCCCAGCAGAACGATGGTCTGGTGCGCCGCGCCGCGCGATAACTCCTGCAATGCGTTGGCAAGCAGAGCCTTCTCCTCCTGGCGGCCGATCAGTTCCGTCTTCGGGCGGATGATGCTCTTCTTTGCATCAAAAGGATGGAAGACCTCCACCGGTTCCGCCCGACCCTTGACCTGTTGAGGCGGCAGGGACTCGAACTCCACCGCGTCCTTTGCCGCGTCGAAGGTGGCGCGGTCGCACAGGATGGGGACGCCATATTTTTCGATCAGGTCGAACACGTGACCCGCCGCGCCCATCAATCGCGCCGAGAGATTGACCGCGTTGCCGATGGTCGTATATTCGCGGCGGGAGTCGTTGCCTATGGAGCCGCAAAAGATGCGCCCGGTGGCAATGCCGATGTAACTGCGAATGTTGAGTTTCGTCAGTTCCTTGCGGATCATCAGCGCGGCTTGCGCGCCGCGCGCCGGATCATCTTCGTGCGAGAAGGGAGGCAGGCCCAGCGCGGCGACGATGGTGATGCCCTTGTCGTCCACATTGATCTTGTTGATGCTCCCCTCGTAACGATATACCGCGCGCTGAACCAGGCGCGCCAGGTTTTGCGCGTCCGCCAGTTCCGTGTTCTGGTCGAGGTCGGGAAGATTGATGAAGAGGACGGTGACGCGCCGCAGTTCCGCGATCCAACTGCTATGACCGGCTGTCAGGCGGTTGATGATCGCGCCGGGGATGTACGCCCGCAGTGAACTTTCCGCCGCCGCGGGAATGTTCAGTTTCTCATTTGTCTTGAAAATGGAGGAGGGCTTGTTCAATCCCTCCAGCCGCCCGCCCTGCGCGATGGCATCCTTGAGTTCGAACTCGAGCAGTTCGGCATGGCAATCGTTGCGGATCAGCCTCCACGCGGAAGGCGTGACAAGGATCTCGCCCGCCTGGGCAATGCTGTTGGCAATGCCCAGTTCCACGAGGGGATTGCCCGTGAGCAGAAACTCCCAACGGTTGAACACGCCGCCCACGTGCGCGGTGGTGATATGCCCGGAACTGACGGCGAGTTTGAGGTAAAGGTTGGCGTCCTCGAAGCGATAATTGGTGAGCCGTTCACGGATCTCGAGGGCGCACTCGGCGGCGCGCATCGTCCATTGCCACTGGTCGGCTCGGGAAACGGGATCAGTCTCCCCTGAGTCGGATACGATGTTCCAGACGGCGATCACCGCGTCGCCCGCGAACTTGACCACATCCCCCCCATAATTGTGGACGATGTCTATCAGTTGACCGAAGTATTCGTTGAGGAGGCGCGCCAGCGTCTCCACCCCGGTGGGACCTCGTTCCGCGAGCCGTTCGGTGAGGAGCGTAAAACCCGAAATATCCGCAAAAAGGACCGCCGCCTGGAACTGCTCGGCAACGGGCGATTCGATGGGAGAGGGATCGGTAATGACGCGATGTTGAATGAGTTTCGGCACGTAGGAAGCAAGCACTTCCGTCAGCGCGGGGTTGGACATGAAGGATACTCCGTGTTGGTCTTCCGGGCAACGTTCAATATGATACCCCCACTCCCACCAAAATGCGAGGGAGTGTTCCGGGTGGAGGCATGGCTTTCTCAGTAACCAGAACCTTTTGAACGCGAATGTCGCGAAAAGAGCGAAAGATACGAATTTTGTCCTGGTCAGGATCATCTTGAAAATATCCTTTCACCACTGAGACACGGAGTCACGGAGTTTTTTTCCCGTATCTCAGTGACTCCGTGGTTCGAAGGGCTGAAAAAATCGCCGCCATTCGGTTCCCACCTCCTCAAAATGGCTTACAATACGAACGTCGAACACAAGGAGACCCGCGTCATGCGACTCACAGAAGATGTCCATAAAAAGGTGCTGGATTTTCAACGCGCCGAAATCACCGAATATCACATCTACTCGCGCCTTGCCAAAAAGATCAATTCCCCTGAAAACGCGCAGATCGTGGAGCAGATCGCGCAGGACGAACTGCGGCATTACAACGAGTGGAAGCAATACAGCGGGCAGGAGGTCGCGCCGGATTGGCTCAAGGTCTGGTGGTATTACCTCGTCAGCCGCGTCTTCGGCTACACCTTCGGCATAAAACTGATGGAGTTGGGCGAAGAAAGCGCGCAGGTCCATTATGCAGATGTCGTCCCGCTCATCCCCGATGCCGAAAGGATACAGCACGAGGAGAACGTGCACGAAGAGCAGTTGATCGCGATGCTCAACGAGGAGAGACTGGAATACGCCGGCTCTGTGGTGCTGGGTCTCAACGACGCGCTCGTGGAATTGACCGGCGCTCTCGCGGGGCTGACGCTTGCCCTGCAAAATACGAAGTTGATCGCCCTTTCGGGTCTGATCACGGGCATCGCGGCGGCGATGTCCATGGCGGCGAGCGAGTATCTTTCCACGCGTTCGGAAGACACAGACAAACGCCCCGTCCGCGCCGCAGTTTACACAGGCATCGCCTACATCGGGACGGTGTTCCTGCTCATCCTGCCTTACCTGCTCTTCGAGAATTATTTCTTCAACCTGGCATGGGCGCTCGTCACTGCGG
>CAYQOF010000326.1:0-3000 GCA_964419035.1 uncultured Anaerolinea sp. | reverse complement strand
GCCGTAAAGAATTAATGCGTAGGCGATGATGGTGAGTGTGTCCATGATGGGTTCTCCTGAAGTTAATGTCTGTACCGCGACATTCATGTCGCATTTCACGCTGGCGAGATAAATCTCGCGGTACGTTTCTTATTGATGCAACACCTTGTAAAACCTTCTTGCAAAATAAACCGTGACCAGCAGTTGATACACCACCGCCACGACCACGTACAGCCATACCACCGTCGCGCCTTCATACAACAGCCAATAGACTTTCATCGGCCAATACGTGGGGACGATGCCGAACGCCAGTTCCCAGCCCGCGGGCGCGAAGTAGGCAACGACGGGAGCGATGAAGATGATGCCCGTCAGTTTCATCAGGGCGAAGCCCTGCACCTTGTTTTGCGCGACGGAGCCGAAGAGCAGGGCGAGCATCGGCGCCATGGGCGCGGCGGCAATCGCCGAGAACAGGACCGTCCGCAGGTCGAAAGGCGTCAGGTTGGCTAAAGGAAAGAGGGCAAACATCAGCCCAAAGGTGAGAAGGATCGGAATCGTCACCCGATAGAGGATGTATCCGCTCAAGGGCAGGGGCGTCACCTGGAGGGCGGTCAAAGTGCGGTCGTCCTTTTCATCCAGCAGGATGAACCCGATCACTGCGCCGAAGACCATCGGACACATGCCGATGAAAAAGTACGCCAGTAGCAGGGGATAGTATTCGGTCAGGTCGAACTTGTATTGCTCCAGCAGCCGCGCGGTGAGCGGAGGGACGCCCCAGCGCAAGACCAAGGCCAGCATGATCGGCAGGAAGATCATCCACGAGGTCAGGCTGTCGCGGCGGATACTGCGAAGGTCAATGGGACCAAGCGAACGAAAGACCATATTGAGATTCATTTTCTTCGTACTCCTTCTTTCGTCACCACGAAGCGATGAAACGTGCGCAGGCTGAGCCACGCAACGATACCCGTCCACAAAACAGAATAGGCAATGCCATAAACGATCTGCCACGCAGGCACGGATGTAAATGCAGATTGCAGCAAGATGATGATCGCCTGCAACGGATGCAGGAACATGACCCAACTGCGCCAGATGTCGAAGTAATACAACAGCGGCAATGAGAAGCCTATTGTCCACACGGCGGAGGGCAGGAGGAATTCGCCGATCGAGTCGTAGCGGACGACGACGATGAAGCCGTAGAGCGAGAGCATGGCGATGTAGAGCGCAATGCCCGTCACCAGCAGGAACCAGTTGAAGTTCACGCCCTGCACAATGACGATCATGGCGAGGGTCTCGAACAGCGAGAGCAGACCAAGCGTGAGGACTTTCGAGCCGAGGATCTCCCAGGGGCGTAACGGTGTGACGATCTGCGCCTCCAGCGTGCCTTCGCCTTTTTCGAGCAGGACGATGCCCGCCATGAAATAAAACGAGTTGATCGCCAGGTTGCCCGTGATGATGGCGGGCCACCAGTAGCCGAAGTCCGTGACCTCGAACTGTTTGAGTAGCACGATCATGACGACCGCCGTGAACGCGGAGACATAGTAAAACCCGTTGCGGAATTGCAGACTCACATCCCAGCGGGCGGCGGAAAGCAGGCGCGTCATTCGAGGCTCCTTCCCGTCATCTGGATGAAGATGTTCTCCAGCGTCGCCTCCTGCGTGTGCAGGGTGCGGACACTGCCTTCGCGCAGTAACTTCAGGAACTCGGCATTATCCGCCAGACCTGCCAGCGCGAAATCACGTTGCGCGGTTTTGCCGTTCAAGCCGAACTCCACGCGCACTTCGGGTTTGCCGTAGCGCAGTTTTAGTTCACGCGGCGAATCGATCACGCTCAATTTGCCGTCCACAATAAAGGCAACGCGGTCGCATAACTCATCGGCGATGTGCATATCGTGCGTGGTGAGGAAGACCGTCTTGCCCGCATCTTTCTGCACCTTGATCAAGTCCTTGACCTTGCGCGCATTCACAGGGTCAAGCCCCGCGGTCGGCTCATCCATGAACAACAACTTTGGGTTGTTCACCAGCGAACGCGCCACGCTCAGGCGGTTCTTCATCCCTTTGGAAAATTGCGAGACGAGCATATCGGCATCGTCCAGTAAACCGACCATCTCCAGCAGCTCATCTGGTTTCTTTACATCGCCCTGATACAACGCGCCGAAGTAACGCAGGTTCTCGCGCGCGGTCAACTTGGTGTAATGGTTGGGCATTTCGAAACTGACGCCCACCTGCTCGAAATATTCATAGCCCCACTCGCGCAGGTCGCGGTCGAACACGCTCACAGATCCCTGAAAGCCTTGCAATAAACGAAACAGGATCTTCTGCGTGGTGGATTTGCCCGCGCCGCTTGGTCCGAGGAATCCGAAGATCTCGCCTGGCTGGACGGTAAAACTGATGTCTTTGATGGCGGGTTCGTTCGTGCCAGTATAAGTAAATGTGAGGTTGCTAACGTTAATCATTTTTGTTCCTTTGGTGTTTGTAAATCTCTGCTATTGTTCATCCAGCAGTTCAACTGCCGATGGAGCTCGACTTGGATGAGCCTGAACCCAAGCCACCGTTCGGCGGGGGATAGGTGGAGCCCTTATCGCCCTTGCGCGGTCGTCCGCGGCGGCGAACCTCAGGCTCGGGGAAGGGCTGGTCCTTGATCGCCTCCATGCGCATCTCGATCATGTCGAGCCAGCGCAGGTCGGCTTCGAGGTGCATGATGGCTTTATCCAGCAGAAGAATTTGCGCCATCTCGGTGCGCGGGTTGAAACTATCCCGATGCGCGGTGGCATCGTGCAATTCCTGATACAGCCGCGCTCGCTGGGTCTGGATGATACGCGTGGGTTCCGCCTCGCCCGATACCAGCCCGACCATCAACTTAACGTAAAACTCATCGCGCTGATGTTCGGTCGGCACGCCGTCGGCGAACCAATCCTTGAGCGCCTCCCGCCCATCACGGGTGATGGCGTAGATTCGCCGCGCAGGTTCGCGTCCCTCACCCAGATCGGACTTGGTCTGCACCAGTCCCGATTCTTCCAGCCGTTCG
>CAYQOF010000325.1:0-3008 GCA_964419035.1 uncultured Anaerolinea sp. | reverse complement strand
TCGGAGCAGGACGCCGATTCGGCGCGGACGAAGTTGAGCCGCACCGGTTTGCCCTTTTCCACGACGATCACATCCGGGGTATAGCCGCCTTTGACAAGCACCATCAGTTCCTGATATCCGCTGCTGGATAGGGCAGCCTTCATGCCGGGCTTCTTCACCAGCCAGAAGAACCAGACAATGAAACCAATGGCGGCAAGTCCAAGTAGAGTTACGGTAATTTTATCGGGGGTCATTTTTAATCTCCAAAGGATGAACGCTTCGCGTGAGGGATGAAGGCAGAATGTATTTTCACTTCATACTTCTGCCTTCATCCTTCTGACTTTAGCTTGCTGGTTTCCACTTCTTGAGCCGGTTGGCATTGCCGATGACCGTCACACTGCTGAACGACATTGCCAGCGCGGCGAGAAGCGGCGAGAGCAAAATCCCAAAGAACGGATACAACACGCCCAGCGCGATCGGCAGACCAGCCGTGTTGTAGATGAACGCGCCCACCAGGTTCTGATACACGTTGCGCATGGTGGCGCGGCTGAGTTGAATGGCTGTCACCACGCCCATCAGACTGCCTTTGATGAGGGTGATGTCCGAGGCTTCGATGGCAACATCCGTGCCGGTGCCGATCGCCATGCCGATGTCCGCCTGAGCAAGCGCGGGCGCGTCGTTGATGCCGTCGCCAACCATCGCCACCTTCTTGCCTTCCAACTGTAACTTCTGCACGTTGAAGGCTTTATCCTGCGGCAGAACTTCCGCCATGACTCGATCCACACCCACCTGCCGCGCGATGGCTTTGGCGGTGCGCTCGTTGTCGCCGGTGATCATCACCACTTCCAAGCCCATCTTTTTCAGCGCGGCAATGGCAGTCTTCGAATCTTCCTTGACCGTATCCGCCACAGCGATGATGCCGGCCGCCGCGTCGTCAAGTGCAATGTACATCGGCGTCTTTCCATCGTCTGCCAATGCTTTTGACTTTTCCTCTAAATCGCCGAGCGCGATGCCTTCGCGGTTCATCAACTTGATATTGCCAATGAGAACGCGTCGTCCCTCGACCCGTGCTGAAACGCCGTGACCCGGAATCGCCTCGAACGCCTCGACGTTTCCCAGATTGATCCCGCGCGCCTGCGCGCCTTCCACGATCGCCAGCGCCAGTGGATGTTCGGACGATCTCTCAACCGAAGCCGCCAGACGCAGTACATCCACCTCATTCTGATCCGAAACCAACACCACATCGGTCAGCGATGGCTTCCCGAAAGTGATGGTCCCGGTCTTGTCGAGAATTATTGCATTGAGTTTTTCGGCAGCCTGCAGCGCGTCACCGGAGCGGATGAGGATGCCGTTCTGCGCGCCCAATCCGATGCCGGTGGTCAGGCTCATGGGCGTTGCCATGCCTAGCGCGCAGGGACAGGCGATGATCAGCGTCGTGACCGCTACAATGAGAGCGTACGTCAGGGCGGGGCTGGGACCGAAGTCGTACCAGATCACAAAGCCGATGATGGCAAGAATCATCACTGCGGGAGTAAAGTAGGCCGACACCTTGTCCACAATGCGCTGGATGGGCACTTTGCTGCCCTGCGCATCCTGCACAAGGCGAATAATGTTCGAAAGCGCTGTATCCTTGCCAACCTTGGTGGCGCGGAATTTGAACGCGCCGGTCTTGTTGATCGTTGCGCCAATCACCTCATCGCCCACTTTTTTGGACACAGGAAGGGATTCCCCGGTGATCATGGATTCATCAACGGCAGACTGCCCTTCGATCACCTCGCCATCCACCGGGATTTTCTCGCCCGGGCGCACAACCACAATGTCGTTGACCAGCACTTCCTCGACCGGTATATCCACTTCCTGTCCATCGCGCACGACGCGCGCAGTCTTGGCTTGTAGTCCGATGAGTTTCTTGATGGCTTCCGACGTACGCCCTTTGGCTTTGATCTCCATCGCAAGACCCAGCACCACCAAGGCGGTGACAACTACGGTAACATCGTAGTAAACCTCTGTGAAACCTCCTTCGGGGAAGATCTGCGGGAAGAGCAGGGCGATGGTGGAGTACAGCCAGGCGACGCCCGTACCCAGCGCGATCAGGGTGTGCATATTTGCCGAGCGATGCCTGAGGGCTTCCCAGGCGCCTGTGAAGAACTGGTTGCCCGAGTAGATCAGCACCGCCAGGCTGGCGACGCCCATCGCGTACCACAGGTAAATGAGCTGCGGGCTTTCGCGCGGGAACCAGTCACGCAGCACCGGGAACAGCCATGGGAAAGAGAGGATCATCGTCGGAGCGCCCACTGCCGCCCCAAACCACCACTTGCGCATGAGCGCGCGGTATTCCCGTTCGGTTGCTTCCGCTTCTTTGTCCATTTCGGGCTCAGACGCTTCAGCCGCGCGCGTCGCCCTATAAGGACCCGCGTTTTCGACGGCTTTCGTCAATTGACCGAAATCCCCGATGACGGGTGCATACTCCACCCTGACTTCATTGGTGGCGGCGTTCATGGTTGCATCCAGCACGCCGGGCACATTCTTGAGCGCGTCCTCGATTTTGGTGACGCATTCCGCACAATATAGCCCGCTGACCTTCAGCCGCATGGTCTGACCGTCCATGTTGAAGCCCGCGCCGCGCACCGCATCCAATAAATCGGGCACGCCGACGCGTGACGGATCATAATCCACAAAGACCCTGCCCTCCTTCACGTTGGCTGTTGCCTTGCTGACGCCGGGAACCGCGCGGATGGCGCGTTCGAGGGCGGGTCCGCCGGATTTTTGGAGTCTGCTCACGGGGAGCGCGATGCGGAGGAGTCCTTTTGCATCCGCAGCAATGCCGGTCGTCGCGGAGGGAACTGCCGTGGCGTAACGATGCGGGTCCGCGTCGAATTGTTCGACACAGGATTGAGAACAAAAATGGAATGTTCGCCCCTTATGCTGCCGCGTGGCAAAAGCACTTTGGGACTCGATTTCCATTCCGCAAACAGGATCGTGAGTTTTCATGGTCGTACCTACCTTCTAAAGAGATGCCAGTAGTGTAT
>CAYQOF010000324.1:0-3058 GCA_964419035.1 uncultured Anaerolinea sp. | reverse complement strand
TAGATCCTTCATCTGGCAGGGTAAACATTGTTTTCTCACCCGTTTCCAAATTTAATAACTCACCTTACGCAGAACGTCCCGAAGGCTTTCTTGAATCAAGCCTGAATTGCAGAGCAAGTCTTCGGGACGGTGCGTAACATCAGTTAATAAGTATGTCGAAGTAGTACTTGATCCTTTCGCCAACACATATATCAATCGCCCGCTTGGGGAGTGAATCGAATCCAGATATTTGCAGGCCGGCACAATCACATCAATGTACTCCGGGTAACGCCATTCTTCACTGGCGGCTGGGCAACTACATTGAAAGAGGTATTGCAATAACAAACTGCCTCGCCCCCACAAGCCCCAGCAATAGCCGTAATAGAAAAGCAGAGGCAAACCCAATAGCAGAACAATGCGGGGCAGCCAAAAGCGATATCCGCGCGGTTGGGATGGCTGGGCGGTTTTTATGTGAGGGGTCTTTGTTGAAGTCATCAATCGCTTCCCTTGCAATTATTCCATTTTACACCCTGCTAGTGCTAGGGCTACAAAACAGACTGCAAAATTCGGGACGTAGATTAATATGTCGGACAAATGAGATCAAACATAATTACCTATCCCCATCATGCGGAAAGAGCCGCAAAATTTATACCTTTCCTTGAATCGCGCTTTGCATCATTTTGCCGCCCCCACACCCCCTCAATCATCCCCACTACCCGCCAGTTGTTCCTTCGTCGCCAGCGGGAAGGTGAAGTGGAACGCCGCGCCTTTGCCGGTATCGCTTTCCACCCAGATGCGTCCGCCATGTCCCAGCACGGCGAGGCGGCAGAACGCCAGGCCGATGCCCAAGCCGCTGTGTTTGTCCTTGCCGCGCACGCGCGTGAACTTGTCGAAGATGTGTTCCTGTTCCTCGGGCGGAATGCCGGGACCGTTATCCATGATCCAAATGCGCGCCCAACCTCCCTCCGCGCGCGCGCCCACCTCCAGTTTGCCGTTGGTCGGCGTGAACTTGCTCGAGTTCTCCATGAGATTGATCAACACGCGCAGAGCCATATCCTCGTCCACCCAGATGGGGGGGAGATGCGCGGGCAGGTCCTTCGTGATCGTTTGATGCCTGCTTTTGGCGACGGGTTCCACATCCTGAATCGCGCTCTTGATGAGGGCAAGCGTGTCCACCACGCTTTGATCCACCACCGGCTGGCCCGATTCGAGCCGGTTCACATCGAGCAGGGAACTGACCAGGCGCTGGATGCGGTTCGTCGAATTCTCGGCAATCTTGAGGATCGAAAGAACCGTCTCGCGTCCCTCCTCAGGCACCATCTCCGCCACCACGTCCAGGCTCGAGACGATGTTCGCGAGAGGCGAGCGCAGGTCGTGATAGATCATCGAAGTCAGGTCTTCGCGCAGACTGTCCAATTCCTTGCGTTCCTTGATATCGCGCATGATCCACTGGATCGAATCCGTCGAATCGAATTCCACTCGCCGTGCGTACACTTCGATCGGCGTGCGCGAGTCATCCCGCCTGCGCAGGGACGACTCGTACGAACACGTCAGATCCCCGCGCAGAACCTCGAACTCTTTGCCGGTCTTGCTCCAGTTCACCTCGTGCAACTGATCAATGCTCATGGCGTGCAGTTCATCGCTCGAATAACCGCTCAACACCAGCGCCTGCCGGTTGGCTTCGAGAATGCGCCCTTCCCAGTCCGTGATGACCTTCGGGTCAATGCTGTCGTCGAACAACTCGCGGTAGCGTTTGTGCGCGGCTTGCAGCTGCTCGAACAACTGCGCGTTGTGGATCGTCGTCCCTGCCAGACCGCCGATGCCGGTCATCACCAGCAGGGCGTCCGGGTCGAAGGATTTGGAGATCGGGTTGATCGCTTCGATGACGCCGAGCACGCGTCTCTGTGATTGGATCGGGGCGATGAGCACCGCCCGCATCTCGACTCCCCCGAACCTGTCCGCCTCGCCGAAATCCTTTTCCTCGCTGACATCCGGTATCACAATGCCGCGTCCATCGCGCGCCACCCGTCCCGCGAGACTTTTATCCACTTCGACCGTTCGCCCCAGGATATTTCCGGAGTTCTGCCCCGCCGCGGCGCGGAAGATGAGGCGGTCGCCATCCACAATTCCCAGCGCAACCGTCTCCACCAGCAATGCCTGCATGGTCTGGATCAGGATGCGTTGATACACATCCTCCAGGCGGAGCGAGGCGTTCAACGCCGCCGCGCCCTCCGCCAGTGCGGTCATCACGCGCGCCTGCCGCTGGCTCTCCGTATACAGACGCGCGTTCAAAACCGCAACGCCTGCCTGGTCGGCGATGGCTTGCATCAGGTCGAGTTGATCGCTTGAAAAAGCATCTGGTCTGGGGTGGACGAGCGTCAGCACCCCCACCATTTGCTCGCGCGCCAGCAGCGGCATACAGATCGCGGATTTGACGCCCGATTTATCCAGCGCATCGTCCGGGCGCATCAGCCAGCGTTCGTCCTTGCTGGTATCCGGCACGTACACCCCCTTGCGGTTCTTGATCACCCAGCCCGCGAGACCGCGCTCCACGGTGTCGCGCATCTGCTGGGTGGTGTGTTCGTGGATCTTTTTGCCATACACGATGGTCGCATCCATCGCCTTGCCGGCGTTGTCCAGCACGACGATGCTGCAACGTTCGCCGCCCACATTTTGTATGGCTTCGTAGAGAACCCGCTGAAGCACCGTCCCCAGGTCGAGCGCGGTTGCCAGTTCCCGGCTGACGTGATAGAGCAGTTCGAGCAGGGCTTTCGTATGGTCTTGTTCTCGCGGCAGTGACATAGGTTCCTGCAAAATTGGATTCGTCCGCTTCCTGCGCAAATCATACCATGTACACGGCAAAGTATAGCACAGCAATTGCGGGTAAAATTGCGCCTATGACCATTGACATTTCCCGCACCAAAGCCCTGTGCTTCGATGTGGACGGCACGTTGAGCGACACCGACGACCTGTACCTCCAAAAGATAAAGCGCTTCTTTCCGCGCTTCCTCTTTCGCGACCCCGATCGCGCGGCGCGCCGTTTCGTGATGTGGATCGAAGCGCCCGGCAACGCGTTGTT
>CAYQOF010000323.1:0-3081 GCA_964419035.1 uncultured Anaerolinea sp. | reverse complement strand
CTGGAACCTGACTCAGCGCCAGCAAAACTTTGACTCCGCCCCAGGCGCACGGAAGTTTGTTGTTCGCCCCGCATGCGAAGTTTGGTCCGCACTTTCCCGCAAAATACCTCACCTCGGCTTTCTTGTCCTTCATCGGCGCGACGCCTTCGCCTGTGGTCGTGCGCGCCATCCATTCGCAGGCTTTATCCATACGTTTGTCTTCGTAACCCAATGTCATCAACGACCAGAGCATGTTCCCTTGCAGGCAATCGACCGTCCCGGATGGAGCCGCGTTAGTCATGGCGGAGATCTGCCCGCCCGTGTTCAGGGACTGGTCGAGATAATACTTGCAGGCTGTCTTAATGCGTTTGTCCTCCTTCACCGACGCGCCCAGTTGCGCCAGCAGGATCAACGCCCACACCGTGGACTTGTACTTCGGTCCGTAGCCTGTCCCCGCCCTTTGCCACCATCCCTCCTCATTCATCTTCGAAAGGACATGCGCGATGGGTCCCTCTTTGTGCGCCAGTTTCCGCGCGGACTTCAATTTTTTGTCGTTAGCGGGAAGGTCGAGCAGGTCTCGCATTGCCAGATAGCGAACGCCGGGATTCTCCGACTCCAGCAGCCACGGCAAAGAGTCGCTTCGTAACTGGTTCTTCCAGGACATGATGTGCCTCCTTTTGGAAAGGGATGTACCCCCGTGTATAAAAGCAGTATAACACTCTCTATTCCTGCATCCTCTCCCACTCACGCAACTTCGCATCCATCTCCTTTTGCACGCGTTCATACTCCGTCCCCAATTTGGCGGCTTCGGCTGGCTTTACGAACGGACTCTCCAACTGCGTGGACAGATTCACCAATGTCGCTTCGAGTTCGGCGATGGTGTTTTCCAACTCCTGCAATTGGGCGATCTTTCGTCTTTCCTCTTTCGCTGATGCATTCTTCGTTTTTCGCATACTGGTCACTGGTGACTGGACAACTGGAGACTGTTCCGCCGCAAGTTTCGCCGCTTCCTTCTCCCTTTCCTCTTTCATTTGCGAATACGCGCCGTTGAATACGGTCAAATGCGATTCGTCCGGGTCAATCTCCCAAATCTGGGTTGCGAGCGCGTCAACGAGATAACGGTCATGGGTGACCAGGATGATCGTGCCTTGATACGCGTCCAAGACGGATTGCAATACTTCCTGCGAGGGAATGTCCAGGTGGTTGGTTGGCTCGTCGAGCAATAACAAGTTTGTATCTTGCAGTGCAAGTTTCGCCAATGCCAGACGTCCGCGTTCGCCGCCCGAGAGCATGGATACGAGTTTGAACACGTCATCGCCGGAGAAGAGATATTTGCCGAGGTAATCGCGCGCCTGATACGGCAACATGCCTGGCGACGCGGCGAGGATTTCATCCATCACGGTCTTCCCGGGGTCGAGTCCCTCGTGCGCCTGCGCGAAATAGCCGACGTGTAGACTCGCTCCCAGGATCACCTCGCCAGCCAACGGGGAGAGAGAACCGAGGATCGTCTTGAGGAACGTTGATTTGCCCGCGCCGTTCGGTCCAATTAATGCCGCGCAATCCAGTCGTCGCAGTTCGATATCCGGAGCGGAGAACAAGGCTTTTTCGGGGATTCCATTTTCGGCAGGATAACCCACCGTAAGATTTTTCGTGCGGATGACCAGATCGCCGGAGCGACTCGCCGCGCGCAGATGCAAATGCAGGTCGGGTGTGACGCGCTGCGGCGGGCGCAGGGCACGCACGCGGCGCTCGGCTTCCTCCACGCTGAACGGCGAGGTGGTGGTCTCCACATCCAGCTGCGACCAATTCGAATTCATCACCGCGTCCATGCCGACCTGTTCGACGGCTTGCACCACGCGCGTCAGGCGTTTGAGTTTGCCCTTGGCTTGCAGTGTGTTCTGCCCCGAAATATTCTTCTTGATGTACTCGACTTCCTTGAGCAGTTTTTCCTTCTCGCCTTCAAAGACCTCAAAGCGATGCGCCCAGCGGATCTCGCGCTCGTTCAAATATGCCGTGTAGTTGCCGCGATAATATTCCGAGCCGCTGACCGCCATCTCGAGCAGCGCATTACAAGCATGATCCAAAAAATAACGATCGTGCGAGACGATGACCGCCGCGCCCTCCCATTGAGTCAGATAACTTTCGAGCCACTCGACGGCTTTGATGTCGAGATGATTCGTCGGTTCATCGAGCAATAACAGATCGGGATTCGACAACAGCAGACGCGCCAGATGCGCACGCGTGCGCTGCCCGCCCGAGAGATGATCGAGCGACATGTGATAATCGGATTCTTCGAATCCCAGACCTGTCAGCACTTGCTTGATCTTTACAGGATAAACATAACCGCCGCGCCGCTCGAACTCGTGTTGCACGCGTCCATACCTGACCAAAGCCTGGTCGCGGGTTAATGGGTCTGACATTTCTCCTTCGAGCTTTTCCAACTCACCTGACATGCGAATGAGGTCTGCGAACGGCTCGAGGCACACATCCCACAACACGCCGCGCAGTTCAAAATCCGCCTCCTGCGGGAGATAGCCAATGCGCAGATTCCTGGCGCGTGTGACCGTCCCTGATGAGGGTTCTTCTTCTCCGACGAGGATACGTAACAGAGTTGTCTTGCCGATCCCGTTGGGACCGACCAGCGCCAGCCGCGCTCCCTTGGCAACCGAAAACGTGACGCCGGAAAAAATATCTTCCGCGCCGAAGGATTTGGAGAGGGAGGAGACTGTGATGAGGGACATGGGTTTGGGTATTGAGTGGTGCGTATTGCGTATTTGGTTTTGCGCCCCGAATTATAAAACAAACGAGCGGGCACGATGGTCCGCTCGTCAAGTGGCTGTATTTTATTCAGATTACTTATGCTGCGATCAATGCTTTTTCCACTTCCGCTGGGAGGGGAATGAAAACGAAATGACTGACGTGATACAGATAATCTTCGCCGCTCTCGTCAATCACGCGGATCAGGTCATCCTTCTCAGCCTGTTCATCGGAAATGACCTCATAAACCTTCCTCGTGATCAAGGAGGCTTCGTAGTCTGTATTGTCAATGCAAAGTACAAAATGTCTTTTTGCGCTCATGGTTAATCCAAATATCGTTTTATC
>CAYQOF010000322.1:0-3142 GCA_964419035.1 uncultured Anaerolinea sp. | reverse complement strand
TCGGTCACCATTCCGTTGTTCGGCGAATTGCAGTTGGGCGCGGTGGGTATCGTCATCACGTTTTTGTGGATCATCGGACTCACGAACGCCTACAACTTTATGGACGGCATTGACGGCATCGCGGGCGGCGTGGCGTTTGCGGCGGGGCTGGGCTGGGTGATGCTGGCGGCGAACATCCCGTATCTGGCGAACTCGTTCGTGTTTTGGATCGGGCTGGCGATTGCGGCGGCGAGCCTGGGGTTTCTCGGTCACAACTGGCACCCCGCAAAGATCTTCATGGGCGACGTTGCCAGCACCTTTCTCGGTTATTCGTTCGCGGTCATGCCGTTGCTGGCGTCGAACGACGAGGGCGACGCGCTCATGCTCGGCACGCTCCTGATGTGGACTATCATCATGGACGCGGGCGTCACGTTCATTCGTCGCGCGCTCAAACGCGAGAACGTCCTTGCCGCGCATCGCACGCACGTCTATCAACGACTCGTCATCGGTGGATACAGCCACGCAAAGATCAGCACCTTGTACATTGCACTCACGTTTGTCGCTTTATTCCTCGCCTCTGCCTGGGGTGGCGGCAGTCGCCTCGCCTCCGCCCTCATCCTCTTCGGGCTTCCCCTCACATACTACGCGCTGAATCGCCACGCAAATACGTTAAACAAGGACGCAGAAAAACGCTGATGTACGCTGATTCTAAAAAAATAAATCTGCGTTCTTCTGCGTTTATCAGCGTCCCGATTTGTTTTTGGATTTCTCCATTAGTGACCCTTCGTGACACTTTGTGGTTTATCCTCCTCCCAAAATGATTTCTAGACTCCGAGCATTCGCCTCCCTCTACCGAGAACTTGGTCCGCGTTGGACGCTCTTTCGCCTCGCCTACGCCTTCCGCCTCCGCACAGGACTCATCCGCCTCCAAATGCCAGCGGGTGAGTGGGAAGATTATAAAAATCAAATCACAAATAAACCCGCTGGTCGAGTAGGAGCGGCGTTCTTCCGCTCCGTATCGAGACCAGACGTAACCAACGCTCCCTGGAATTCTCAAACCGCCATCGCCGAAGCCAATAAAATCTTGAGTGGCGAATTCAAATACTTCTCTCACCAATGGATCAAAACAGGCTTCCCTCCCAATTGGCATTCCCCGCTCCCAACGCCGTCCGCGGCATCGGACATAACCACCCAACACGCCGCCGAGGACGGCGGCTTGAGCCAGAGAAAACACTGGTCACAAATCTCTGATGATCATGTCGTTGCGAGGAGCCCGCGGGGCGACGAAGCAATCTCCCACGACGAGGAGACTGCTTCGGCAAAAAACAAGAGCGCCTCGCAGCGACATGTTGACATCAAATTCATCTGGGAACCAAACCGCTTTGCTTTCATCTACACCCTCGTCCGTGCCTACGCCGCCTCTCAAAATGAAGAATACCCTGAGGCCTTCTGGACTCTCATCGAAGACTGGGCAAAACACAACCCGCCCAACACAGGACCCAACTGGATGGATGGACAAGAGATCGCCCTGCGCCTCATGGCATGGACGTTCGGCTTCTACCAATTCTCCAATTCTCCCTCCTCAACTCCTCAAAGAATTGAAAACTTCAAACTTTACGTCGCCGCCCAAGCCGAACGCATCTACAAAAACATCGGCTATGCCATCTCCACGAGAAGCAATCACACCATCAGCGAAGCCTTCGGCTTATGGATGGTCGGTCTGCTCTTCCCTGAACTCAAACACGCCGACAAATATCTCTCCTTAGGAAAACGCATCCTCGAGCAAGAAGCCGTCAACCAGATCTTCCCCGATGGCACTTACTCCATGTACTCCCTCAACTACCATCGCTTCATCCTTCACATTTATCTCTATGCGATTCGTTTAGGTGCGCTGAACAATTCTCTATTCTCCAATTCTCTTTATTCATCCATCTCTTCCTCCCTCGAATACCTCTCCCACCTCATCCACCCCCAAACAGGACAAATGCCCGTCTACGGCTCCAACGACGGCGCGCTCGTCTTGCCGCTCAACAACTGCGACTTCACCGACTACCGTCCGCTGTTGCAATTGGGCTGGTACATCACCAAAGGCAAATTCCTCTTCGACCCTGGTCCTTGGGATGAGGATGTTTTTTGGTTATGTGGCGCAGACTCCCTCTCCCGGCGGGAGAGGGCAGGGGTGAGGGAGAAATCATTAACCGCGAAGAACGCAAAGGACGCGAAGGAAATTAAAAATCTTGGCGCTCTTAGCGATCTTCGCGGTGAGTCCTTCCCTCACGGCGGCATCCACCTCCTCCGCTCCACCCGCTCCCGCGCCCTCCTCCGTTGCACGGACTTCACCTCCCGTCCCTCCCACGCCGACCAACTCCACATGGACTTGTGGATGCACGGTCAGGAGATCGCCATTGACGCGGGAACCTACCTCTACAGCGGACAACCTCCCTGGCGCAACGGACTGGCGCGCACCTCCGTGCATAACACAGTCACTGTGGATGGCAAAGACCAAATGACCCTGCTCAGCCGCTTCACGTGGACAAACTGGTCGAAGGGAAGGGTTCTCAAGCACGAAAAGAACCTCTGGCAGGGTGAACATGATGGTTACAAGCCTGTGACTCATAAACGAACTGTAATGGCTCTGGAAGATGACCGCTGGATTGTCATTGACAGTCTCATTGCCAACGAACCTCATCATTACGCGCTTCAATGGTTGCTTTCTGATGGCGAATATGGAATGCAGAAGCTCGCTTCCGCAAACGGCTTATGGTGGCAACCATTCGGAAGCAAGCTTCCTGAATCCAAACTTAACATCCAATTGGGACTGCTCGACGGCAACGGCGATTTCTCCCTCGTCCGCGCGGATGCTGACTCCACGCGCGGATGGAGTTCGAGATATTACGGTCACAAAGAACCAGCCATGTCGGTGATGCTTGAAGCGACGCGCCCCCAGGTCACCTTTTGGACGTTCTTTGGGTTTGAGGAGGATGTTGTTGAAATGGAGGGGAACGTATTGAAAATCAATTCAAAGAAAATTCCGCTGGTCGAGTAGGCAGTTTCCTCGCGCTGACATCGTGCCCGAAGGGTAGCGGAGCGATAGCGTAGACGAAGCGTCCTCCGTCCCATACACTTGCACCAGCACGCAAGTGCAGGTGCCGAGACCAATAGT
>CAYQOF010000321.1:1428-3156 GCA_964419035.1 uncultured Anaerolinea sp. | reverse complement strand
TATGCTAGACTCGTTGCATGGAAACCATCCAGACCAACCTCAACCCCGACAGCGAAGACTTCAAAGCCAACGCCTCCCACCACCGCCTTCTCGCGAATGAACTGAAACAGCGCCTTGCCAAAGTCCGTGAAGGCGGCGGCGAAAAATACCGCAAGCGACACGAAGAGCAGGGCAAACTCTTCGTCCGTGACCGCATCGAACGCCTGCTCGACTCCAATTCTCCATTTCTCGAATTCTCCGCATTAGCCGCGTGGGATCTGTACGAAGACAGACGGAGTAGTGGCGAGGATCAAGCCGCTCCCTCCGCAGGCATCGTCACTGGGATCGGACGAGTCAGCAGCCGCGAAGTAATGATCGTCGCCAACGACGCCACCGTCAAAGGCGGCTCTTACTTCCCGATGACGGTGAAAAAACATCTGCGCGCCCAGCAGATCGCCGAGGAGAATCATCTTCCGTGTTTATATCTGGTTGATTCCGGCGGCGCGTTTTTGCCGCTTCAAGATGAGGTTTTTCCCGACGCCAATCACTTTGGCCGCATCTTCTATAATCAGGCGCGCATGTCCGCCAAAAAGATTCCGCAGATCGCGGCGGTGATGGGCAGTTGCACGGCGGGCGGCGCCTATGTCCCTGCGATGAGCGACGAAGCCATCATCGTCAAAGGCACAGGCACGATCTTCCTCGGCGGACCTCCTCTCGTCAAAGCCGCGACGGGTGAGGATGTCAGCGCGGAAGATTTGGGCGGAGCGGATGTCCACACGCGGCTCAGCGGTGTTGCGGATCACTTCGCCGAGGACGACGATCACGCGATCCAAATGTTGCGCGACATTGTCGAGACTCTACAACGCCCGGCGATCCGCACGCATCTCTCCACGCTGGAAGTTGCTCCACCCGAAGAACCCTTGTACCCCGCCGACGATTTGTACGGCATCCTCCCCGCGACCTTCCGCGCGACCTGCGACGTTCACGAGATCATCGCCCGCATCGTGGACGGAAGCAAGTTCCGCGAATTCAAAGCACGCTACGGCACGACTCTCGTCTGCGGTTTCGCGCGCATTCACGGATACCCTGTCGGGGTCATCGCCAACAATGGGGTCTTGTTTAGCGAGTCCGCGCTCAAAGCGACTCACTTCATCGAACTGTGCGATCAGCGCGGGGTTCCGCTCGTCTTCCTGCAAAACATCACGGGCTTCATGGTGGGACGGGAAGCCGAAGTCGGCGGCATCGCCAGGGACGGCGCGAAGATGGTCCATGCGGTGGCGACGACTCGCGTTCCCAAGTTAACCGTCATCATTGGCGGCTCGTTCGGCGCTGGCAACTATGCCATGAGCGGACGCGCCTACGGCTCCCGCTTCCTGTGGATGTGGCCCAACGCCCGCATCTCCGTCATGGGCGGGGAACAGGCTGCGAACGTTCTGCTCACCATCAAACAGGATCAACTCGCCCGCGAAGGCAAACCTCCCATGACCAAAGAAGAAGCCGACGAATTCAAACGGCCCATTTTGGAGAAATACGAAAACGAAGGCAATCCCTGTCACTCCACGGCGCGTCTGTGGGATGATGGGGTGATTGATCCTGTTGATACGCGCCAGGTTTTGGGGCTGGCGTTGTCGGTGGTATTGAATTCACCGGTGGAGGATCAGGGGTTTGGTGTGTTCAGGATGTGATTTATAAATGTCATTGCGAGGGTGGTTGAGTAGGCGGTGCTCGTCCGCCGTATCGAAACCACCC
>CAYQOF010000321.1:0-1328 GCA_964419035.1 uncultured Anaerolinea sp. | reverse complement strand
CTCGCAATGACATAATCAATATTGGAGATTAACATGTCTTTCGAAAAATCCTCAGGCTCCCCCCACCACTTCCTCTCCCAACTCGCTGGCGGTTGGACCGGTCCTTCCAAAATCTGGTTCGAGCCGGATAAGCTTGCCGGTGAAGCGCCGCTGGTCGGCAACATCCAACTCCTCCTCGATGGTCGCTTTGCCCTCTTCCTCTACCAATCCTCCATTGACGGCGAACCGCAACACGGAATGTTCACTTTCGGCTACAACACCCTGCTCGACCGCTACGAAGCCTCGTGGGTGGATACATTCCACAACAACACCGCCATCATGTTTTGCACAGGCAGCGCCACCGACAAAGGCTTCTTCGTCCTCGGCAGTTACCCCGATCCCGCCGGCGGACCGGACTGGGGCTGGCGCACGGAGGTGGAACTTGTCAACGAAGACCAACTCACCATCACCGCCTACAACATCATCCCCGAAGGGGAAGAAGCCAAAGCGACGGAAGCAAAATTGACGCGAGCCAAATGACGTTCAAAAAAGTCCTCATCGCCAACCGCGGCGAGATCGCCATCCGTATCATGCGCGCCTGCCATGAACTCGGCATCAAAACCGTCGCCATCTACTCCGACGCCGATAAAAACGCGCTGCACGTTCAATATGCCGATGAAGCGATTCACATCGGAGCGGCATCGCCCAAGGAATCCTATTTGAATGCGGATGTCTTGATCCGCGCCGCTCTCTCCTCCCAGGCAGACGCCATCCACCCGGGCTATGGATTCCTCTCGGAGAACGCCTCATTCGCCGCCGCAGTTGAATCCGCCAATTTGACCTTTATCGGTCCCTCAGCCGACTCCATCCGCGCCATGGGCGATAAAGCGGAGTCAAAGATCGCGATGAAAAAAGCAGGCGTCCCGACGGTGCCCGGAGCCGAGGGATTGGAATCCTATTCAGATTTCGAAAAAGCCGCAAATGAGATAGGATATCCCATCCTCGTGAAAGCCTCGGCAGGCGGCGGCGGCAAAGGGATGCGCATCGTCTGGGATGCGAACGACCTGCCCGAGGAGATTGACGCCGCGCGCCGCGAAGCGCTCCATGCCTTCGGCGATGACCGTCTGCTCATCGAAAAATACATCGCGGACGCGCATCACATCGAGTTTCAAGTCTTCGGCGACAAACACGGGCATCTCGTGCATCTCTTCGAGCGCGAATGTTCTGTGCAGCGCCGCCATCAAAAGATCATTGAGGAAACCCCCTCGCCATTACTTACACCAGAGTTGCGAAAGCAAATGGGCGAAGCCGCCGTCAAAGCCGCGCGCGCTGTGAACTATTACAACGCG
>CAYQOF010000320.1:0-3160 GCA_964419035.1 uncultured Anaerolinea sp. | reverse complement strand
TTGCCTTCCTCCGCTTCATGGACTTCCTTGCCCATCGCGGGGTGATCGAGAGCAAGTTGAGCCGCAAGATCATCCACATTGGCACGGGTCCCATCTTCGTATTGTGCTGGCTGATGTTCCCGGACGTTCCAGTGTCACGCTACCTTGCCGCGTTGGTCCCGTTTCTCATCACAACGCAATTTGTATTGGTCGGCATGGGGATCATCAAGGACGAAGCCGCGGTCAATGCCATGACTCGCACGGGCAACCCGCGAGAGATCCTGCGCGGTCCGCTGTTCTATGGGATCATGTTCGTGCTTTTGACGATCATCTATTGGAAGGACTCTCCTATCGGCATCACCGCGCTTATGTTGATGTGCGGCGGCGACGGAGTTGCAGACATCGTCGGGCGGCGCGTCGATTCTCCGACGTTGTTCTGGTCGCGCGAAAAAAGCGTGGCTGGCTCCTTGAGCGTATTCGCGGGCGGCTGGTTGTTATCCGCACTTGCGCTGTTCATTTACGTTATCGCGGGGGTGTTTCCCTTGCCGTTCACCGCGTATCTGCTTCCGCTCACGTGGGTCGCGCTGGGCGGGATGCTGGTCGAATCGCTTCCATTCAGGGACGTGGATAACATCACCATCACGATTGCGTCCGCGTTGATCGGTCATTTGGTTTTCTGATAATGAACGTCCCGAAGGATCATGCCTTCGGGACGGTGGGTTAGCCGATCTTTTCCTCTTCCTCCCTTTTCAGGATCATCACCTTGTGACTCTCGGCATATTTCATGTCCTTTTCTCTGGCTTCCTCCTCCGCCCATTCGCGCATCCATTTATCCACTTCCTCCGCGCTGACCTGGCTGGCATGCTGCGCCAGCGCTTTGATCTTGACATCCATCGTCTCTGTGATGTCAACCCACGTATCGGATTTGTCCGTGCCGTGGATGTACAAGCGTTTGACGTCGTGCGGTTCGTACCCAGCCGCGAGCAGGTCCGCGAAAATAAGCCTCGTCCCGGCTGACGGAAATGCTGCCGCGCACGCAGCCTGAGCCGCGGCGCGATGATCGGGATGATTGAGATATTCATTGGCGTAAAACCATCCCTCGGGATTCCCCGTCAAAACGGCATCCGGCTTGAATTGACGGATGAGGCGGGTCAGGTCTTTGCGCAGTTGAAGCGTCGGTTCCAGTTCTCCGTCCAGGTAACGGAGGAAGATCGTTCCCTTGATCCCCAATACTGCATTTGCCGCGAGCTGCTCCTTCTCGCGTAATTCGGCGAGTTCCTTTTTATAATTGCCGTCCTTGGTCGCGTCGTTCGAGCCCGAGTCGCCGCTGGTGATGACCACGGAGATGATCTCGCATCCCGCGCGCGCCCATTTGGCGAGCGTGCCGCCGACGGAGAATTCCTGGTCGTCCGGGTGCGCGTGGATGCTCATGGCGCGTTTGGGGATGTATTCATTACTCATAAGGTTTTCTCTCCATTTCATGTCATTGCGCGTGCTGGTCGAGTAGGCGGTGTTCGTACGCCGTATCGAGACCACCAGCCCCTCACGATGATATGAAAAGTTGGATTTTTCTTCCGATCACGAGCATCTTGTTTTGTATTTTGAACAGCCTGAAAAAGAGACTGACAAAAGGCAATGACAAACGAATAACTGTTTCCGACCTGAAGAGTTTTTTGAGATAGAACTCATACGGGAACGACAGTTCATGGAATTTGCGCAGTTCGACTACTTCAAGCCCGAGAGATTCAACAAGTTGTTTCATTTCACCTGTGGAAAAGATCTGCTTGTGACCGAAGAGATGCGAGGAGTACATCGCGTTCAGGAAGGTGGGGTATCTGCCGCGTGAGATGCGATAGGTGAATTCGCCAAAACGGTGATAGAAACTGTCCCTGCACGGCGTGTCAATCAGGAGCCAGCCGCCCGGTTTCAACACGTTCGCCGCGCACTTCAGGGTTCGATACGGATAATTGACATGCTCGATCACGTCCCACAGCGTGACCGCGTCGAAATGATTTGCGTATCGCTTCTGCCAGAAGTCGCTTTCGATGGGATGCTTGTAAATTTCGAGGTTGTGCCGTGTTTTTGCGTACTGGGCGCGGCTGTCGCTGAGTTCGATGCCGGTCGTCTCGGCGCCCTGCCGTTTCAACAGCGACAGGAACAACCCGCCGCCGCAGCCGATGTCCAGCGCTCTAATATCCTGGAGGGGAAGGTATTTCCTGAGCGTATTTACCTGGCTCTCGAATTTCGGGGCGTTCGCCTGGAGTTGGGTCTCGATATACGAAGCCTCCTCATCGGTCAGTTGTGATGGGTCAATTTCGGGGGGGATTTCCTCCAGCGGGTCGAGATAATCCGTGAAATGAAAGCCGTTTGCGGACACATAAACATTTGCGTTCCTGAGTTTATAGATAAGTTTCGCCCCTTCCGCCGGGCGGCGTTTCAGAGCATCCATGTTTTTCATATCCATAGTGCGTGATTGTACCCGAATTCATATCCGGCGCTATCCATCGTCCCTGGGTAAGGATTCGAGGCTCTTTATCGCTTGATATGAAAGTTGCCGTCATATAGCCGTCAACCTTTAGTACTGTCAGCGCCTGATTTTTCCATGCTCAGAGCATGAATAGTACTCTGGTATTCCTGCACCTAACAAAAATGTTTGTAACTATTTCTAACTTTTTGTTTCGTAAACCGGCGGGAGCAGGTAACCTTTCGTACAACCGTGATCGGTGTAATTCGCGGCGTTTGAATTCTGATCAACAAAGGAAACGGAGGTACCATGTTATCGAAAACCATCAAGATCGCTGTTGTGTTGCTGAGTTTGCTTGCTCTCGCGCTTCCATCGAGCGCGAAATCCGCGCCCGGCGATGTTCTACCATTTGCCGGTGCGCCGGCATGCCCGGATACAAATAATGACGGGCATGCGGACGTAACCGACAATGCGGATTATGGGAAATTCCCGGATAACCAACTCTATCACGACCTATGGAACGAAAAAGGCGGTTGTCACTATAACCACGAACACGGAGATTCGCCATATCTGGCGAACAAATATTTTGGCGCGCCGGGCGCGTTATGGGGTGGACAGACCATTGCCTATCCATTCGTGTCCGGTTATGCAGAGAATGCTTTCAAGCATGACGGGTACAAATGGGTTGTGCGGACACCGGAGTATCATCCGTGGCCC
>CAYQOF010000319.1:0-3190 GCA_964419035.1 uncultured Anaerolinea sp. | reverse complement strand
TACCACAGCGGAGCAGAACTTTTTCTTCTTGTAGACTTGTGGGTAATCACCAGGGCATTTGTCTTGACATATTAATAGATTGTGATAGAATGAATATGAACAAGTGTTCTGAACCGATAATGGTCATCCACGAGCAAATTGCTTTTTACGCTTTGTCATGAACCCAACTCACTCTTCAGAGGACACGAAAGAGGCGCGCAGATTCCCGGTCGGTCTTTGCACCAGGGTCGAACTGTCTCCATGAATTCCTGAGAATATCCTTGCCATCGCCAGGCCGGCTGGGACGTCCGTCGCCCGCCGGCTTTTTCGTTAGAGCGATGTTGGGTGGATGTGAAGAGGCAAAAACATGAATGCAGTACGAATACAAACCTCCGATCAGGACGATTCCTCACCGGCTCCCGGCAGGAGCCTCACATTCCTGGAAGTTGCCCGGTTGTTGAACCGGCTTCACGAGTCGGGCATGCTCGATTCGGAATTTGCCTTCCCGGAAGACTGGCATCACAAGAGGGAGTTCTCAGCAGATGAGATCAGCGGTCTGATCCGCGGGCATTTGTTGCGGGCAGGATGGCAGCGCCTGCTGGAGGCGTTCCGATATCACAATCGCCAGCCCGATATCACGCTGTGGGATCTCTCCGATGCCTCGGACTTTCTGGCGGCTTTGGAATTTGCCGTTGCTGCCGATGAGATCTTGATCTGGGAAGGCAAGGGGAAAAAACACTCACGTTCCATGATCCGGGCGATCTTTGACGGCCGTCGGATTGCCCGGCTTGTGCACGGATTTGGTCAGCGCTTTCAGGCATGGGCCGGAGGATCATCGAAACCCGATCCGGCTTCTGGCGGCGCTCCAGCATTGCAGACGTTCGTCGGTGGGTTGAGTTCCGCGGTGTACAAAGCGCGCGCAAAAGCCCGGGCGGATCGCGTGCTCGATCATCTGGCATCGTATGTTACGCGGGTGTTGGGCAACGACATGGAGCGCGAAGCCTTCCTGCAGCGCGTCAACCGCCTGCGCAGCCAGATGCAGGAACAACTGGAAGTCTTTTGCGAGGAGGAGGGCATTCCCAAGCCGAAACCCTATTCGCGCGGCGAAGCCATCTACCTGAACTTGCTCTCAGCATACTTTGTCGCCATCGCCGAAGCGGAGGAACGGCTGAGGCAGCACGGGAATCAACTGGCGCGGCAAAAAATCGCCCTGGAGGAACAACGCGTCAAAGCGCGGTTCAACAGCGAAGTATTGCCCGAACTGCTGGCAGCGCTTCAGGAGACGTACCCAATACAGGAGGGGTTGCTGCGCGAACACATCCGCCACCGCATCATGCTGGCGGTCGGCAGCGTTGCCACAGCGGTCGGCAGCGGACTGTGGAGTCTGGTCGAGTCGGTTTTCGAGGTGTTCATCACGGGTATTGCCCGCTTTGCCCCCATCGTGGCTCCACCCATGCTGGTTGGACTGATCACGTTGGTGGTTCAAACCATGCAGCGTGGCTTTCCATTAACACTGGCGGATGCGCTTCTCTTTTTCGGAAACGCGCTTTGGAACGCCATACTCGCGCTGGGGATCACTCTGCTTTCCTATGGCTGCTGGTTGTATTTCACCAAACGCGGCAAGGCGATCGTGGAGCCTGCCCCACCTTCAACCCCGATTCAGGTGGACAGCAATGGGTCTCAAGCCACAGCCCACATGGCGCAGTGAAAGCCTGCTCTGGCTGATTTGTCTTTCAAGCGCTCTTCTCCTGAGCGCCCCATTGCTCCTTTTGAGCGCCCAAGGAAACGGCGCTTTCCAAAATATGACTTGGGGAAGTGCATCGAACCCTGCTCCCGGGCAGATCGCGCATCCGTTGACCATACATGGACAGGCAATCCTTGACCTAAATCGCCTGGCGCAGATCCATTCACTGGATGAAGCGGACAACCTGCGCTGGTCGCTCATGCGCCGCACGGCTGCGGCAGAGCAGGTCTTCGATCCGGTGAGAGGGGTTGACTGGATCGCCCTGCGTCAAATGGATTGGCAGGATACCATACTGGTGCCGCATGGTTTCACATGGAGTTTTAACGCAACCTTCCAAGGGGGTCCCGGCTACAAAAATGCCGGCGGAATCCTGGCTGGGGGACATTGCGCTCTGGCAACAGTGTTTCGCGCCGCGGCGGCGCAGACGGGATTGCCGACCGAGTTCACCATCCACGCCAAACCAATTCCAGGTTTCGCGCGTGAAGAGTCCGTGAACATCTACTGGGGGCGCAATGATCTGCTGGCGCACAATACCAGCGGTCAGGATCTGTATTTCATCTGGAGACTTACCCCGGATCAGGTTGAAATTTCACTGATGCCGGTCGCGGCTTATGCGCCTTTGCCTCCACTGCCCGATTTCCAGGATGCGACGGTCGCCATGGTCTATGGCCACCGCGGACCGCGCGGCTGGGGAAGCCTGGGTCAAACCTGGACCGTTGACCAGGCATTGGCTTCCGCCCGCAGGCTGGCTTCGCGCGTGGACGAATGGAATGGCAGCCGCCCAACGGTCATTGCCGTAAATCCAAACATTGTGACAGCCGGACGCATCACCGAAGAGGATAAATATATTCACCAATTGATCTCCGAAGCCCGGCGGCAGGGCGTCTATGTAATGCTGGACGTTCAAACGGGCGGGCAGGATGCGCTGCTTCTGTTTACTTCCCTGATGGATAAGCATCTTCAGGAAAATGTCTGGTTTGACTGGGATATTGAACACACCGCCGGGGGAAGGGTAAGCGCCGGGCAGATCAATGAAGTCGCCGGGGTGTATTTCGAGCGTCGTCGGGAGCGCGGCTTCTCCACACCGGGAATTTTTGCATTCTATGTGTTTGCAACCGATCAAGTGAGCGAAGCGGAGAAGGTAAAGCGCCATTATGATTACGGCTTGGTCGCGCCGATCTTCGACGGTTATGGCGCAGGAAAGATCAGCCAGACCATGCTGGTCATTGACCGTTTTACTCCTGGACCATTCGGGATCATGGAGTTTGAGACGCGCTGGGGAGACCGTTACGATTCGATCAGCGCGCGGGAATATTTCGAAACATTTCCCAATGTCATGATTCTGGCAAGTCAATGAATGATCGAGGAAACGTTTCACCATCATACATTGGTTCTATGGTTTTCTCATTATTGCTTGACAAAAAGGAAAAAGTAGATCCTTCTCGGTAGAATTGCAGGTGTGAGCAA
>CAYQOF010000318.1:0-3197 GCA_964419035.1 uncultured Anaerolinea sp. | reverse complement strand
GGGCGCTTAGCTCAGTTGGTCGCGAAGCACCCTGTGGGTTGGAGCGTCTCTCACAGTTGAATCAGCCCGCATGGGGCGCTTAGCTCAGTTGGTTAGAGCGTCTCTCTTACACAGAGAAGGTCAGGGGTTCGAGTCCCTTAGCGCCCACAAAAGTCCCGCGCGAGCGGGACTTTTTTTGCAGACCCGGGCTTGTACAACTTTACACAATAGATAGTTGCATTGTAATTATCTTTCAATACAGGGGAATTTGCGATATTATTCCGTCACTTTCCTTATAATGCGAACATCGCCTCGTCTGCCGGGGTGAGGGATTTCACGTGAGCATCCGTTTCAAGGTCATCCTGCCGTATCTGATCCTGACGCTGATCGTCGCCGTGACAGGCGCCTACGTGGTCACGCGCCTGGTCGCCAACTCCCTCAGCGAACGCCTCGCGAACCAGTTGCTCGAGGCGGGACGGGTGGTGTCGGACACCATGGCGCGGCAGGAGGTCAGGCATCTCGAATCCGCCCGGATCGTTGCCTATACGCGCGGGCTGGGCGAGGCGCTGGAGGCTGGGGATTTGGAACAGGTCTCCGATCTGGCGAAACCGGCCGCGGGTGGTTTGAACGTCGAGAGTCTGATGATCTTCGACATGCAGGGACGCGAATCGCTTCATCTGCTCAAGCAGCCCGATGGCACGGTCGTGGATGTCAGCATGCGGGGACGCGCATCCTCATTCGCCGTAGTAAAGAGATTGCTGGAGGAGAACGACATCAACAGCCTCCCCGGGCGTGAGTTTGAAATTGATCCCGTGGATGGGCGGCATTATTACTTCACCGCCATCCCCATCCAACTGGAGGATCGGGTGGTCGGCGCGGCGGCGGTGGGAACTTCTCTCAATACTCTTCTCCCGACCCTGAAAAGTTCCTCTGCATCCGACATCATCATCTATGACGAAAGCGGACAGGCAATCGCATCCACGCTGGGTTCACAGGGCATGGACTCCCTGTTCCTGCAAACCATCTCCATCGAGAAGGAGCTTTACCGGGAAGTCGTTGCCCGGGATGCGGTTGTGAAGGGCGAGAACTTCGAGGCGGATAACCGCTGGTACACCCTGGCGCGCGGTCCCTTGAAGATCGCGGATGACCGCATCGGCGTATTCTCGGTCGTCCTGCCGCTGGATTTCGTCGTCGAATCCGGTTCGGTGAGCCGCATCAACTATGCGATCCTGTATTCCATTGCAACGGTCGCCGTGATCCTTATCGGTTATTTCGTGGCGCGCCTGATCATCAATCCGCTTTTATCCCTGGTGCGCACGTCGCGCGCCATTGCCGGCGGCGACCTCGCCAGACGCACCGGCATCCGCCGGAACGATGAGATCGGCGTGCTCGCCAATACGTTCGATGAAATGACCGAGAACCTTCAGCAGCGCACGCTCGAACTGGAAGAGACCAACCGCATCCTCGAACAGATGGATCGCACGAAGATGCGCTTCATCCAGGTCTCCGCGCACGAACTCCGCACGCCTCTCACCCTCGTTCAGGGATACGCCCAAATGATGCAAATGAAGGCGGTCGGCAGCAAGGACCTCGAAAAATATTCCAACGGCATTCAGGATGGCACAGACCGCATGGTCGAGATCATAGACAGCATGCTCGACGTTTCGCGCATTGACAGCAACCTGCTCCAGGTGACCTACGTTGGAACGGAGGTGGAAACCCTCATCGAAAAAGCCCGCCATGCGTTCGAGCCTGCGCTCAAGGAACGCCGCATTGCCTTCCACGCGGAGGGGCTTGCGGACCTGCCCGTCATTCAAAGCGACGAGAACCTGATCTACAAGGTCTTTTATCACGTGATCGGCAATGCCATTAAATATACGCCGGACGGCGGGAGGATCATGGTCAGAGCGCGGGCGCTCGACAACCCGGCGGACAGCCCCGAGATCGAGATCGCGGTCACGGATACCGGCATCGGCATTGACCCGCAGTATCACGAACTCGTCTTCGAGAAATTCTTCCAAACCGGCGAAGTGCTTTTGCATTCCTCCGGCAAGACCAAATTCAAGGGCGGCGGTCCCGGTCTCGGGCTTGCCATCGCGCGCGGCATTGTCAACGCGCATCATGGGCGCATCTGGCTCGAAAGCCCCGGTCACAACGAAAAGACCTATCCCGGCACGACGGTCTTCGTGCGTCTGCCGGTGGATGGACGCAACCATGAAGGCGCTTGAGCGGGAACGACGCGACTGGGTTGTCATCGTCCTCATCGGATTACTGGGACTGTTGTGCATTCTGCTTGCGGGAGGATGGGCGCTCCGCTTCTCGCCGCGCTGGGAGCGGATGACCAGCATGGGATCGAATCTCGACCCGAACAGCGACTTCCTCACCCGCCGGGCGGGCGGACTCATCGAACCGGTTGACGCCTCCATCCTCACCCAGCCCGTCTGGATTGATGTTTTTCTTACGCCGGGCGCGTTGTTCTTCACACGCACACCCCTGCCGTCCACTCCCATTCCCACCAACACATCCCCGCCGCCCGCCACCCGGACACCGACCATTCCGCCCACTGCATCCCCAACGAGGATATTCGCGGTATTCGCGACGCAGACGAACACGCCTGTTGTCCCTTCCACGACACCGGCACCGACATTCACGCCGTCGAATACCCCCATTCCGGTCGCGGACTTGCAGATCACAATGGACAATGGTGTCCTCGTTTACTCCGCAGGAGACACATTGATTTACACGGTGGTCGTCCAAAATAACGGACCAAGCGGCGTCATCGGCGCAGTTATAACGGACATCAAACCTTCGCAGATCGCAGACTGGACCTGGGAGTGCACAAGCCAGACCGGCGGCGCGAGCGGATGCGACCCGGTGACGAACAGCGCAACGGACTTCACCGACACGGTGAATCTGCCCAACGGTGCAAGCATCACTTATACTGTCACGGTAAATACCAGCGGCAGCGCCACCGGCAACTTGAGCAATACTGCAACCATAACCATTCCCGTTGGTTCTATTGATCGTGTTCCTGGAAACAACTCCGCCACGGACACGGATGATTTTCTTAATACCTTCCCGTACGGCGCAGTTGGAACGGAACCAAATGGCTCCGTCAGCGTCATTCCCCCCGGCTCATCTGTAACCCTGGTATTTCCCACGCCTCTAGTTGTGGGGGGCAATCCGGGCTGGGACCTTGTCCTTTATGAACTGCCGAA
>CAYQOF010000317.1:1720-3204 GCA_964419035.1 uncultured Anaerolinea sp. | reverse complement strand
CGAAAGCGATTCGGGAATATGCAGAATGGATCAATCAACGCGAACCGTCCTGGGTTCCGGTGGATGAAGCGTACGAGATTCACGTCGAACAGACATGGACGGGTTATCAGATCAATGAAGAATTCGAGCGGGTCGAAACGGACGGATATGAAATGAATCCGTTCTTCGAGCACGATTGGAAACCGCTTACCGCGACGGATGTCGAACGCGGACTGAAATTGTTATTATGGTCACGTTCCGATTTGCTTGCCATCCTCGAAACACTCACACCCGGGCAGTGGAAATACAAAATGGAGGGCGAACGCTGGGATATCGCGGGCATCGTCAATCACGTTGGCGGCGCGGAGTGGTGGTATCTGGACCGACTCGGTCTGGCGTTTCCGCGTGAGCAGGTGTCCGATGAACCGATGGAACGGCTGGAACAAGTCCGCGCTTCGATGAACAAAATATTGCCGTCGTTCGAGGGATCGAAACAGGTGCTTGGCGTGGAGGGCGAATTTTGGAGTCCGCGCAAGGTACTGCGCCGCGCAGTCTGGCACGAGAGGGATCATACGGAGCATATCCGCAAGACGCTGCAAAATATTCACATGCGAGATTCACTTCCGGGATCGTGAAACAACCCAGGGCAGATGCGGAGCGGGATGAGTGAACGGGAGTGACATTCGTCACCCGCTCGTTTCCTATGCTAAAAATTATATATAATTTATAATCGTGGATAATCGCAAGGAGTCCGATTGTCCATCCATCCGCCATTGACCGAAGAGACCGAGAGCATCCAGAAAAGACCTCTCAAGGAGGATATTTTCGACGTCCTGCACGAGAAAATCATCTCAGGCAGGTACAAACCCGGCGACTGGCTGCGGCAGGATGACATCGCCACGCAACTCGGCGTCAGCATGACGCCCGTCCGCGAGGGGCTGGACCTGCTCGTTTCCGCGGGGCTGGCGGAACGCGTCCCATATCGCGGCGTACGCGTGCGCGAGATGTCCACGAAGGACGTGGTGGAGGCATACGGCTTGAGGCTCGTGCTCGAAGCGGTCATTGCCCGGGAGGCGGCAAGGCACATTACGCGGGAGCAGGTCGCGGGCTTGGAAAGAGCGATCCTCGAGATGAAAAGACACAACTCGCTTAAGGAGATGTCCGTCTCGAGAAAGTTGAGCCGCGAATTCCACTCCGCCATCGCGGACGCGACGAGGAACGACCTGCTCGTCAAACTGTACGCGGTCGTCTCGAACGCCTTCCCGGACTGGCTGCTGTACGAGGCGCTGTTCCGCAAGCCAGAATTGCTCGCGGACAGCATGACCGCCACGCACAAGGAACACGTTGCCATTGTGGACGCGCTCAAAAGAGGCGATGGAGAGACAGCCGCGCGGGCATCCATCGAGCACGTGATGGAATCAGGCAAGTGGCTGGAGGATTACCTCGACATCCCCGCCGAGTTGTTGCGCGAAAAGGAAGAACAGGTTTCGTTCCTGTTGAAGCAA
>CAYQOF010000317.1:0-1620 GCA_964419035.1 uncultured Anaerolinea sp. | reverse complement strand
GAACTCTACAAGCAAATGGCGCAATGTATCATTGACGGGGAGAAGGAAATCGCGATCGAACTTGCGCAAAAATCCATCGAGTTGAACATGCACCCGCTGGATACGATCACCAAGGGATTCGTGGTGGGCGTCAACTACATCGGCGACCAGTTCGGAAAGGGCGAGGCGTTCCTGCCCGAACTGGTGATGGCGGGCGAAGCGATGAAAGCCGCGGTCGCCGTGCTGGAACCTGAACTGATAAAACTCGGCGAAGCGCGCGAGATGATGGGACGCGTTGTACTCGCAACGGTCGAGGGCGATATCCACGAGATCGGCAAGACGCTCGTTGGGACGATGCTCAGCGCGTCAGGATTCGAAGTCGTGGACCTGGGTGTAGACCAGCCTGCCGAGAAGATCATCGGCAAGGCGCTCGAAATTGATGCGCAGATCATCGGCATGAGCGCGTTGCTCACGACGACGATGGTGCGCCAACGCGAGGTGATCGAGGAATTGGACAAGGAAGGTCTGCGCCCGCGCATCAAAGTCATGGTCGGCGGCGCGCCGATCACCAAGGATTGGGCTGAGAAGATCAAAGCCGACGGAACCTCCGAAGACGCGGTCGGCGCGGTGCAATTGGCGAAGAAACTGGTTGGCAAGGAATGATTTCACCACCAAGGACACTAAGGGCACAAAGGGATTAAGTCCGGCCATCTTTTCCTTCGTGTTCTTCGTGTCCTTCGTGGTAAGAAAATAGAACACAACTCAGAGAGAGGAGATATCGCCTCGGGAGGGCGCAATGTCTCATAAAAACATCAAGTCCATCACGAACCCAAAACTGAAACTCGAAATCTTAACGACCGAAGAAGTCAAAAAGATCCACGAAGCCACGTTATGGATCATCGAACACGTCGGCGTGCGCTTCCCGTCACAACGCGCATTGGACATCTGGGAGGCGAACGGCGCAACAGTGGACCGCGAGAAGAAGATCGTGCGCGCCAAAGGCGACCTCATCGAGGAGGCGCTTGCGAAATGTCCGCCCGCCTATTCGCTCGCGGCGCGTGATCCTCAACAGGATTTACCGCTGGACGGCAACCACGTCCACCTCGGGACGGACGGCTGCGGCGTGGAGGTGATTGACATCCACACGGCTCAAAAACGGACCTCGCGCCTGCGCGATGTTCAAGAGATTGCCCGCGTGGCTGACGCGACAAAGGAGGTCGCGTTCCATTGGGTCGCGGTTTCGGCGCAGGATATGCCCGTGGAAGCACGCGGACTGTACGAGGTCAAAGCCGTGTGGGAGAACTCCACCAAGCACGTGCAAACCGAGAGCATCTACAGCGTACACGAGGCGGCAGCCGCGATGGAAATGGCAGCGCTTCTCGCGGGCGGCAAGGAGGAACTGCGCGAGCGACCCGTCCTTTCGGTGATGCAATGCACCGCTCCCCCCCTCGGTCACGATGGTGGCAGCCTGGATGCGGCGCTGATCGCCGCTGAGCATGGCGTCCCTACAGGATTCATGACGATGGCATCCTGCCTGACGACGGGTCCCGTGACGATGGCTGGTAATCTCGCGGTCGGCAATGCGGAAGTCATCGCCGCCACCGCATTACTGCAACTGGCATATCCGGGCGCGCCCGTCTT
>CAYQOF010000316.1:0-3223 GCA_964419035.1 uncultured Anaerolinea sp. | reverse complement strand
GCCCCGAAAGAGCATTTCCGCAAACCGATATCTCGAACGCTAAACCACCGCCGCCTGCCCGTACAATTGCTGTTTGATGTTGACCACGCGTTTGCGCAGGTCCGTTTTGGTTTCGATCTCGTTGGAAATCTTTTCGATGGCATACATCACGGTCGTATGGTCCCGACCGCCGAGCGCTTCGCCAATCTGCGGAAGCGACGCATCCGTCTCCTTCCGCATGAGATACATTGCCACCTGTCTCGGCCGGGCGATCTTCTGGGAGCGATCCCTGCCAAGCAGGGCATCCACTGTGATCTGCCACTCTCTTGCAACCAATTCGATGATCTTTTCCGGGGCAATGTCACTGCGCTGGGGCAACAGGTCTGCCAGAGCCACTTCGACGAGACTCGGCGTCAATAAGGAACCGCTCAAATCCGCAAAAGCCAGGATGCGGTTCAACGCGCCCTCCAGTTCACGGATGTTGGATTGCACGCGGCGGGCGATGCTCTCCAAAATCTCATCCGAGATCTGACGCCCCGTCCGTTCGGCTTTCGAGCGCAGGATGGCGAGGCGGGTCTCGAGATCAGGCGGCTGGATGTCGGCGGTCAGCCCCCATTCGAAGCGCGAGCGCAAACGTTCGTCCAACGTGACAAGGGACTTCGGCGGGCGGTCGGACGAAACGATGATCTGCTTGTCCTGTCCGTGCAGGGTGTTGAAGGTGTGGAAGAACTCCTCCTGCGTGGATTCCTTCCCCGCGATGAACTGGATATCGTCCACCAGCAAAACGTCCGCCGAGCGGTATTTCTCGCGGAATGCCTGATTGGTGTGCGTGCGGATGGCGTTGATCATGTCGTTGGTGAATTCTTCCGAAGAAACATATAGGACATTGAGCCCGCGCGCGTGGCAGGCGTTTCCAATCGCATGGAGGAGATGGGTTTTGCCAAGCCCAACGCCCCCATACACGAAGAGCGGGTTGTAGGCGCGGGCAGGTTTCTCGGCTACGGCAAGGCAGGCGGCATGTGCAAGACGATTCCCCGAACCGACAACAAAGGTCTCGAAGACATAACGAGGATTCAACGTCAGGCTGCGCACAGGCTGTTCGTAAGCCTCAACCGCTTCCGGCTGGGAAAGAGGCGTTTCGTCCGCGGCTGGCTCGGTCTCATTGCCATGCACAATAAAATTCACGTCCACTGCGGAGTTGGTAAGTCCATGAAGCAGTCGGCTGACAGTGCTCGCAAGGCGGTTTTCGAGCCAATCACGGGCATAGGCATTGCGAACTCCCACGATCAGGGTTCCGTCACGGTAGGAAACCGGCTTGGTGTCGCGCACCCAGGTGTCGAACGACGCGCGCGGCATTTCCATCTGGAGTTGGCCGAGTACCGATTGCCATGCCTGTTCTGCGTTCATAATTGCTCCGTTGCTTCGGTGATAAGTAATGTCGAACCAATCCGCATTGTCAGCGGCTTGTTTGGGGATGATATTTGTTTATTACGATACTTACAGGGCTTTCGAGATGCGTATATTTCACCACATCCCTGTTTCAGCGTCGCCCACATTCTAGCAGATGTAAGTGGAAAATAACAACACGCCAAGCCTACGCTTGTTTTAAAACTTCGGCTTTTTTAAGGTCGCTCAATGTTAAAGATTCCGCGCGTAAAACCGCGATGCGCATCTCTTTTATAGAACACTCGTTTCAGCCAAGTACACGATGCAGGGTTATCCACACCCCCATATATGGGGTCGAATCCTGTTTTCGGCTTCAAGGATGCAAATATGGAGGTGTGTTGTTAAAAAATCGCACGGTGACCGCATTGATCTTCTGGTTTATGAACCTCAGGATTCTGTGATTCAATATTAAAAGATTCGCTTTTTGCCGCGGTCATCCCCGTGCGTCACGCGGAACCCATGTAAGAACCGTCGTTCCCTCGTGGATCACGGAGGATATATCCACATCGCCGCCAACCAATTTCGCGCGCGTCTGCATGTTGGCAAGTCCATGACCGATCGTAACGTTCATGGATTCCATATCGAAACCTTTTCCATCGTCGCGGATCTCCATAAGGACGCGTTCGCCCGTCGTCCACAGCGCGATCTGCACCTTCTTTGCCCTGGCATGCTTCGCAACATTAGCCAGCGCCTCCTGACAAATATGGAACAGCGCCATTGCATGTGCCTGAGACAGGGAATTGACATCCGAATCCGGCTCGGTAAGCACGACCTCCGCAAATGCGCTGGCTCTATACTCTGCGATCAGCCGTTTTATGCCGCTCATCAAGCCGTCAGTTCCCATCTGGCGGGGTTTTAGGTCCAGGATATAGGCGCGGAGATCACGAATTGCCTGATTCAGAGCCTGAATCGCGAGTTGCACGCGTTTTTTCGCGTCATTTGGATCTTCATCAATCGAATGAAGCGCGCTTTCAAGGGACAATCCCACCCCATAAATGGACTGGATGATGCCGTCGTGCAGATCCATACCGATGCGTTCGCGTTCCTCCAGAACAGCCAGGCGCTGGGTATTCTGGTGAAAACGCGCGTTCTGGATCGCGGCAGAGGCATAAGTTGCCAGCATCTGGATGATCTTTTCATCGTCCGCTGTAAACTCCGGCTGGCCGGGCTTCTTGGTCAGGTAGATTTGCCCCAACTGGCGATCCCCCGCCCGTATGGGAACACCCAGGAACGCAACCATGAACGGATGGTGATTTGGAAAGCCCACCGATTTTGGATGATCCCTTATCACCGGCACTCGAATGGGAACTTCGGAATTCATCAACTCGCCGATCAAACCCCTTCCAACTGGCGGATGCACGATCTTTTTGATCTCATCCTCGGTCATACCAACCGTGATAAACTGCTTGAGCCTGCCCTCATCGTCCAATACTCCCACCGCAGCATATTGCGCATCTGATTGCTCACAAGCCACAGATGCGATCCGTTCGAGCAGCGTTTCGAGCGAAACGTCCTTCACCAAATCCAGGCTGGCTCTGTGCAGGGCGATCAAACGTTCCTGTAACTGTTCACGTGTAAGAAGCATGACGAGGACACCTCTCGCCGATTATCTCATATAATGCCCGCAACGGGTACAAATTTTGATAGATTTTGGCAGAGGAGTACAATACAATAATCCAGCGCTAAAAGCCGAAGTGCAATGAGGACAACCCATGACATCATCCCGCATCTCTGGATTCCATAACATGACCCTTGCCGAAAGGCACGGCAAAATTGCGGACGCATCGCCTCTGACTCC
>CAYQOF010000315.1:0-3231 GCA_964419035.1 uncultured Anaerolinea sp. | reverse complement strand
AATCTAGTTTTTTTACCGCCACTTCATCACCCGTTCAGGGATTCGCTCATCCCCCAACTCATGGCATAATTTTTTCAAGCGCGGATACGCGCCCTTCCACTCCAAATCTTTGAGAGTCTCTTTGAGCGGAACATCCGTGCGGAGCATGGATAACTTCTTGAACAGCAACGCATCGTCATAATTCTTTTGCAGGTTTTCGACCAGTGTCGTTGCACGGCCCAAACTGAACGGCAATTTCTTCGGGTCTTTGGGAATGGATTCGATGTGCTTGAACTTCGCCAGCACTGCGGATGTAGACGCCGCGCCCCATCCTTTGATCCCCGGATACCCATCAGCCGAATCGCCAACGAGCGCAAGATAATCGGGAATGGACTCGGGCGGGACGCCAAACTTTTCGACGACGCCTTCCTCATTCAATGTGATCTCACGCCGCCTGTCCCAGCAGATGACATGGTCGCCGTCCACCATCTGTGTCAAATCCTTATCCACCGAACAGATGACGATCTGCCCCACAGACTTGACCTTCTTGAACTTCGTCACAGCCGTGGCAATCGCATCATCCGCCTCGAACTTGACCATGGGCCAGATCACCAACCCCAACGCGGACACCATCTTTTCAGCCAATTCAAATTGATTCAAGATGACAGGGTCAACGCCTTCGCTGGATTTGTAACCTGCATACATCTTGTTGCGAAACGACTCGATCACGTGGTCGAACGCCACGCCGACGTGGGTCACATCGGGAGCGGATAACAACAGCAGCAGGCTTCGGAGGAGCCCAAGCGTCGCGCCGACCTCGCGCCCATCGGGCGCCTTCTTCGGCGGCGCGCCGTAGAAATTGCGGAAGAGTTCGTACGTGCCGTCAACCAAATGGATTTTCATTTCTTCCTTTGTAAAAGGCGGGATCAGTCTTCAACCCACCGCTTTCTTCACGAGCGCGAGGATTTTTTTCTCTTCGGCGGCGGTCAACTTCAGCAGCGCAAAGGAAGCAGCCCACATATTGCCGTCGTCGAGGTTTGCATCGTGTTGGAAACCAAACGTCGCGTACCTCGTGTTGAACTTACTCGCAGCCTGAAAGAAACAAATGACCTTGCCGTCCTTGTCCGCATACGCAGGCATCCCATACCAGGTTTTCGGCATGAGGTTTGGTGCGGCGGCTGTGACGATCTCATGGAGCCGCTTTGCCATGGAACGATCAGGTTCCTTCATTTGTGCGATCGCCGCAAACACGGCTTTTTCACCTTCCTCCCTGTTCCTGCTCGCGCGTGCTTCAGCCTTCAACTCCTGGGCGCGTGCCTTCATCGCGGCTTTTTCTTCGTCTGTGAATCCCTCGGACGTCTTGGCGGACTTTTGCGTTTCATTCTTTGGGCTCATGGAAATCTCCTCATAATGAGTTGGGTTGGAAATCCCGCCGCAGTTCGAGTGCGGATGGGAAAGGGTTGGGCAAAAGCCAGGCTTTCACCATGCCAATCCTAGAACAGATATTCTGATTCGTCAAGACAAAAATTATTCGGCATTAGCGGCCGTCGTACGCCTTCTGCAGGTCGGCGACGATGATCCTCTGCATTTTCAACATCGCCTGCATCACGCGTCCCGATTTCTCCGGGTCGGGGTCGCCCAACAACTCGCCCAACTGCTTCGGGATGATCTGCCATGACAGACCGTATTTGTCCTTGAGCCAGCCGCATTGTTCGGCTTCAGGAACGGCGGATAGTTTGTTCCAGAAGTAATCCACCTCTTTCTGGTCCTCACATTCGACGTAGAACGAAGTCGCTTCGTTGAATTGGAAGACCGGACCGCCGTCGAGCGCCATGAAACGCTGTCCCGCCAGTTCGAAAATACCGGTAAGGACCTTGCCTTCCATCTGCTCTGCGCCGGGCGCTTCCATGCCTTTTTCGTAGCGGGTGATGCTGACGATCCTTGACTCCTCCTTTTTGTATGGCGCGCCGTTGAAGGTGTCAACGTAGTGATTCATGGCTTCCTCGCATTGCGTGTCGAACCATAGGGACGGGATGATCTTGTTCATTTTGATTTTCCTTTCGTTTTGGCTTTTTGCAAATTTTCAGATACTCTAAATTTCACAATTCGGCTGATCAACTTCAGGGGCATGGGCTCGTCGAGCGGCAGCTGAATTGATCCCTTTGCGGTTTTATATTTGGCGATTTCCTCCTTGAAGGCTTCGGTGCCGCTGGGCGCGGGGTAGATGCCGATGTGATTCTTGAACGCCGCAAAGTGGATCAAATTGCCATTCAGAAAAAAAGCGGGCATCTGGTAACTGATCTTTTCTTCGGCGTTTGGGGCGGCAGATTTGATGACGGCGCGGATTTCCTGGAGGATCTTCTGTATCTCTTCCGGGAAATCCGCGATGTATTCGTCAATGGATGTAAAACTTTTCTTCATGGGTCATTCCTTTTCCGTCAGCGCCAACAGTTTGGTCGTGGTGTTCCAGTTGCGGATGGTCATATTCTGATAGACCGGAAGACCGACGATCCTCGACAGATGGCTTTGCGTCGCTTTGCTGATGAGGCGGGAGAAGTACAGGACATGCCTGCCCAGGTAGGCTTCGTCCACGCCTTCTTTCACGCTGACATCTTTCATCGCTTCCTTTGGCGTGAGCGGTTCTTTCAGAAAGATGACATCGTATCGGAATGTATCGGGTTTTTTCCCGAATCCATTCGGCGCGCCCTCGGCGACCTGCCTGAGTTCAGCATGGTTGACAAGCACGATGCGGGACGTGTAATCGAATCTTGCGGAAAGCGCCTTCTCGATCTTGCCGGTCAGCTTCGCCTTGTCCTTTTCAGCGGATTTGAACAACACATTACCGCTTTGGATATAGGTGACGACGTCGGAAAACCCCAGCGACTCGAAACAAGCCTTCAAGTCCGTCATTTTGATGATGTTCTTGCCGCCGACGTTGATGCCGCGCAGAAGTGCGAGGTATTGAATGTCTGCCATGTTTCCTATTTTCCTGCCTGCGCCAGAATATCATCCAGTCGTTCATAGCCTTCATTGACGCCGCGCTCCATTCCAGCCTGGATCATGCCATCTCGGTCAGAAACAGACCGAAAGATGGATTGAACCGTGATCCTTGTCCGATCGCCCGGCAACTCCTCCAGCGTCATGCAATCCAGAGAGACATGCCCGCGTTCGGGCAATCCCTCGAATTCGAACGTCTGGATCATGCGCTCCAGCGAAATTTCATGGAAGGTTCCATTGAAGGCAAATTCATTT
>CAYQOF010000314.1:0-3236 GCA_964419035.1 uncultured Anaerolinea sp. | reverse complement strand
ATCCAGGAGCGGAACTATGCCTATTTCATGGAACTGTGGTGGAAACATACTTCTCGAATCGCAGAGACATACGCGTATAGTCTTTTGAAGAATCATTTTCACGCGTCAGTTTATATAAAAGATGAGGCAGACCTGACAGGTTTCTAAAACCTGTCAGGTCTTATAATTGGGACATGCAAATCAACCAGCCCGCGCCCGATTTCGAACTGCCCGACCTGCAGGGAAACCTTCACAAACTCAGCGATTATCGCGGGAAGATCGTCATCGTCAACTTTTGGTCGGCGGAGTGTCCTCACTCGGAACGCACCGACCACTCGACGATGGCATGTTACATCCAGTGGGGCGGGGAGGTGGAGATGCTCTCGATCGCCGCGAATCGAAACGAATCCGCCCGGATGTTGGAAAAAGCCGCTAAAACGCGCCGCCTGCCCCGGGTCCTGGTGGATGCGGATCATGTCGTCGCGGATCTGTATGAAGCGGTCGCGACACCGCACGCCTTTGTCATGGACCGCGAAGGCATCCTGCGATATCGCGGCGCGGTGGACGATGTCGCAATCCGCCAACGGACTCCCTCGCAGTATTATCTGAAGGCGGCGGTCGAGGCGCTGCTCGAAGGACGCTTCCCCGAATTGACCGAAACACCCGCGTACGGGTGCGCCATCGTCCGTGAAATTTGATAGAATCGACCTGTGACCATCGAAACATCTGCACGCGTCGCGTTTCTCAAAAAGATCCACCTCTTCTATGGTTTGGAGGACGATGAACTCGCGGCTGTCGCCGAGAAACTTGGCGAACAGTCGTATGACACAGGTCAGGTGATCTTCGAGCAGGGCGAAGAAGCGAAGAGTTTCTATCTGATCTATGACGGTAGTGTGCGCATCATGCACAAGGAGGGAGGCAAAGAGTTCCAACTCGCGCTTCTGGTGAAGAACGATTACTTCGGCGAAATGGCTCTGGCGGCGCACCGGCGGCGTTCAGGGACAGCCACCGCATTGACGGATATGCGCCTGCTCGTCCTTTCACGCACGGACTTTGATGGACTTTACAAGCGCGTGCCGCAGTTGCGCTTGAATCTCGAAGTTGTCCTGCGGAGCCGCATACTCGCGCGCAAATTGCGCTTCAAATGGTTGAGATCCGATGAAGCGGTCTATTTTCTGGCGCGCAAACATCCCGTTGTTCTGCTTGAAATGCTGATCCTGCCCATTCTGGCATTGGGATTGCCGCTGGCATTTTTCTATGGCTTCCTGACAATTGCGCCATTCTTGATTGTCCTCCTTGCGGCGGCGTTGTCCCTGATCGTTGCTGCTGGCTGGATCGTTTGGACCGTATTGGACTGGGGCAACGACTATTACATCGTCACCAACCAGCGCGCGGTCTGGCTCGAAAAAGTGATCGGCATCTACGAGAGCCGGCAGGAATCGCCGCTCAGCACGATTCTTTCCGTCAATGTGGAGACGGATCAACTGGGGCGCATCTTCGATTACGGCAATGTCATCGTGCGCACGTGGGTTGGGAGGATTCCGTTCAACAACGTGAGTCATCCCGAACAGGCGCAGCACATGATCGAGGAGTACTGGCATCGCACGGAGGATATCAGCAAGGAGGTGGCGAAGGATGCGATGAAGGAAGCCATCCGCAGGAAACTCGGGATCGCGGCTCCCCCCAAACCTGAGAGTCCGCCTCCGTCCCAGCCCGCGCCTGTTCCCGCCAAAAAGAAACCCGCCTCCCCCCAGCCTCGCAGCGGGCGCAGGAGTCTGTTACGCCTGCTCGGCGCGAACACGCTCAAACTCCGCTACGAAACCGGGGAGACCGTGATCTACAGAAAGCATTGGTTTGTATTGGTCAAGCAGGCCTGGATGCCGCTGGGCGGCGTCCTGACAGCGCTGGTCTTGTTCTTGTGGAGGTTGTACCAACTCTTCCGATTGCCCGACGAGTCTTTCGTTCAGATCGTCAATGGACGGCTCGTCTTTGACGTATATTCCCTTATCCTGATGCTCGCCTTTGTTCCACTTTTTTTATGGCTGCTGTATGAAGTGGTGGATTGGAGCAACGATCAATTCCAGGTAACGCCGGAACAGATCATTGACCTCGACAAAAAACCCTTCGGCACCGAATCGCGCAGCGCCGCCCAGTTGGAGAACATTTTGGGAACGGAATACAAACGCATCGGGATTTTGGGACAACTTATTAACTACGGCACGGTCTATATCACGGTCGGCGGACAACAACTCGCATTCGAGGATGTGATGGACCCGGCCTCGGTCCAATCAGACATTGACCGCCGCCGCATGGCGCGCAAGGCAAAACGGGATGAAGCCAATGCCGCCGCAGAGCGCGAACGCATGGCGGAATGGCTGGCGACCTATCACAAAAATGCCGAAATTTTTAAAGAGGAGGAAAAAAAGAGGCAGAACTCAGGGTAAAATCGGAAACTCATTGCGCGCGCGTCATTCCCAGCGAAGCGAAGAACCTCCCATGCTCTGAAGAGACTCTTCCGTCAGTGTGAAAAATCCAAATGTCAGAGGCAGACATCAATCCATGACCCTCCGTAAGATCGTAACCCTCCCCGACCCCGTATTGAAGCGCAAGGCGCGGGCAGTCACAAAATTCGATAAAAATCTCCAGACCCTGATGGACGACATGGTCGAAACCATGCGCGAGGCGCCGGGCGTCGGTCTTGCCGCGCCGCAGATCGGACTCTCCGAACGCCTCATCGTGGTCGAATACTACGAGCGCGAAGAGGACGAAGAGAATGAGGACGCGCCGAAAAAAGTGTGGGCGCTTGCCAACCCGGAGATCGTCAAAGCCTCCGAAGAGACGTTGATGGGAGTGGAGGGCTGTCTCTCCATTCCGGGCTTGATCGGCGAAGTGGAACGTCATGAATCGGTGCAGGTCAGGGCGTTGAACCGTCACGGCAAGCCGGTGAAGATCAAGGCAAAAGGCTGGCTGGCGCGCATCTTCCAGCATGAGATTGATCATTTGAACGGAGTCCTGTTTACCGAACGCGCCGTCCGCGTCTGGCAGCCGCAGCAGGAAGTGGAACAGAAACAGGAATTTTGAGACTCGTGTTGCGTGGTGTGTACTGCAAACGCATCTTTCTCATCACGACCAACGACAACCTGCACGCGCTCGGCTTTTATCAACGACGCGGCTTCGAATTGGTCAGCATCAATCGCAATGCGTTAAGTGAAACCAGAAAACTCAAACCGAACCTTCCGTTGACCGGAATGAACAAC
>CAYQOF010000313.1:0-3236 GCA_964419035.1 uncultured Anaerolinea sp. | reverse complement strand
AACCCATTCCTCCTGATCACACCCTTGTACCACTTTGCGCTGTCTTTCAAGGTGCGCTTTTGCGTTTGGTAATCCACCCAGATGATGCCGAAGCGCTGGGAATAGCCGAACGACCACTCGAAGTTATCCAGCAGTGACCAGACGAAATATCCTGCCAACGGAACGCCCGCCTGGATGGCGCGGTGCACGGCGGCGAAGTGCGTACGCAGGTAATCGATTCGGTGCGTGTCTGGAACATTGCCGTTTTCATCGGGCGGCGTGGAATAACTCGCTCCGTTCTCAGTGATGTAGATCTTGAGCGGGTTGTAATCAAAGGCAACCCTTCCGAGAACGCCCGTCAGACCCTCGGGATAATTCTCCCAATCCATTTCCGTCCAGTTTTCGGGCGTCTTGGGTTTGGGATAGACGAGTTGCGGATCGTTGTTCGAGACATTCGCGCGATGGATGTTGCGGTTGTAGTAGTTGATACCGATGAAGTCTGTGGGCGCGGCAATGACGTCCATGTCGCCCGGCTTCGCGAAATCCAATCCGTTCGGCAGCGCGCCTGATTTCGTAAAGTATTCGATCATGTCCGACGGGTAGCCGCGTCCATACAAAGGATCGGTGAACCAGCGCACCCATTTTCCATCGTTTTCACGGGCGAGTTTCAGGTCCGCCGCGCTGTTGGAGGCAGGCACCACCCAGTTGATGTTAAGCGTGATGCCCGCCTCCGCGCCCGGGCTGTTGCGGCGGATGATTGGCATCGTCCAGCCATGCGAGAGCAGGAGATGATGGGACGCGAGAACCGCTTTAACGGGATCAACCGTCCCCGGCGCGTGAACGCCGGTCTCGTATCCCAGCCATGCGACGACGGCCGGTTCGTTGTGCGTGATCCAGTTCTTCACGCGGTCGCCGAGCGCGCGCGTGACGACGTTGGCATAATCGGCAAAAGCCTCGGCAGTCGAGCGGACCGCCCAGCCGCCCTCTTCCTCCAACGCCTGGGGAAGATCCCAGTGATACAGCGTGACGAACGGGGTGATGCCCGCATCGAGCAAGCCATCCACGAGTTTGCTGTAGAAATCGAGCCCCTTTTGATTGACCTTGCCGCGTCCCGCCGGCAGGATGCGGGTCCAGGAGATCGAGAAGCGATATGCCTTCAACCCCAGCCTCTTCATCAAGCCGATGTCCTTTTTCCACAGACGGTAGTGGTCGTCCGCGGTGTCGCCCGTATCGTCATTTAGGATCTTGCCGGGCGTGTGCGAAAAGCGATCCCAGATGGATTCGCCCTTGCCATGTTTGTTCCATGCGCCTTCGATCTGGTACGAGGCGGTTGCCGCGCCCCAGAGGAAGTTTTCGGGGAAGATGATTTTGTTTGACATTGTTTGCTCCAGAAAGTTTATGATTGGGATGATTGCCTGATGACCTCACGCGCGCCTTCCAACGTTGCGGGATATTCTCCCATAAGAATTTGCCACGTTTCCTCGTGATTCATTGATTCTCCGCCGTTCGATGGTTGCAGTGTTCCGAGCGTTTCGAGTTCGATGCATGCATCCTTGACATAGACCTCGACGTTGCAGCCGAGGTCCGGGTACATTCCCTCCTCGTTTACGGCAAACCGCTTTACGAACAATGCATTGCGCATCGCGCAGGCGATCCAGCCGTGTGTGTTGCTGTTTCCGATTTTCAGCGCGCGTTCATCGGCGCGTCCGTGCAATAGGATGAGATCGTCGTGCAGTTCCAGGCGTTCGTCCCTTATTTGAGAATAGGGCCATAAAACAATGTTGCGGTTCGGCTGCAAATCGCCCGTAACCGCAAGCGGCAGGATTGCCATGCCGCCCAGTCGCAGTTGCGTGATCGCCCACGGAGCGAATTTGATTGGCTCATTTCCGTGCCACGTGACACGATGCGAAAGATGTACGCGATTCCCGTCCAATCGAATCGCGATTTCCTTTTCCAAACCCGAAGCATCAATAGACCCTCTCAGGGTCACGCCAGCTTTCTCTTCGATCACAGTCAATCCATCTTCGGGACAGATGAAAAACAGATCCTCGGGCGCAGTCCATAGACGATGTCCGCCGCGCAGATAATATTCCCCGTGCGGCGTCTCCCAATGGACCTCGGGCGTGGTCGCCAGCAAGTTGCCTTCCGCGCCGCGGACGTAGAGTCCCACGATGCGTGGACCGGTTGTTGTCAAATAATCGAGCCGCATGAAGTCGTTCTCGATGGATGCGAATGGGAGTCCGTAATCGGTCACTTTATTTGCACTCCAAAATCCCGGGAGATGCCTCCCCATACATCAACCCATAACCAAACGGGAAGAGCGGCGCGTCACAGCCTGTTGCATCCTTTGAATTATTGATGTTGATCGGAAGTTGCTCGTTCGAACGCGCCCACGAGAAGGGACTCTTCCCCGTGAACGGATGATCGCCAAACAGGACGTCTGCGATTCCCGCGCCCTCGGTGCCTGGCAGCCACGCCGCGACCCACGCCTCCGCTGACGGCAGTCCCTCCGTGATCACGCGCGGACGCCCAGACAGCAAAATGACAACGACAGCATTGCTTTGCTTGCGAGTCCGTTCGAGCAGAACGAGCTCCGATTTGGTGAGCGCGATATCCGCCGCGTCGCCGACGCCTTCCGCGTAGGGATTTTCAGCAAGGACGACGATTCCAATATCGGCAATAAGTTGACTTCCAGTGGCATCTTTGAATTCGCTGAAATCTCCGTTGCGGTTGAATTCGATGCGAGTTGAAGAACCCGCAAGCGCACGGAGTCCGCTCAATATCGTCGTGCCTTCGTTGTCGTTGCCTTTTTTGCCCTGCCATTCCAACGTCCAGCCGCCCGATTGCAAACCAATGTCGTTCGCGCCCTCGCCTGCAACAAAAATGACAGGCGTGTCTTTGCTCAAGGGTAACACATTGTTTTCGTTCTTGAGCAACACCAATGACTCACGTACCGCCTGCCGCGCCAGTTCCACGTGCTCGCGCGAGCGGATAGTCGCCTGGTATTTCGGGTCGGGCATGGGACTCTCGAACAAGCCCAAAGCGAATTTAACGCGCAGGATCCGCCGAACAGCCTCATCGACGCGTGATTCGGGGATGTCCCCATTGTTCACTGCTTGTTTCATCGTCTCGATGAAGAAGACGTAATCGTACGGGACCATGTTCATGTCCACGCCCGCGTTGATGGAGGTGACAACGGAAACGTAATAGTCGGGGTCTATCTGGTCAATCGCCTGCCAGTCCGAGACGATGAAACC
>CAYQOF010000312.1:0-3241 GCA_964419035.1 uncultured Anaerolinea sp. | reverse complement strand
AATACGAATCATCCTGCAAAAAATTGGTGGGTTTCAACTGCGCCGGCAGTGCGTACAACGCCAAAAGAATCATACCCAAAACGAGGAACGCCGTTTTTTTATACGTCGTATTTGAGTTTTGCCCAGAACGATTTTTCATCCTGACAGAGCCTATTATGGGGTAGGTTGGGAAGAAACCTAGACAGAATCAGCGTAATCCCCAATGATCAAGGTAACCCCTGTTCCTTGAACATGTAAATGTAATAGTTACTGTTTCCGACGCGAAGCCAGTGAGACATCTCCGCAAACGGCGGCACATATTCCGCAACAACCGCCCTTACACCTGCATCTGCAAATGATTGCAAGACTTCTTGTTGGAGCGATTCATCACCGCGCCAGAAGTCGTCAGCATCCGCTTCGGACATTTCCGCGACGATTTTTACGCGCGCCAGCCGCGCCCAGAACGAATCGTAGGCGTGACCGATCACACCCACCTTGTCGCCAGGTTCGATGCCCAATTCTTTCAGCGTCTGTGCTACAGCCAGTGGTCGGGCGGGAGGGGCGGTGGGTTCGCTGAGACCAGTTTCCAGTGATGGGTTCAAACGTCTGAAACCATCCAGGTTGAATAGGATAATGTTTGCCAGCAGACCAAACGCGGCAATTCCGCTCAATACATTCAGCCATGATCGGTTGTTGGGCGGGTTGGGCAATCGAATATTCGCAAGTATATCAGCCCAGAACAACAAGACCCAAACACCGATGTAGCGATTCGCGACCAGCACCAATCCGTACAGCCCGAACGCAATGACCGCAGGGATGACCAAAACCCAACGATTCAGAATTTCAAGGAATGTTGGATTTGTTCTTTGCCCCATAAAATACAGGGCAATCACGCAGGCGGCAAGGATGCCCTGTTCTCGAAAGAACAAATCCACGAAGAACAAGCCGCTGACGAACAACGAACGGAACAGGTCCTTCAGACTGACTCGAACGTCAATGCCTTCATACCAATACGTTGGGTCAGTGGTTAAAGGATAGGTCCCGCCGATCGGCTCGCCAAATTCATACACGCGCGGCGACTCGTGGATGATCCGCGATGGGTGGGCAGGGACGATACCCGAAAGTGGATCGCCCTGCCAGTGCGGGTCCGTGATGCCGATCACGTGACGAACGTACGTCACCGTCCCTGCTTCGCCGATGGTAAATTTGCCTTTGACGTTGGAGATCAATAGAATGAACGGCAGGCTGATGAGCAGGAATACACCCGCCGCGAGCGAGGTCTTTTTGAAAGCAGACCATGTCCCTTTTTGGACGAGCCATGCCAGCGCAAGGAAAACGGGCGCAATGGAAAACACAAAGGTTTTGGATAAATATCCCAGTCCGAGGATCAAGCCCAGGCTGAGAAAGAAGCGGAGCCTGTCATCCCCCGCGCGGATTTGGGCGATGAGTCCCGCCGCGAGGAAGACGAGTCCCGCCATCAGCATGTCAGGCGTCACCGCCCAGATTTGGATCAGGCTGAGGGAGGTCCAGATGAACAGCAAATAGCCGAGCGTCCACCACAGCGGATCGGAGAGGCGACGGTCTTCAGGTTGAGACACGCCGCGAACATTGCGCCACAAGAATTCGAAACAGGCGAGGGCGAACAGATAGATGAAGAAGTTGACGATGTGAACGGTCGGGAATTCCCACTGCATCGGCGGCTTGACGATGAGATTGACGAGACCGAGTATCCAGGAATACAACGGACTCCACACCGCGTTGACGGCGGCCGCCCAGTCGCCGCGGAAATACGTGTCGCCGATATCGAGGTAGGCGATGCCGTCCGCGTTCATGGACTGGCTTTGGATGGCGGCGTAGGTATGCAACGCGCCGAGCACAACGGCCATGACGCGAAACAGTCTGCGAACGTTTATCGGGTTCGCATCGTCGCCGAAATTTTTTTGAAGGAACGAGGGGATGTTTTTCAAGGGATGTCAGGCAATGCCGTGCGCGCGCCAACTCATGTTGTTGCGCGAGGAGATTTGAACCGAGTTCAGTTTCTCCGATTCAAACCACGCCGCGACCTCCTCTTTGGAAAGATAAACAACCAGTTGCGGAACGAGATGATCGAACACCACGCTGACCAGGGCGTGCAGGGATAATTGCGAGTTGTAGTAGAGATATTCGTTCTTGGGCAGTACGGAAGCCAGCCATTTGAGCGGCTTCCATTCGTTGGCGGGTCTGTAGATGCCGCGCAGGATCAGGAATTGGATCACGCCCAACACATAACTGACCGCATACAACATCGGTTTGGGCATGCGGCTGGTAATGCGCTCGCGGATCGGCGAAAGGATGCGGATGACCGCCTCGTTCCCCTCCTTTGAATAGACCCAGATCGAGATCTGCCCGCCGCGCTTGAGGAGTTTCGTCAGTTGTTGAAAACCGCCTCGTGGATCAGAGAGGAATTGCAGAACTCCAATCGAAAAAATATAGTCAAAGCCTGATTTGAAAGGCGGAACGAGAATATCGCCCTGCACCACATGCGCGTTCGGCAGATGACGGGTGTTGCGATACGCCGCCTCCACCGCGCGGCTCAGATCCATGCCGATGATCTCACGGCTCCCGAATTCAGCCCCGAGTTTCAGGAACCTGCCCATGCCGCAGCCTGCATCCAGAACCAGCTTGCCTTTGAAGAACTCGTCCGTGAATGGGTGGATGAAATCGAAGAAGTTCTGCCTGTCGCTCATGTGCCCATCCTGGATCTGGTCGTTGAAGGTTTCCCATTCATAACCAAATCCCTCCACCGTGTTTTGCACTTCACTTTGCAACTGGTGGGGAGGCAATAGCCGCGGAATGCCGCGCGTGATCGGATAGATTTTCCGGCAGGACTGGCAGGTCAAGGTGCCCTCCATGATTTCCTGCCAGGGCAGGCCGGCAGCCTCCTGTGAGATTTCGCAAGTCAAATCTCCCTTGCAAGCAGGGCAGGCCAGAAATGGAGTCAATGTTGTCTTCAAAGTTTGGATCCTACTCAAGTGAGAAATTCATTCGAACACAAGACCTGTAATTCCTCTGCGATGCGCATCCGCCTTCCGGCCTAAACGATGATGGTATGATTTGCGGAAATTCGACATCATGCCTTTTCATGCAAAGGATTTTTCCTCGTGAATCAAAAAACCGACGAACCCCTGCTCACAATCGTCATCCCGCTATACAACGAAGCGGAAAACCTGCCGGCCTTCGCTCCAACCGCCATCGAATTCTGCCGCGCCAGAAACTGGCGGAT
>CAYQOF010000311.1:0-3266 GCA_964419035.1 uncultured Anaerolinea sp. | reverse complement strand
TGAATGAACATTGTTGTAGCAATCAAACATATCCCCAGCATTGCCGATGACCTGCCCGTCAAAGGCAATAACGTGGACTTCGACTCGGTGGATTTCGTGCTGAACGAATTCGATGAGCAGTCCATCGAGCAGGCAGTGCTGGTGAAGGAAGCCGTCGGCGGGACGGTGACCGTCATCGGGGTGGACTTGATTGGGGAACTGGATAACGTGCTTCATCTCGCGCTGGCAAAAGGCGCGGATAAAGCGATGAAGATAACTGCCGATGAACCGAGCGCGGATTCACATCAGCAAGCCAAATGGCTGGCGGAGGCGATCAAGGGCATGGGCGCGAACATGGTCTTCACAGGCGTGCAGGCGTCGAATGACCTTGATGGACAGATCGGTCCGATGATCGCGGCGTATTTGGACATGCCCTACATCGGCGGCGTGAGTTCTGTCGAAGCCAACGGCGACTCTGCCACGGTCAACAAGGAATTTGCGGGTGGCGCGGGCGCGAAGTATTCCGTGGCCATGCCGTTCGTGGCGGGTGTGCAGGCTGCTCCCAAGCCGCCGCGCTATGCGCCCGTGAGTAAAGTCCGCCAGATGGCGCAATCTGCCACAGTGGAGAAAGTCGCCCCGTCGGGTGACGCGGACGTTAGAGAACGTCCGCTACGCATAGTGAAGATGGCTCCGCCCGTGGTGACGGGTCATGCCGAGATGATCGAAGGTTCGTCGAAGGAAGTGGCGGCGAAGATCGTGGAATTGTTGAAGAGTAAAGGATTAGCGTAGTGGACGCTCTCTAGCGTCCACATTCGGCGTTACACCTGCCCTGGCGGGCGGTGCCAGGGGAGAACGCCGAGTACGCATAACAGGAGATAAACATGAGCAATGACATTCTCGTAATCACCGAACACATGGATGGAAAATTTTCCGATGTGTCGTTTGAGATGGTTGGAAAAGCCAAAGAGTTGGCGTCCGCTTTGGGTGGGCAGGCAGTTGCGGTCGTCGTCGGAGGCGGGGCTGCGTCCAATGTCTTCGCGTCTGATTCTACGATCCACATTGATGACGCGGCGCTGAGTCAATTCAATCCCGAAGCGTATGGGAGAGTCGTCGAAGCGTTGGTCAAGGAGAAGTCGCCGCGGCTGGTGATGTTCGGCTGGACAGCGGCGGGCATGGACATCGCCGCGTGGCTCTCGGCGCGGACGGGCAAACCGTGCGTGGCGTACGTCAAAGATTTGTGTGTGGAAAATGGCGGGCTGGTCGTGACGAGCCAGGTGTACGGCGGGAAGATGATGGCGGAGGTCGCGCCCGAAGGTGACATGGCGATTGCGGCGTGTCTCGCGGGTTCGTTCGCAGTTGAGGCGGGACAGGGATCAACGGCGGCAACGACAATGGCGTCGCCTGTTTCGCTCGACGGATTGAAAGTGAAATTTGTCGAAGCGATCAAACCCGCGGCTGGTGATGTGGACATCACCGCGCAGACGAAGTTGGTTTCGATTGGGCGTGGGATTGGCAGCAAGGAGAACATCGAACTCGCCGAAGAGTTGGCGGGAAAACTTGGGGCGGTCGTATCCGCTTCGCGTCCCGTCGTGGACGCGGGGTGGTTGCCGCGCACACGTCAAGTTGGCAAGTCTGGATTGAAGGTCAAGCCGAAGTTGTATCTCATGCTCGGAATCTCTGGCGCGCCTGAACATCTCGAAGGCATGAAGAGCGCCGAGTTGATCATCGCGGTCAACACCGATAAGAAAGCGCCCATCTTCAACGTGGCGCATTACGGTGCGACGGCGGATTTGTTTGAAGTTGCGGAAGCGATGTTGGAACTTCTTTAAGTTCTTTACCACAAAGAAGCACGAAGGGTCACAAAGGAAAACCTTTAAAACCCTTTGTGTACCTTTGTGTCCTTCGTGGTTAAATCTTTTCGGGAGGGTACGTTGCTCACAACGATTGAAAAAATTGTGTTCGTAGCATTGGCGCTGGTTTCGGCGGGGTTCACGATTCATGGCATCAAGACTATTGTTGATTCAGTTCGTAAAGGACGACCCGCGCCTGAGTTGAAGAACGTCCCAGCGAGTCTTGGCAAAGCCGCGCTGGCAGTGTTGTTCCAGCAGACCATCTTCAAAGCGCGCAAGTGGGTCAGCGCGGTTCATCTCGGATTGTTCTTCGGTCTCATCACGTATGCGTTCGTGAATCTCGTGGACGTGTTCGAAGGTCTCATCCCTGGCTTCGATCTCGTCTATGGCGGCAAACATCTTACGTTTGCATTTTTGACTCCAGGGCTTATCAACACCTTCAACCTCATCGCGGACTTGATGAGCGGCGCGCTGCTGTTCAGTATCACGTTCATGCTCGTGCGGCGATTCTTCGTCAAGGACAAACGCCTCACCTATCGCGATAACGTTTTGCTCAATCCCAAAGTGATAAGCGGGCAGGCAAGAGACTCGCTCATCGTGGATGTCTTCGTCATCATGCACGTCGTCGCGCGGCTTTCGAGTCAGGCGTTCCGTCTCGACGCGGGCGCGGATCCGTTCATGCCGATTGCGAGTTTCATCAACAGCCTTTTCGGTGCATCACAAACGGGTGTTCACGTCGCGTGGTGGATCAGCATTGGCTGGGTGATGTTCATCTTGCCGTACATCACCCGTAGTAAGCACACACACTTTTCGGTTGCGCCTATCAATCTCGGACTCGCCAGGCAGAATCCGCGCGGGCAACTTGACCCTGCGATTCCGTTGAAAGTTCTCGATGGACAAAAATTTGATCCAGGCGCGAAATTTTTACACGACCTTTCATGGAAAAGGATTCTTGACTCTTACGCCTGCGTGCAATGCAATCGCTGTCAGGATGTCTGCCCGGCGGATTTTTATGGACGTCCGCTCTCCCCTTCGGCATTGGAGGTGAACAAGCGTTACCTCCTCAAGGAAGCGACCTTCGGTTCTCACCCCGACCGATTGCTGGTTCCGCTTACTGAGAGCGTTATTTCCCCCGAAGCGGTTTGGTCTTGCACAACCTGTTACGCCTGTGTCCGCGTGTGCCCTGTCGGCAATGAACCGATGGCGGACATCATAGACATTCGCCGCCGTATGTTGGTAGACGGTGCAGAACTCGACAGCGGAGTCCAAAACGCGTTGCAATCTCTCGCCACCAACGGCAACTGGATGAGCAAAGGCAAACGTCTGCGCGGACGCTGGGCAAAGGAAATGGAGTTCCCCATCAAGAACGCGACCGAAGAACCCGTTGAACAGCTCTGGTTTGTCGGAGATACCGCTTCGTTCGATGAACGTGTCATC
>CAYQOF010000310.1:0-3267 GCA_964419035.1 uncultured Anaerolinea sp. | reverse complement strand
CCTCCTGAACACCGGCCTTGCGCAATGCCTCGTCCACGCCGAGCGTCTCCATGATCTTTTGAAACCGGCGCAGGGAACCGTCGTGTTCCCAGTAAGTCATCTGCGCGGCGCGTTCGATGGCTGCGCCTGTGATGCGCCACTCGTGCGCGCCTTCACGCGTGACGACAAATTCGCGCGGGTCTTCCTTGGGTCTGTAGACGGGCATCGGCGCTTCGAATTCCTCCAGCGGCGGAGTCTCCTGCAAAATTTGATAAGCCTTGATGAGCAGGTCGCGCGTATTCGTACGCGCCAGCGCGGAGATGGATATCAACTCGACTTTGAGTTTTTTGAATTTCTTTTGGATGTCCCCGAGTCTTTCCTTCACTTCAGGCTGGTCCACTTTATTGAGCGCTACCAGCTGAGGCTTTTTCGCGAGGTTCGGGTCGAAGAGCGACAACTCGGTATTGATCTGGCTGTAATCTGCGAGCGGGTCTTCGGACAAGCCATCGAGCAAATGGATCAATACCCGCGTGCGTTGAATGTGACGTAAAAAGTCGTGACCGAGTCCCGCGCCTTGCGACGCGCCCTCGATGAGGCCGGGGATATCCGCCAGCACGACCGTTGTATTCACGTCTATTTCAGCCACGCCCAGATTCGGCTCCAGCGTGGTGAACGGATACGGCGCGATCTTCGGCTTCGCGTTCGTCAAAACCGAGAGCAGCGTGGATTTGCCCGCGTTCGGGACGCCGATCAAGCCGATGTCAGCGATCAACTTCAATTCCAGTTTGAGGCGTTTTTCCTCGCAGGGTTCGCCCTTTTCGGCGGTGCGAGGCGCCTGGTTCCGAGAAGTCGCAAAATGCTGATTCCCGCGTCCGCCGCGCCCGCCTTTGCACACGGTTAATTGCTGACCGGGCTTGGTCAGGTCGCCGATCAGATCGCCTGTATCCGCGTCGAAAATGACCGTGCCGGGCGGGACGTGAATGACGAGGTCTTTGCCATCGCGCCCCGTCATTTGTGAAGGTCCGCCCCTGTCGCCATCCTCCGCTTTGAATTTCTGGTTTTGCCGAAACGACGAAAGCGTGTTGAGCGTGGGTTTGACTTCGAGGATGACATCGCCGCCCCTGCCGCCATCGCCGCCATCGGGTCCGCCGCGCGGGATGAATTTCTCACGGCGAAAATGCACCATGCCGTCGCCGCCTTTGCCGGATTTGACGTGGATTTCTACCTGGTCTGTGAACATGGGATGTATTCTATCCCATTCTTGTGCGCTGTAGTTTTCCCGTCTCAGAGATGTTTAAATCTTCACCACGAAGGCTTGCATTGAGCGATGTCGAAATGACACAAAGGGGCACAAAGGACTAAGATGCGAAGATTGTTCCAGCGCAACAACGGCATTGGGCTTTGCATTGTCAAATCCATTGTGGAGGAACTCGGGGGGAAATATCAGGGTGGAGGGCGTTCTCGATCAGGGAACCAAATTCATCGTGAGTCTGAAGCGCAGTCCATCGCCGGGTTGATCGAACGGGGGAGAAAGAGGGGGAATCGAAGAGAGTCGGGGATGCCCGACTCTCGAATCCCATCGGAATTGGTTGTCAACTGTAAAATTCAACATTTTTATGCGCGGCTTCGCTGAATTGTGAGGATATGGACTGCATTTCAGTTTCGACTGAAACCGGATCGGTCAATAGGGAGACAAAATGCTTTGCCTCTTTCAGTAAAACAGGCAGCGCATCCCGAAGCAGTTTGAGTTGGTAATCCGAGTTGGTCAACAGGGTGTCAGGATGGAACTGCAGTTGCCATTGATGTTCCCTGTCTATTTGCTGGAGGTGTTCCATCAGGGTCTGGCTGAGTTGCGCTCCACCGGTGTGAAATGCAAGGTTGTACAACTGCCTGAGATAAGCCAGGTGGTAATCCAGAAGCAGTTTCCTGATCTGGTGCCTCTCGGATGAGCCGGTTATTTTCCGCAAATGGGAAACCATGAATTTCTGTTCCCTGGATAATTTCTCGTCGAGCGTATAGTCGTCCTCAACCAGGATCCGCATAACCAGGTTGCATCCCGAATATTTCCCGCTGGGCGAGATCGCGGCTATTCCGCTCAAGTACGCCTCCGGCGAAACGCGAGGGCAATCCTTGATGGAAATAAGCCGATCCGTTATTTTTCCATCCGCCTGGATCGCTTCGAGAATGGACTGCGCCTCCTGCTGGGGGATGTCCAGCAGTTCCGCAAGGGTGACGCCTGTCCTGACGGGCGCGCTGGAGACAAGCCTGATGTTGTGGCTTGTATCAAAGACCGTATTGTCGCCTTTCAGGAAGATCAAGACGCTGGTATTGGGCACCAGATGAAGTTGGGCGATCTCCCCGAAGGGCTTGTGCCTGCTCAAGGTGAGCCGCAATGCGTACAAACCAAGAAGCCACAGCAGGTAGGAAATATTATACGGGGCGTCAATTGCAACGCTGCTGATGAAATTCGCCTTGAGTTCCGGGTAGTAAATGTCCAACTGGCTCGCGTACGAAAAGATCAGGTTGGAAAGGGAATGCAGGATAAACCCGGCAGTCAGCAGGCTCCAGCCAAAACTGTAATCACCGCCTCCATATACAAAGATAAGCCTCATTACGATTATCAACAGGAAGAGGTCAGCCAGCGGGTAAACCACATTGAGAATGCTTTCCAGCCAGTTGTCGGCATCATTGCTCTCGATGATGGGGATCAAAACAAATACCGTTGTGATGACAATCGTCGCCAGGGAGATCGTCCAAAGGATCGCCGCCTGCGGCGGGCTTAATTTTGTGGGAATCTCCCGACTGCGGTAATAAAGCCCATACCCCATGGGAATGTAGCCAATCAACCAGAATAAATCCGCCGGGGAGGGGTACGGGATATCCTGATACAAAAATCCATATGCCACCCAGAGGATCTCAGCGACCGTCCAGAGCGCCCACCCGGTCAGCAAGCCGCCCCATAACAGACGGTTGGCGAAGCCCGTATTCACAAGGCTCCACAGGGAAAAGGCAAATAACGTGGTGATGATTGACAGAGGAATGGCAATGTTGTTGTTCAATGAATAGACAAAACCATCTCCCCCGATGACAAAGATGTTAATTAATAGATAGGCAAGGATCGACGCGACGGTAAGAATGGTTGCCGTGGTATACCGCCTGCTGGAAAGGATGCCTGAGAGATTCATGGGATTTCCTGCATTATATCTGTGCCTGGTTTGTTTTTCCTGTCAGAATCGTAAGATTAAACCCACAGGCGATCCGTTCGAGTTCAAGGGATCGCCTGTGTTG
>CAYQOF010000309.1:0-3267 GCA_964419035.1 uncultured Anaerolinea sp. | reverse complement strand
CTGCAACTGGATTTGACGCATTACAAGGCGATGGAGGCATTGAGGAAGTGGGAGTTTTGAAATTTTTCACCACAAAGGACACCAAGGGTCACAAAGAAAAAAATTGAAAGACCTTTGTGTTCCTCACCTGCACTTGCGTGCTGGTGCAAGTGTTGTGCCCATCGTGGTAAGAGGTTTTGGTTTTCGGGAGGGAACATGGACGTTTCAAAATTTACGCCGAAGCAGTTGGATACCCTGCGCAGGGTATTCCATGCGATGAACCCTTTCATGGTGTTCATGCTGCGCATCGGTTTGGGATGGACGATGAATATCATGCCATCGGTGAGCGGCCGCATCATGGTCATCAAACACTGCGGGCGCAAAAGCGGAAAGGAATACCTCACGCCAGTCAATTATGCAATCGTGGACGGTGAAGTCTACTGCACGGCGGGGTTCGGGGCGACATCGGATTGGTACAAGAACATCATGGCGAACCCGGAGGTTCTATTGTGGCTGCCCGAAGGGAAACGCAAAGCCCATGCAGAGGATGTTTTCGATTCGCCGCGCCGCGCCTTCCTGATGAGACAGGTCATCATCGGGTCAGGATTCGCGGGTCCGCTGTTTGGGGTCAACCCGAAGAAGTTGAACGATGAGCAGTTGGACGCGGTCACGAAAGAGTATAGACTGATTCACTTTATAACGGAACCTATCGAAAAATAAATTGGGACGCGGACGAGCGCGGAAAACGCGGAGGTTTAAAATATGCTCGAAGGACAGACCATTCTCAAGCATGGCGAGATCACCGACAAAATCCTGCACGCATTTTATAAAGTAGTGTATCCGCAACTTGGTTACGGATTTCTTGAGAAAGTATATGAGAACGCGTTGGTCATCGCGTTGACTGCAATGGGCTTGAAGGCGCAACAGCAGGTTAAGATTACTGTGTATTTTCAAGAGCAGGTCGTTGGTGAATATTTCGCTGATCTTCTGGTGGAAGATGTAGTGATTGTTGAGATCAAAGCAGTCTCCCGCCTCCTGGCAGAACACGAAGCGCAACTTCTAAACTATCTGCGCGCCACGTCTTATGAGGTCGGACTACTGCTCAACTTCGGACCCAAACCTCAATTCATCCGCAAAGCCTTCGACAATTCCCGCAAAACTGTAACCTGGAAGTAACTTTGGTGCTATCCTTCTATCTTAATCGGACGCGGAAAAATCAATTAAAAATCCGCGTTCTCCGCGTTAATCCGCGTCCCATTCGAAAGGAATCACTATGCCCTATCTCCCCTCAGACACCCGCTACGACACCATGACCTACAACCGCGCCGGCAGAAGCGGACTCAAACTTCCCGCCATATCGCTCGGCTGGTGGTACAACTTCGGCGGCGTGGACAGGCTCGAAAACAGCCGCGCCATTGCCCGCCGCGCCTTCGACCTCGGCGTCACGCACTTCGATCTCGCCAACGACTACGGTCCGCCGCCGGGTTCCGCCGAGGAAAATTTCAAAACGCTATTCAATCAGGACTTTCGCCTGTATCGCGATGAACTCGTCATCTCCACCAAGGCAGGCTATCAAATGTGGAAAGGTCCGTACGGCGAATGGGGCTCGCGCAAATATTTGCTCGCCAGCCTCGACCAGTCCCTTAAACGCATGGGGCTCGACTACGTGGACATCTTCTACAGTCACCGCCCCGACCCCGAGACTCCGCTCGAGGAAACCATGCGCGCGCTCGACACCGCCGTCAGACAGGGCAAGGCTCTGTACGTTGGCATCTCAAGTTACAGTCCCGAAATGACGCGTGAAGCCGCGCGCATCCTCCGTCAGATGGGGACTCCGCTGCTCATCCATCAGCCGTCCTACAACATGTTCGACAGATGGATCGAGGATGGATTGCTGGATGTGCTGTCCGAGGAGGGGATCGGATGCATCGTCTTCTCGCCTCTCGCGCAGGGACAGTTGACCGACCGCTACCTGAGCGGAATCCCATCTGACGCCCGCGCCTCCAAAACCGAGCGCGTCTGGCTCACGCCCGATCACGTCAAAAAGAACCTCCCCAAAGTGGAGAAACTCAACGAACTCGCCCAAGCCCGCGGACAATCCCTCGCGCAAATGGCAATCGCATGGACGCTGCGGAATCCTGTTGTCACATCATCGTTGATCGGCGCGAGCAGCGTCAAGCAACTCGAAGACAACCTCGCCGCGTCGAGCAAGTTGAAGTTCAGCGAGGAGGAGTTGGGTAGAATAGAGGAGATATTGAAATGATCCCGCTGGTCGAGTAGGGCGAGTGCGCGAAGCGTCTCGTCTGTATCGAGACCAGCATGCCGGCAAAAGTAATATTGTTACAAGAGGTTTTCTTGTAACTGATGGTTTCGATACGGGACGGAAAAATCACCGTCCCTACTCAACCGCCGAGTTGGAATGAAAGAGAAATATTTATGTCCTTCCTCAAAAAACTCTTCAGCGGCGTGACCGCAAAACCCGAAAAGCGATATTACATCTTCCAGGTCAAATGCAATCGCTGCGGCGAGGTCATCGAGGGGCGCGTGGACCTCGACAACGACCTCAGCCTCAACGATGAAGGCGACGGATACCTCGTCCGCAAGGGATTGATCGGCGCGAACCGTTGCTTTCAACAGATCGAAGTAGAATTAACCTTCGACACGTCGCGTCAACTACAGGAGAAGACCATCACCGGCGGAAAGTTCGCAAGTCTCTAATCTCCAATTCTCCACCTGAACGAGGAGATTGCTTCGGGATCACCCCTCGCAATGACATATTATGCGCTACACCTCCCCTCCCAACCAGCAAGCCTATTACGAACAGGTCTGGAACCTCGTGCGGAAAATCCCGCGCGGGAAGGTCGCCTCGTATGGACAGATCGCGCAGATGCTTCCCATCCCGAACGGCGTGGACTTTGAATCGTACAAAGCCTTCAGCCCGCGCTGGGTCGGCGGCGCGATGGCGGCTTGCCCCGACGATGTGCCGTGGCAGCGCGTCATCAATTCGCAAGGCAAGATCAGCGACCGCCCCGGCGCAGAGAGGCAACGTCAATTGCTCGAAGAAGAGGGTGTCACATTCGTGAAGGATAAAGTTGATTTTAGGAAGTATGGGTGGCGAGGTCCCGGCGAGGAGGATGAGCCGAGGCAGGAAAGTTTGTTTTGAAATCAGGAGATTGCTTCGCTCTGGTCTCGATACCTTCGTACTCGACCAACACTCGCAACACTTGCACCTGCGTGCAAGTGCAGGTGTGACATGTTACCGCGCCAACTCCACCACGAGCGTATCCA
>CAYQOF010000308.1:0-3278 GCA_964419035.1 uncultured Anaerolinea sp. | reverse complement strand
CGTTACGCGGTCACAGGCGTAGTCGGCGTCTCTTCAGCCTCCATTTGATATAGAAAATCAGGGGCGAAATCCGCGCCATTGGGCCAGGTGACAGTGCGCGAATCCGGATCCACATAGGCTTTTGCAAAATAGGAGGGATCGCGAAGCGGCTCGAAAATCGGACCATAAAGTTCATGGCGCAGATTCACGCGCTTCTGAACGCCATTGTCAAAGGTCAGTTCAAGCGAGTAGTCGCCGACAACCTTTGCTTTTGTTACATGGATGATCATTATTCATGCTCCTGTTAATCCAGCGGGGCGATCTTGTGCAAGGGCAAGCCTGCGCGCGCCAGTTCCCAGTTCGCGCGTAGTTCCGCCTGATGAATCGCCGCCCACTCAAATACTTTGGAACGTGTTGTACGTGATAGACCTCCTTCGATAATCATGATGGGGTCAATCCCGATTTCCGCCTCCTCGTCACCCCGCGCGGCGTGAAAGTGAGGCGGCTGGTGGTCGCGATAGAACATGGAGATCTTGATGCCATCGAAGATGGAGAGGGTGGGCATATTTTTTGGGAGTATAAGCCGTATCAAAAATTGCGTCAACGCACATTACAACGGCTGTTTCACCGGCATGCCCGGCTTGCGCGGATATTTGGGAGGCGTTGCCGCAACCTTGTCCACGATGACGAGGTAACGGTCATCCGCCACGCCCGGCAAATGGACCGGGATCAACTGATCCAGTTTTCCGCCCAGTAACTTCATCGCCTTTTCCGCGGACTGCGCCTCGGCGGGTCCGCTTTCGCCTTTTTGCGCCAGCATTTTTCCGCCAAGCCTCACGAAAGGGATGAGATATTCGCCCAGCACGCTGAGGTTCGCCACCGCGCGCGCCACCGCCCAATCGTAACCTTCGCGATGTCCCGGGTCCTGTCCCAGAGCCTCGGCGCGCTTGTGGATCACGTCCACATCCTCCAAGCCAAGCACGCTCACGATGTGCTGGCAGAACATGGCTTTCTTCCCGACCGATTCGACCAGCGTCAATTTCATGTGTGGATAGAGTATCTTGAGGGGAAGCCCCGGAAAGCCCGCGCCCGTGCCAACGTCAATCAGGCGTTCCGGCGGATAGGCTTTCCACGCCAGCACGCACGAAAACGAATCGAGGAAATGCTTTGTGCGGATCGATTCCGCGTCGCGGATGGCGGTCAGGTTGAATTTCTGGTTCCATTCCAGCAATTCCTTCTCGTACCTGATCAACGACATCACCTGCCGTCCTGTGATATGGACGTTGAACAATTCCAGCGCGTCGCGGACGAGTTTTTCCATTGAGAGGGATTATACATGCTAAACAGAACGTCCCGAAGGTTCGTTGAACGACTTTATTGCGTCGCTCAAATCCTTCGGGACGGTGAAGACATTGAAATGGATTTTACTTCTTTACGATCTCTTCCTTCTTTTCCACCGCGACCTTCGACTTGTTGAACCGGCGATAGACCGCGCGTCCGCCGAGGAAGAGCCCATAGACCGGGATGGCGATCAGGATCAGGGCGGGCAGGAACGACAGGAAGAAGCGGATCAGGAAGCGGACGAATCCCTGGGTGAAGAGGATCAGGTCCTGCACCGCGTCATTGGCTGTGCCTTGCAGTCTCCATCCGCCGATTTCGATGGGACGCACGGTCTCCTCCGCGACCAGACGGACACTGATGGACGACAGGTCGGCGGACTGGTCAATGTATCTGATCTGTCCCTTGAGGACTTCGATGTCGCTCTGCACCTGTTGCAACTGCTGGTAGACAGCCAGGGCATCTTCCGTTTTCTCGGCTTGTTCGAGGAACTCGAGCAGTTTCTTTTCGGTCGCCAGTTTGGCGGTCAGGCGGGATTGCAGATCCACGTATTGATCCGTCACGTCCTGCCCGGAAACATTCTCCGATTGGACTTTGACTACATCGCCCTTGATCTGCTCCAGCGCGTCGTTGAGTTTTTCCGCAGGCACGCGGACGACGATGCTGCCCTCTGGCACGGGGATGTTGTTCGGTCCGAAGGAGGTTTGATACAGGTTCGAGGAAACGACGTAGCCGCCCATCCCTTCGGCGAGGGCGGTGATGTCCTTCATGCTTTGCGCCGGGTCCTTGACGACCACGCTCAGGTCCGCGTTCTTGATGATCTTGCGCTCGACCTGCGCCAGCGGCGCGACGTTACCGGCATAATCGGACTTGACGAAACTCTCCGCGCTCACGTCCATCATCGGCGCGGATGGAGCGGCGGGGTAATATTCCGGCTGGGCAGCGCCTCCCCCGCCATATCCCACATCCAGACTGCGTGAGACATTGCTATACGCGGCGCCTCTCATGAACAGCGATGATATGATCCCCACCAGCGTCAACACAACCACGGCAGTAACTGCGATTGTGAGTAATGTTCGTTTCATGGTTTTCTTCTCCTTGATGAATGTAAGGTGACTACCCTACAGACGAGTCCCTCAACAAAAAGTTCCCCGCCACTCTCACTCTCTGTGTGGTCTCGATACGGGCTCGACAATCCCTCGCCCTACTCGACCACCGTCAATCTCCAATCTCCGCTCTCCCTGTGGTCTCGATACGGGCTCGACAATCCCTCGCCCTACTCGACCACCGTCAATCTCCAATCTCCGCTCTCCCTGTGGTCTCGATACGGGCTCGACAATCCCTCGCCCTCGCCCTACTCGACCACCGTCAATCTCCAGTCTCCCCCCGTGGTCTCGGTACAGGCCCGACAATCCCTCGCCCTACTCGACCACCAATTACCACCCCTCCGCGATCCGTATGGCGTGTTTCTCGGGCAGGCGCGCCTCGCGGATGCGTTCCTGCACTTCGGGGATGTTGTATTCGACGCGGCGCGGTTCCCAGGTCTGTTCGTCCGGGTCGTAGATGGCGTAGGCGGCGCGCGGGTCGCGGTCGCGCGGCTGTCCCACTGAGCCGGGGTTCAGGATGGCGCGCGGCTGCAAATGGACAGGCTCCCCGGCGCGAATGGGCCCCAGGTTCACGCGATCTGTTCCTGTGTTCAACTGGAACATGCACTGCAAATGCGAATGACCCACAAAACACCAGGGCGTGGCGAAATGGTCGAAATTCAGGCGCGCCGAAAGCGAGTTGAGGATGTATTCCCAGACCGAATCGCGCGGGCTTCCATGCACAATGCTCGCTTTGCCGCGCACCTTCAACTCGTGGGGAAGCGAGCGCAGGAAATTCATATTGTCCGCGCTCAACACACGTTCGTGATATTCGAGCGTGCGGCGCGCGTCCCCGTTGAACGCCTCGATGGGGAT
>CAYQOF010000307.1:0-3311 GCA_964419035.1 uncultured Anaerolinea sp. | reverse complement strand
CTTCTCGCGCCAATCGAGCCTGTATCTGTGCCATTGGGTCGGGTCCACGCTGAATCTTTCCGCGTCCATAGGCGTTAGAGAACGCTGACTACGCAACTGGATTGGAGAACGCCGGCTGCCCAATTGGATTCCATCCTCCGCAATGACCCGGCTCAGCAGCCGCCGCGACATCCTGCGTGAGAAGGGAAGGGCAAGCCCCGCGGGGATCAGCAACGGATGAAACTTCGGTGAGCGAAACGTCTGCGCGAGAAATCCATTGGCTACTTCATCGCGCTGCAAAGTCCCCGCAGGGGGAGCGGAGCCGCCGTCCGTTGGCGGCGAAGTCGAAGCGCGCTTTGTCTTCACTTCATTCCGCTCAGCGCGGGGATCACGAAACGACAAATAATTCTCCTCCGACGCGCCGAAGAACCAGACCGCGTTCGGCAATACAGGCAAACGCCACGGATTCCCTCCAAAGCCGAGCGATAACCCGAATGGATCATTCCACAGCCCGAATCCCCAAGTTCCGGGGATGGAGTCGCTCGAAGTCCGCGCGGACAGGCTGAGGCTTGTCCTGAGCCGTTGCGTTGAGCGTGTCGAAACGGAAGTCGAAGGAGGGAAGCGGTGTGGGAATTGCCCTCTTGGAAATTTCGCGTAGTCATCCAGTTGCGCGAGGCGGTATCCATCCGCCTTTCCAGGTGGGATCGTCAAACGATAATGAGCCGCGTCACGCGAAAGCTCTTCGACGCGCGCTCCCGGCGTGAAGCGCGGTTTCAGTTTCGTATAAGCCATTTTCGTCCCAGCGTGACCAAACCGATGAGCACCCAAACCGCGTTGAGACCCGTCGTGGCGTATGCCCCCAGATAAACCGTGTAGATGACGAGCAGCGTGCCCGCAAAAATATTGATGCCTTGATACAAAAGCGAATCGCCCTCGGTCTTTTTCAGGGAGACCAGCGCATACGCAAGCAGATACAGAATCGAACCTGTCCAGCCGAGGATGTTGATGATAATGTTCATATTTTGAATTATATGGAAATTGACGATTCTATGTGGATGGCTGCCGGACAACCAACTCGTAAATTTCAGTGTAAAATTCGTCCATGCGAACCGTATTTTGGGAAGACGAACAACTCAAGATGATTGACCAGCGCATATTGCCTGGTCGCTTTGAAATCATTGCCTATCGAGATTGCAAGTCTGTGGCGCAGGCAATCAGGGACATGGTCGTGCGCGGCGCGCCTGCCATTGGAGCCGCCGCCGGGTTCGGGTTGGCGCTTGCAGGATTCGAATCAAAGACTTCATCAGCCTCCGATCTGCTCGCAGATCTGCAAGCCGCGTCTGAAACCCTGAAAGCCGCGCGCCCGACGGCGGTCAATTTGGCTTGGGCAATTGACCGCATCCTCAACAAAGTCTCCAGTCTCCAATCTCCGAGCGCAGCGAGCGCGGATTCCATCCGCCAGTTCGTTCTCGAGGAGGCGCAGCGCATCGCTGACGAAGATGTGGAGATCAACAAACGCATGGGCGAGCATGGCGCGGCATTGATCAACGATGGCGACACGATCATCCATCACTGCAACACGGGCGCGCTCGCCACTGTGGATTGGGGCACCGCGCTTGGCGTCATCCGCACCGCATACGAACAGGGCAAACGCATCCATGTACTGGTAGATGAGACCCGTCCGCGATTGCAGGGCGCGCGCCTCACCGCGTGGGAACTCGAGCAATACGGCATCCCTTATGAGATCATCAGCGACAACATGGCGGGATATTTCCTGAAAGCGGGCAAAGCGCAGAAAGTCCTATTCGGCGCGGACCGCGTTGCCGCAAACGGAGACGTGGCGAACAAGATCGGCACCTATATGCTTGCGTTAGCCGCGCATGATAATAACGTCCCTGCGTATTCTGTCGTCCCCACCTCAACAGTGGACCTGTCGCTGGCGCACGGCGGCTTGATCCCCATCGAGGAGCGCGACCCCGAAGAAGTGCTGGGAATCGAATTTCATGGGGAACGCGTCGCGCCCATCGAAGCGGAAGCGCGCAACGTCGCTTTCGACGTCACACCGAATCGTTTGATCACAGGAATCGTTACCGAGAATGGAGCGGTGTATCCGCCTTTCGAGATCAACTTGAGGAAGGCTGTGTTGGGAGAATAGACGATCTTTTTTTCTAGACAGTACAGGCATCGCGTGATAAACTTTTGCCCGCTGACATTGGCGTGACGCACCCGCGTCACGCCTTTTACTGCGAGTTTATGTCATTGCGAATTCATAATGTCATTGCGAGGAGGGCTGAAAGCCCGACGAAGCAATCCTCTCATTGCAACAGGAGATTGCTTCGCCCCCACCTGCACTTGCATGCAGGTGCAAGTGTCGGGCTCGCAATGACAGAGGACACATGGACATTCTTCTTACCGGCTCTGTTGCCTACGATTATCTGATGACCTTCCCCGGTCATTTCAAGGAACAAATCCTGCCCGAACGATTGGGCTCGATCAGTCTTTCCTTTCTTGTTGACGGCATGTCCAAACAGCGCGGCGGCATCGCGCCGAACATTGCGTACACGATGGCTTTGCTCGGCGCTCGTCCGCGCGTGATGGCAACCGTGGGAGAGGATTTTGGGGATTATCGCGAATGGCTCGAATCCAAAGGCGTGGATACTTCGCTGATGAAGGTGATCCCCGGCGAATTCACCGCCTCGTTCTTCGCGACGACGGACCGGGCTTCCGCTCAAATTGCCTCTTTCTACCCTGGAGCGATGGCGCACTCCGCGACCCAATCCCTGAAGGAACTCAATAAGAAACCTGATCTCGTTATTGTTTCGCCAAGCGCGCCGGATGCGATGAAGAAGTTCCCAGCCGAAAGCAGGGAACTGGGGATTCCGTACCTCTATGATCCCAGCCAGCAGGTCCTTCGTCTCGAAGGAAGCGAACTGGCGCGCGACATGGAAGGCGCGCAATTCCTCTTCTGCAACGATTACGAATTTGGGTTGATCTCCAAGAAGACCGGCTGGAGCCTTGATCAGATCCTCGAGCATGTAAAGGTGTTGGTGATCACGCGCGGCAAGGACGGCGCGGATTTGTACATGGAAAACGATACGGTTCACATCCCGACCGTGCCGGAAGATGAGGTGATTGACCCAACAGGAGTCGGCGATGCGTTCCGCGGCGGATTCCTGGCGGGTTACTCGCGTGGCTTCGATTGGAAGTTGTGCGGCGAGATCGGTTCACTCGCGGCGGTCTATTGTTTGGAACAGCGCGGTCCGCAGAGTCACAGTTACACGAGAGAAGAATTCGTCGAACGCTTCCGCAGGCATTTCGATGATGGCGGGAAG
>CAYQOF010000306.1:0-3314 GCA_964419035.1 uncultured Anaerolinea sp. | reverse complement strand
TGCCGAAGGAGGGACTTGAACCCTCATGAGCGTAAGCTCACTACGCCCTGAACGTAGCGCGTCTGCCAGTTCCGCCACTTCGGCAATCGTTTGGCGGACTAAATTTTATCCCAAAGGGTGGTTTTGTCAACCTGGACGGGAATTCATATCAGACGAGGCATTCCTCGCCTGTTTGCAACATTTCATCCGGAACATCGTAGGGATTAATGGAACAAAAAACGCTGTTCGTCGTCTTGTATAAGACCCTTGCAGTCTTGAAAATTTCCCCTCTCCGGAGAATGAAACAGTACTGTTAGGGGATACAACTTATCGGACTGAAAGCGGTTAATTGGATATATCAATAAGAAAGGAGGCGCCCTATGTTCGCAGTAGTTGTCGTAATCTGTTTGCTCGTGTTCGCCGTCATCGCCGGCGCAAACCTGCTCGTCGCGGACATCAATTCGGAAGAGCTGAGCAACATGGGTGTCGAGAGGAAATCATGACCGAGGACACCCACATTCCCTAGCCCGACGCGGAGTCAAAACGCGTCGGGCATTTTTTATTTAATGAGCAGTTTTCTTTATAACCGCGAAGAATCGAGGGATGCGAAGTTCTTCGAACCTCGCGAAGGGATTTCCTTCGCGTCCTTCCAGTTCTCTTCGCGTTCTTCGCGGCTTCGCGGTTCAATCTTGTTCGAAGCAGGGCGAAGGTCATCCACAAGGTATAATTAAAGAAAATCTTCACACAGGAACCCTCCATGGACTTCTCCCTCTCCTCCGAACACGAAATGACAAGAAAAATGGTGCGCGACTTCGTCCAAAAGGAGACCGCACCCGTCATCAAGGAATACGACCGCAAACAGGAACCGATCCCTTTCATGCTCAAGCGCATGGGCGAACTCGGCATCCTCGGTCTCCCCTTCCCCATCCGTTACGGCGGGCAGGGCATGGACTACCTTGCCTGGGGTCTCGCCTGCGAGGAACTCGAAGCGATGGACACCCATCTGCGCGTCGTCATGTCGGTGCATACGGGATTGTGCGGGATGAGCGTTTTCCAATGGGGAACCGAGGAGCAGAAGCAGAAGTTCCTCACGCCGCTGGCAAAAGGCGAAAAGATCGGATGCGGCGCTTTCACGGAACCCGGCATGGGGTCGGATGTGGCGGCGATGCGGACCTCCGCAAAACGGGACGGGGACTACTACATCCTGAACGGCGAAAAAATGTGGATCTCCCTCGCCTCCAAAGCGGACCTGGCGCTTGTCACCGTTAAAACCAACCCATCCTCCCCGAAGCCTTCTGAGGGACTCTCCACCTTCATCGTTGACCTGCACAGCGACGGCGTAAAAACGGGCGACATCCACGGCAAACTTGGTGTGCGCGCCGGTTCGACAGGATGGATTTCATTTACGGACGTAAAAGTTCCCGTCGCAAACCGGCTTGGCGAAGAGGGAGAGGGATTCAAGATCACCATGTCCGCTTTCGACCACGGACGGTACACCGTGGCATCCGGCGCGACGGGCATCATCCGCGCCTGTCTCGAAGCGAGCGTAAAGTACGCCGGGACGCGCACAACGTTCGGCAAACCAATCGCGGAGCATCAACTGATTCAGGAGAAGATTGCGAAAATGTCACAGGATTATGAGATCGCGCGCCTGCTTTATTGTCAAGTGGGCTGGTTGAAGAATCAGGGCAAACGCTGTACGCGCGAAACGTCCTTCGCGAAGAAGTTCGCCACCGAAGCATCCTTCAGCGCCGCGAACGAAGCGATCCAGATCCACGGCGCGTACGGGTTCAGCGACGAATACGATGTGGAACGCTATTTGAGAAATTCAAAAGGCGCGATGATCTATGAGGGCAGTTCCGAAATCCAGATATTGATCCAGGCTGGTTATGCCCTCGGCGAGCGGACCGACAAACCCCTCCGTTGTGAAGCGCCCGCCTACGACGAGGCTTTCTGGCAGGGATGATACGCGAGCGCGCCGCGCCCTCCACACGGAACATACAAGCATGGAGATCAACCCCCTTCACACGAAAATTGACAAATCCATCCAGACCATGCATGGATACGTCATCCTGGAGAATCCAGACGGTTTCCCGCGCGGCGAATCCAATTTGTATTGTATTTCGGCAAACGGAAAAATCGTTTGGAAAGCGGAAAAACCCAGCGCCGACACACTGTACTCGCGCGTCCGCTTCAACGAAGACGGCATGACGCTGTCCACCTACACGATCAACGGTCACGCCTGCGACCTGGACCCGGGAACGGGAAAAATCCTGAGCCAGACGAGCATTCAATGAAAAACAGGGAAACTTATCCGTCAGACGAGTACCAAATGACAATGGCTTGGGCAATTCCCCGCGGATAGAATAAAGAAACTGAGATCTGTCCCAAAAATCATACCCACCATGGATCAGCCCTCTCTCGGATTTGTTATTCTCTTCCTGCTCTTCAGCCTGCTGTTCTTTTCCAACACCTACAGGCTCTGGTTCAAAACGGACGAGTATTACCGGTCCATTTATGATAGCCTCACCCGCGAGCCGACGATCTATCCCTTCAGGGACTTTTTCCTCAAGCGGGTGGAGAACAAGCAGAGATGGGTGCTCCGGCAAAAGGTTTTCAGCCTGTTTGGGCTAGTCGCTGTCCTTGCGGCAGATATGTTGGTGGTGATGGCTTACCTCCAATAACTCGTCATTGCGAGGAGGGACGGTTTTCCCCGACGAAGCAATCTCCGCTTGTGGGGTTGGGGATTGCTTCGGGAAGAGCACCCTCGCAATGACGGAAATAAAGAGAAATAATGAAACGAGAACTTCGCCCTTGTGTCTATATCCTGACCAACAAGTACAACAAAGTTCTCTACACGGGCGTCACGAGCAATTTATTCAAAAGGGTCAACGAGCACAAGGAAAAACTGATCGGTGGTTTTACAAGTAGATATAATGTAAACAAACTGGTTTACTACGAAGAATTCGAGACGATGCCTGAAGCCATCGCCCGCGAGAAACAGATCAAAGGCGGCTCGAGGCAAAAGAAGATTGATTTGATCAACAGCAAGAATCCCGAATGGAAGGATTTGTATGACGAGTTCTTTGCCGAGCCTTTCTAACCCGTCATTGCGAGCGGAGCGAAGCAATCTCCGTCATGCCGTGGAATTGCATCCCGTGTTTGGGATTGCTTCTCGAAGACTCGCAATGACGGATGGATACGCGGTGAATGTGTTGGTGGTGATGGCATGTTTACTATTACTGAAATTGATGAAGGAAAATCGTAAATCGCAAATCTGAAATCGTAAATCAAGGAGGCTCACTTTGAAAATCATCGCATGTATCAAACAAGTC
>CAYQOF010000305.1:0-3349 GCA_964419035.1 uncultured Anaerolinea sp. | reverse complement strand
GGCGTAACAGCCGCCTTTTCGTTTGAGTTTTATAGGTAAAGGAGCAGATTATGAACCCTTATCATCCTCAGCCCATCGTCGTTCCGCCTACCTCAGGCAAAGCCCTGGAATTCCTCGGTGTGACGCACAAACTGACAGGTCAACACACCGGCGGCGCCTATTATCTCTTTGAATTCGAGTTCGATCGCGAAAGCGGCAACCGACTCCACGTGCACGAGCATGAAGATGAAGTCGTCCATGTGCTGGAGGGCGCTATCGAGATCAGAGTCGGCGGTCAAAAATTACAGGCGGTCACTGGCGGCGCGGCGCACCTGCCGAAACAGATTCCGCACGCGCTCTACAATCCCTTGAAGACGCGGTCACGATATTTGGCGACCGCCATCCCCGGCGGGATGGAGAACTTCTTCGATGAACTGTCCGCGGCGCGGGAGGCTGGCGCCCTCGATGATGCGGAACATCGGAGAATATCCCTGAAATATGGGATCGAATGGCTGGAGTAGAAGACACAAACATGCCTGTCAATAAAAAGTCCCCGGGTTTCGGGGACTGATTGTTTTACTTCGCCATTGCCAGGCTGAACTTTTCCCTGCCGATGCGATAATTGCCGTTCTGCTTCATTACCTGTTCCATCACCTCCTCGGGGACATCCACGAACGTGATGCTGTCCTCGATGCGGATCTTGCCAATCGTGTAGCCTGGGACGTTGGCATGGAAGGCGATTGTGCCGACGATGTCGTTCGGGCGGATGCCGCTGGTTTTGCCTTTGTTGATCTTCAAGCGGACCATCCCCTCCTCGTGCGATGAGTCGCCGCGCTTGCGGTTGGCGGGACTCTTGATGGGCAGTTCGCGCCGCCCGAACGTTTCCCGTCCTGCGTTTTTCGGCTTGTATTGTTTTTCACTGCGGTAGTCAGACTTTACCTCCCCGATCTCGGCAATGGGACGCTGTTTTTCGTCGGCGCGCGCGATCTTGATGGCGGCGGCGGCAATGTTGAGCGGGTCGTGACCCGTTTCGATGAATTCCTGCACCATTTCGAGTTCGCGTTTGTATCGTCCGCGCCCGAGCCAGATCTTCAGATTTTCCACGACCTTGCCTTCGCGGTGACGATGGATGTCTGCCACTGTTGGCAGTTCCATCTTTGTGACTTGTTGCTTGGTCAACGCTTCCACTTCGCGCAGGCGGCGCTTTTCTTTCGGGGAAAGCAGCGTGATGGCGACGCCGGTCTTGCCGGCGCGACCCGTCCGCCCGATGCGGTGGATGTACACTTCGGCGTCGTCGGGCAGGTGATAGTTGAAGACGTGCGAGATATCTTCGATGTCCAGCCCGCGGGCGGCGACATCCGTGGCGACCAGCACTTTCAACTGGTTGGAGCGGAAACGTCCGAGCACGCGTTCGCGGGCGTTCTGATCCAAGTCGCCGTGGATGGCTTCGGCAGGGATGCCGCGCACGACGAGTTCATTGGCGAGCGCCGCGGTCTCGGCGCGGGTGCGGGCGAAGATCAGCGCGCTCTTGACCGGCTCGATCTCGAAGAGACGCGTCAGGGCGTTGGTCTTGTCCGCTTCGTGGACGAGGTAATAGCGTTGTTCGGTCGTTGTCAGTGTGAGAGTATCTCGTTTAATGGTGACAGATTGAGGATCCCGCATGAAGCGGCTGGCGAGGGAGCGGATGCGCGGGGGCAGGGTGGCGCTGAAAAGCGCAGTCTGCCGTTTGGCGGGAGTCTCCGCAAGGATTTTTTCCACATCTTCCATGAAGCCCATGTTGAGCATTTCATCGGCTTCGTCGAGCACGAGGGTCTTGATGTGCTTGATGTTGAGCGCGTTGCGTTCGATCAGGTCGAGCAGGCGGCCGGGCGTGCCGACGACGACGTCCACGCCGCGGTTGAGGCGGCTGATCTGCGGTCCGTAGGGCTGGCCGCCGTAGACGGCGAGCACGCGTACGTCGAGGTGTTTGCCATATTCGGTCATCGAATCGGCGACCTGCAGGGCGAGTTCGCGCGTGGGCGCGAGGACGAGGCATTGCACGTGTCTTTGCGGTTGAAAGTTGTGGAGGATGGGGAGGGCGAAGGCGGCGGTCTTGCCGGTGCCGGTCTGCGCCTGACCGATCACATCCGCTCCGGAGAGCATGATGGGGATGAGCGCGGTCTGGATGGGCGTCGGCTGGTTGTAGCCGAGTTCCGTGATTGCCTGCATGACCTCGTCACGCAGGTTGAGGGAGGTAAATTCGGTTGTCATCGTTTTCCTTTTGTGTCGTTGCGAGCGACCATAGGGAGCGAAGCAATCTCCTCGCCGTGCAGGGAGATTGCTTCGGGCTATCGCCCTCGCAATGACATGATATGGGATGTTCCGATGACTCCGTTTCACTTCCTTCCTGCCAATCAGACTTGTCTTCGCAGACGCATCCGCCCAACAAAAAAGCCCGACCAAACTTCCATCGGGCGTTCGCCCCGTGTCTTTCGGGGGGAGTGATCAAAACAATTCCCAGAAAATTTTACTCTCCAGCGAGAGCGGACGGAGTGTATCACAGATTTCAGAAAAAGACAGGGCGGATTCCCATGGACGACACGCCGGGGTCGTATTCCGCTTCATCCTCATCTATGGTAAAGTCAATGAAAACTTGGAGGTGGCTCATGCAAGTGCTTGGAATTGATGTAGGCGGATCGGGGATCAAAGGCGCACCGGTGGATACACGGACTGGAAAACTGCTTGCGGACCGCATCCGCATCAAGACTCCGAAGGGGGCTGATCCTGAACCCGTTGCAGAGGTGGTGGCTGAGATCGCCCGCTCCTTCGAATGGAAGGGTTCCATCGGCATCGGCTTCCCCGCGCCGGTCAAGGCGGGCGTGACGATGATGGCGGCGAATGTTTCCGATAAATGGGTCGGGTTGAACGCGGATGAATTATTCACGAAAGTCACAGGCTGCAACTGCACGATGATCAACGACGCCGACGCGGCCGGTCTCGCGGAGATGAAGTTCGGCGCAGGCAGGGGCCAGCCGGGGACGGTCATCATGATCACGCTGGGCACGGGCATCGGCACAGCCATTTTCCACCGCGGGAAACTGCTTCCCAACACCGAATTCGGTCACCTCGACATGAACGGCAGGGACGCGGAGCATCGCGCCTCCGACGCGGTGCGCCAACTGGAGGACCTCTCCTGGAAGAAATACGCCAAACGCTTGAACAAATACCTCGCCGCCATGGAGAAACTCTTCTGGCCCGACCTGTTCATCATCGGCGGCGGCATCAGCAAGCAATCCGATAAATACATTCCACTGTTGAAGATCGAAACGCCCGTCATCCCGGCGCAATTCCTGAATGATGCGGGAATCGTCGGCGCGGCGCTGGCGGCAAG
>CAYQOF010000304.1:0-3366 GCA_964419035.1 uncultured Anaerolinea sp. | reverse complement strand
TTATACCCGTATACGATCAATCCGCGCTCATCGCCGTCATTTCTCATTTTCCGTGTGACCATCTCCACCGGCATGCCGATCTCGATGGCGTTATTGTCCACGTCGGTCAATTGCGCGGTGACCATGGGTCCCTCGTTCAGTTTGATCAGGGCGACGGTGTAGGGAGCGTTGGCATCGTAGCCGCTGGGGGCCTCGTAAACGGTGGTGTAGGAGTACACTTCGCCCCTGCCGCTAAAAGTATATAGGTCTTTTGCTTCGTCGCCGCAGTTCGGACAGACATCGCGCGGGGGAAAGATCTTGTAATCGCAGTGCGGGCAGACCTCGCCGACCAGCCCATAGCGTTGTTTTTTGAGTCTCCAGTGTCGTGGGATTTCCATTGTGTATGAGTTCCTTTCTGCAAGTGTAATTCTATGCGGTGAGACTCTCAAAGACTCTCAGGCTGGCATCCTTGCTGGACTGTCATGAAGGCTGATAGTTTTTGACGCGAGTGCTGCGTGTATCCAATGATGTGGAAACGGGATAGGTGGAACGACTCTCAGTGGGGAAAAAGGCTTTTTGACGCGAATCCGCCTCCCCCTAAGCCGGAAGCGGATTCGCATCCCAATGCTATAATCCTCCCCGATGAGGATTCTGCTACTTAACCAGGCATTTGTCTCACCCGATGAACCCGGACATACGCGTCATTTTGAGTTGGCGAAATTCCTGCAAGCGCGCGGACATGAGCTGGTCATCGTCGCCAGCGATCTGAATTATCAAACGGGTGAGCGTACCGTGGCGCGGCGCGGAGTGTATGCCGGGCAGGTCATTGACGGCGTACGGATTTTACGCGCTTATATTTACCCCGCCCTCCATCGCAGTTACGTGTGGCGTGTGATTTCGTTTTTCAGTTTCATGTTCAGTTCGGTGTGGACGGCGATGCAGGTGCGCGAGGTGGATTTGGTGATGGGCACGACGCCACCGATCTTTCAGGCGGTCTCGGCATGGTTTGTGGCGTGGATTCGCCACAAACCGTTTTTACTGGAAGTTCGCGATTTGTGGCCCGAGTTCGGCGTGAGCATGGGCGTGTTGAAAAATCCGATTGTGATCGCGTTGGCGCGCCGGCTGGAAAAATTTTTATACGCGCGTGCGACTCATATCCTGGTGAATTCACCCGCATATAAAGAATATATGATTGCGAAGGGTGTGCCCGAAAATAAAGTGACTTACATCGCGTACGGAACAGACGTGGACATGTTCAATCCACAAGTGGATGGCTCGTTAATTCGCGCTGAGTTGGAATTGCAGGATAAATTTGTTGTGCTGTATGCGGGCGCGCTGGGGCAGGCAAACGACATTGACACGATTCTGCGCGCGGCGGAACGATTGCATGGCGAAGATAAAATTCGATTTGTCCTGTTCGGTGACGGGAAGGAACGGGGGCGCTTGCAATCGGAGGCGGAACGGATGAGGCTGTCGAACGTCATCTTCGCGGGTGTGCGCGCCAAAAAGGATATGCCGCGTGTGGTTGCCTCTGCGGATGTGTGCCTTGCCATCTTGCAGGATATTCCTATGTTCCGCACGACGTATCCGAACAAGGTTTTCGATTACATGGCGGCGGGACGCACGACCGTGCTGGTCATTGACGGCGTCTCGCGTCAGTTGATCGAGTCATCAAATGGGGGAGTCTTTGTCCAGCCTGGGAATGATGATCTGCTGGCGAAGACCATTCTCGAACTTTCGAAAGATCCCAGCCGCGTTCGGCAAATGGGACAGAACGCCCGTGAGTATCTGGTCAAACACCTCGACCGCCGCGACAAGTTGAACGAAACACTTGAGTTACTTGCGGCACTGGTTGGGAGAACCTGAACCACAAAGGAGCACCAAGGATCGCAAAGGAAAAAACCTTAGTGCTTCTTCGTGACCCTTCGTGGTAAAAAACAGACATGAAAATCTTCGTCACAGGCGCGACAGGCTTCACAGGCTCACGCGTCGTCCCACTCCTCCTCAAAAACGGATACGATGTCCGCTGTCTCTATCGCGCCTCCAGTGACCGTTCTCCATTGGATGGTTTGAATGTGGATTGGGCATTGGGCGACGTTGCGGACACCGAATCCCTCGCCACTGCCATGGCAGGGACAGACGCCCTCGTCAACATTGCCTCGCTCGGCTTCGGTCACGCGGACTCGATCATTCGTGCCGCAAAGGACGCGGGTATAAAGCGCGCCATCTTCATCAGCACGACCGCCATCTTCACACAGTTGAATGCCTCCAGCAAGAAAGTCCGTGTGGCGGCGGAACTCGCCGTCGAAACCAGCGGACTGAAATACACCATCCTGCGCCCGACGATGATCTATGGCAGTCCCCGTGACCGCAACATGTGGAGGTTGATCCGCTTTATGCGCCTATCGCCGATCGTCCCTGTCTTTGGCGGTGGGAAGTATCTGCAGCAGCCCATTTACGTGGACGATGTCGCCGCGGCGGTGCTCGGCTGCCTGAAATCGGACGTTACCATTGGCAAAAGTTATAACATCGCAGGGAAAGCTCCGCTGACCTATAACGAAGTCATTGACACGATTGCCAAAGCGATGAACAAACGAGTCTGGAAACTTCACATTCCGTCAAAGCCTGTCGTCGCCCTGCTGAGACTCTTTGAGCGGATGCATATCCCGTTCCCCATCAAAGCGGAACAGGTCTTGCGCCTGAACGAAAACAAGGATTTCAGCTACGCCGAAGCGCAAAAAGATTTTGGGTTCAGCCCGCTTTCGTTTGAGGAGGGGATTGGGATGGAACTGAAAGAAAGAGTCGAAAGTGAGCGAGTATAATTAACGTATGCCCACAGTCAAAATTATTGGAAGGCACCGCTTCTACTTTTTCAGCAGAGAAAACAACGAGCCGCCCCACATCCATGTGGAAAGCGCGGAAAATGCCGCCAAGTTTTGGCTCACTCCAATTGAATTGGTATGGGCAGTTGGATATAATTCAAAGGAACTTCGTCAGGTTCGTGAGTTAGTGGAAGAAAATAGAGAGTTCTTCCTGGAGAAATGGTATGAACAGCCTAGAAACACATAGTCCCACATCAGTCTTAGCGACAGATGTTCGCTTTACGGAAGACACTTTACAGGTCACTCTTTCTGATGGACGAGAGATCTCCGTTCCGTTGGAATGGTTCACCCGATTGCGAAATGCGACTCCTGAACAGCGGAGTAAATGGCGTTTCATCGCGCGTGGAATCGGCATTCACTGGGAGGAAATTGACGAGGACATTGCGGTCACAACGTTGTTGCGTGTGTAAAACAGAACTCGGAGATTTTCAAAATCTCCGAGTTCTTGTAATGGGAGCAGGTCTTACGCCTGAACGAAAACAAGGATTTCAGCTACGCCGAAGCG
>CAYQOF010000303.1:0-3383 GCA_964419035.1 uncultured Anaerolinea sp. | reverse complement strand
ATCGCGACGCGCGTGGTGTCCTTCCCAAGTTGGGAGTTATTCGAGGAACAGGATGCCGCATACAGGGAGTCTGTGTTGCCGAAAAATGTCACAGCAAGACTCGCCGTCGAAGCAGGAGCAACCCTCGGCTGGGAAAGATACGCAAAGTCCGTCATCGGCATTGACCATTACGGCGCATCCGCCTCTTATAAGGTCATCTTCGAGAAGTTCGGGTTTACGGTGCAGAATGTCGTCGCGAAGGCTAGGGATTTGTTGTAAATGTCATTGCGGGTGTCCTTTGTGAGGCAGTCCCCCTGTTTTGCCGGGAGATTGCTTCGTCACTTGGCCTCGATACGGCGAAGAACACGCCTACTCGACCAGCGTCTCGTAATGACATTTTGCAACGTAATTCCAGGGGATTCGTAGTAGTGAGTAGACGGCATTTCTAAACAGGAGGCTGACATGTCTGAAGAAAAAGTCCGCACCGAGGAATTCCGCGTGGATGGCGAGGAACTGCTTGCCAAAGTCAAGAATCTGATCAAGGAGGGCAATATCCGCCGCGTGATCATCAAGGACAGGGAAGGGAAGACCGTCTTTGAAATCCCGCTGACGTTTGGCGTGGTGGGCGCGTTGATCGCCCCGCAGCTTGCCGCCATCGGAGCGATCGCCGCATTATTGACCGAGGCGACCGTGGTCGTGGAGAAAGCCGATAATTGAATTGATTTTTCACGAAGAGCGTGCTATAACTACTTTGGGGGAAACGACCGCACATTAACAGTCGAATTCAGACAAGGAGGTCGTATGGATCGTCACATCGGAGTATGGATTGACCATAAACAGGCGTACGTCATCGGGTACAAGGACGGCAGGGTTGACGTGATTCCCTCCAACATCGAGCCGCCCGCCCATTTTTCGGGCGGTACGCAGCTTGGAGGCAAACTCAACCAGAAAGGGGATCTGGAACTGCGCCGCAACGACCGCTACATGGTGCTGTTGAACAAGTATTACCGGCAGGTCATTGCCGCGCTCAGGGACGCGGATTCGATCTTCGTCATGGGACCCGGCGAAGCCAAGATCGAATTCGGAAAAGCGCTCAGGAAGCACAAAGCCATGCAAAAGCGGCTCGTCAAGGTGGAAGCCGCCGACAAGATGACGAAGAATCAAATGATCGCCCGCGTGAGGAAGTTTTATAAGAGTCAGGCAAGTGTGTAGTTGCGGACAACTGAATAACTGATGTTACGCAGAGGGTGCGACGCACTGCGTAAGGTGAGTGAACAAAAAAGAGCCAGAGGCTTCCTGCCTCCGGCTCTTCGTTTTTCACGGGCGAGATATCAGCCCTGCTGTATTTCGTGTACAATGGACATGCCATGAAATCCTATCGAAAAGAACTCTGGTTCAACATCCCATCCAGGCGCGGGTTTGTGAACATCACGCCCGATGTGGAAGTGGCGGTGCGCGAGAGCGGCGTAAAGGATGGACTCGTTCTGGTCAACGCCATGCACATCTCGGCCTCGGTCTTCATCAACGACGACGAATCCGGTCTGCATCACGATTACGAGAAGTGGCTGGAGAAACTCGCTCCGCACGAACCTGTGAGTCAGTACCGCCATAACGATACCGGCGAAGACAACGCCGACGCGCACCTGAAACGACAGGTCATGGGACGCGAGGTGGTCGTGGCAGTCACAAATGGACAATTGGATTTCGGTCCATGGGAGCAGATCTTCTACGGGGAATTCGACGGGCGCAGACGGAAGCGTGTGCTGGTGAAGATCATCGGAGAATGAGCATGGCTGGCAACAAGACAAAAGGCGAGATGCACGGGTGCATCGTGTGCGGCAAACTTTACCAGTTGTATGTCGTTTACAATTCGGATGGGGGATACGTTGGCAGTAAAGTGATGAGCGCGGGCGGAAAGGAAGTAAGGGACGCCGGTCGTCCGCTTGTGGCGTGCGAAAGACATTCGAAGGAGGAGATCGAAAGAGCCGTCAAACGCGTGTATGGGGAACAGGAAGAAGATGAGGATTTTTGAATGATGGTGTACATCGTCCCGAAGGCTTGGCCGACCCAGGATAGTCTTTCGATAAACCTTCGGGACGTTCAATCATAAGGAGTCAAAAGTGGAAACACGCAGATTCGGACGCACAGGTCATCAAAGCACGGCCGCCATTTTCGGCGCGGCGGCATTCTGGGAAATCTCACAGGAAGATGCCGACAGGGTGATGGAACAGGTTATCGAGGCGGGCGTCAACCACATTGACATCGCCCCGTCCTATGGGCAGGCGGAGCAACGCGTCGGTCCGTGGATGAAACGCGAACGCGGGCGTTTCTTCCTCGGCTGCAAGACGATGGAACGGACAAAGGATGGCGCGTGGAAGGAACTGCATCAATCGCTCGAGCGGCTGCAGACCGAATCCTTCGACCTGTATCAATGCCACGCCATCACGACGATGGAGGAACTGGACTCCGTCACGATGAAGGGCGGCGCGCTGGATGCGTTCGTGGAGGCGCGTCGGGAAGGATTGATCAAATTTATCGGCATCACAGGTCACGGGGCGAATGCTCCGCAAATTTATCTCGAAGCGTTGAGGCGGTTCGATTTCGAGTCCATCCTTTTCCCGTTGAACTTCGTCCAAATGGCGAATCCCGAATATCGAAAATATGCCGAGGAACTGATCGAGACCTGTAAGGCGAAGGATGTCGGCACGATGGTCATCAAGACGATCACCAAGGGACCGTGGGGCGAGAAGCAAAAGACTGCCTCAACCTGGTATGAGCCTTTCGATGAATATGATGAAATTCAACGGGCTGTAGACTTTGCTCTTTCGTATGATGTGACCGGGCTTTGTACGGCGGGCGATACACGCATCCTGCCGCTGGTCTTGCGAGCCTGCGGGAATTTCACGCGCCTGAACGAAGCGGAGATCGAAGCGATGATAGAATCGGGCAGGCAGTACGAACCACTGTTCACGTAGCATTTGTGAATCCCTTTCACCAAGGCGGCGCATGACCACTGAATTTTTCGACGCGATCAAACGGGGGGACAGGCGTGAGGTGGAACGCCGCCTCCTTCTGGGCCCGACCCTGATCCACGCCAGGGAGAGTGGACTCAGCCCGATCCTGGTCGCGGCCTATCATCGCCAACCCGAGATCGCCTCCTTCCTGGCGGATAAGACCGTCGGCTTGACGATCTTCGAAGCCGCGGCGACCGGCAAGATCAACAACATCATCCGTTTGTTGGCGCGCGACCCGGAACTTGTCAACGCGTACACGGACGACGGATTCCAGCCGTTGGGGCTGGCGTGTTACTTCGGTCATCTCGATTCGGCGGAATATCTCATCAAAGCCGGTGCGCTCATCAATGCCCCTTCACGGAACAGTCTCAAAGCCGCGCCCATTCAATC
>CAYQOF010000302.1:1322-3404 GCA_964419035.1 uncultured Anaerolinea sp. | reverse complement strand
AATTGGAAGCGATCACCGAGTTCTGCAGTGGAGGCGCAGAAGTTGGCATGATGGAGTCGGTCGCCCGGACGAAACAGCCCCTCATCGAGAAATACGAGTTCCTCATCCCGCTCGTATTGTTCGCCGTTTTCCTCGCGGTCACATTGCCCGGTATTTCATGGGGCGCGCCGTCCGTATGGCATCCGGATGAGATCGTGGTCCGTTCGATCAATGCCCTGCACGGCGAATGGAAGTTCAGCGAGATCAATTTCGATTACCCCGACCTGCCGCAGTACGCGATGTTCTTCCTCGGGAAGATGATCCTTGCGCTGGGATATACGGACAATGAGATTCTCATCGCCTCCCGCGTCCTTTCGGCTGTTCTGGCGGGGCTGACGATCGTCCTCACCTACGTCATCGCCCGCCGCGCGGGAGGGGATATCCGCGCGGCGGGGTTGAGTGGTTTGTTATTGCTCTGCGTGAACGAATTGTCATTCAACGGGCGCTTCGCGCACAACGATACATACGTTGTGTTTTTCACGACACTTTCCGTTTTGTTTCTGGTCGAATATCGCAACCGGCTGCACAGAGTTTGGCTGTATGCCGCGTTGATCACGGTGGGCATGGCGGCGTCCAGCAAGTACACCGGAGGGAGTTTGGTGATCCTTCCCTTCTCGGTCTACCTGATCCTTCAATGGAAAAACCTGCGCAAGGACTGGTTCGCCATCGGAGAAACGCTCTTCATTGGCGGCGCGCTCGCCTATTTGGGATTCGCGTTCGGCACCCCGAAGGCGCTGACGTGGATGGCTTATTATGTCAAGCGCGTCCTTGCCGCGTTTCAATGGCAGATCAACTACGGCAGACAGCCGGACAGCCTGCGGGGAATTCTCGGGCAGTACAATCTCCTGGAAAGCGTGCTGGGCGCCGCCCTCTTCCTGATCTTCGCCGCCGGGCTTTTATGGGCATGTTTCCAGGTTGTGCGGTCATGGCGAAGAGGCGCGCTGACAGTGCACAGCAGGGAGGCTGTATTTGGCATCCTCCTGCTCGCCATCCTTGCCCTCGATCTTCCCATCATGGTCTCGTATAACTACCAGCCTCGCTACTTTCTGACCCTCATGCCTTTTCTCGCCACTCTTTCGGGGTTCCTGATCGCCGAGGTGTACAAATTCATACAGGAAAAAAGTCGCATCTTTGCAGGAGCGCTGACGGCTGTCATCGTCTTCACAGTCATGTACTCGTTCGCGCGCTCAGCCAGTCTTGCGCTGCTCTTCATGAACGACGCGCGCATCCCAGCCAGCGAATTCGTCGCAACATTGCCATCCAGCGCCTCGCTCGAGCATACCCTTTATCCCCCCACGATCCCCGATTATCACTTCGAACGCGAGCATAATTACCCGATATATTTTCTAAAATCACCTCTTGACCGGATCCCTGTCAGCCCCGATTACGAATTCAATGCAGGCGAAGCGGGATTGGATGAACGCCGGACCGATTACCTCGTGACCGACAGTTTTACCTACCAGCGATTTGACATCCCGCGTATTTGCGAATCCATGCCGCTCGAATGTGAATTCTTCAAGCAAATCGAAACCGGACGCTCAAATCACTACCGGCTGATCGCCGAATTTTCCTACACACTTCCGCCATACCTGCCTCGCGTGGGCGTTCCATTTGTAAACCCCACCATCCGCGTCTATGAAAGGATCGAATGACGGAATTCCGCTCGGCGTTCGTCGCCGTCATCGGCAGGCCCAACGTGGGCAAGTCCACGCTGATCAATGCGCTGCTCGGGCAGAAGATCGCGGCGGTCTCGCCGAAACCGCAAACCACGCGCAAACGTCAATTGGGCATTTACACGACCGACGCCGCGCAACTCGTCTTTGTGGATACGCCCGGCATGCACAACCCGCGCCATAAACTCGGCCAATTCCTCAATCAGGAAGCCGAGGAATCGCTCGAAGGCGTGGATGTGATCCTGTGGCTGGTGGATGTGTCCGTTAAACCAACGGACGAGGACAAACTGATCGCATCCCGTTTGAAGAGACTCCCGCGTCGGACTCCGCTCGTGCTTGCCGCGAACAAAATGGACCTGATCCAGGCTGG
>CAYQOF010000302.1:0-1222 GCA_964419035.1 uncultured Anaerolinea sp. | reverse complement strand
GCGCACGTGATCTCCATCTCTGCCACACAGAATCGGAATCTCGATCAATTACTGGAGTTGTTGATCTCGCTAAGTCCCGTCCGTCCGCCCGAGTTCGACGAGGAACAGGTGACGGACTCCTACGAGCGCGACATCGCCGCGGACCTGATCCGTGAGGCGTGCCTGAACAATCTGCGCGACGAAGTGCCGCATGGCGTGGGCGTGCGCGTGGATGAGTTCAATGAGCGCGAGAACGGCATGCTCTACATCGCCGCGACGATCTTCGTGGAGCGCAATTCGCAAAAGGGAATCCTGATCGGCGAAGGTGGGCGGATGTTGAAAGCCATCGGCTCGGAGGCGCGCCGCGAGATCGAAGCGATGGGTGGGCGGAAGGTGTTCCTCGAGTTGCGCGCGAAAGTGTTGAAGGATTGGCGCAATGACGAGAACGCGTTGAAACGGTTTGGGTATAAAATCAAGAGAAAGAAATAGACAAATGTCATTGCGACCTTCGGGAAGCAATCTCCTCGTTGAACAAGAGATTGCCACGTCGCCCTTTGGGCTCCTCGCAATGACAGGTCCGGGAGGGACGCATGAGCATCTGGCTGATCCTTGCCTTCGTCTTCGCGGCGCTCGAGGCGTGGGCGGTATCGAGGAACCTGCAAAAACTGGAATACGTCGCCAAACCTGCTGTGATGGTTTGCCTGTTTGCATGGTTGTATTCGGCAACCGGCTTGCAGGGCGTCGCGTTCTGGTTCGGGCTGGGAATCCTGTTTTCGCTGGCGGGCGATGTGCTGTTGATGATCTCGCTCGACCGTATGTTCATTTATGGGTTGCTCTCATTTCTTTTTGCGCATTTCTCCTACATCACCGGCTTCAGGGACGAAATTGCCACCATCACTGCATGGTCGTTGATCCTGGCTTTCATCCTATTCATCAATATCTTGCGGATCATTCGGCGGATCGTCGGCGCGATGCGCGCAAAGGGGGAGAACCGGCTGGTCAACCCGGTCATCTTTTACGCATTGACGATCTCGGTCATGCTCTACGCGGCGATGTCCACCATCTCCAACCCGGCGTGGAAAATGGACGCGGCGTTCTTCGTCAGCGCGGGCGCGTTCCTATTCTGCGCTTCGGATGTGATCCTGGCATGGAATAAATTCGTGTCGCCAGTCAAGAATGGGCGGATACTCAACATTGCAACCTATCACCTCGGGCAGATCGGCTTGATCGCGGGGGTGATCAG
>CAYQOF010000301.1:0-3415 GCA_964419035.1 uncultured Anaerolinea sp. | reverse complement strand
CGAGATCAAGGGATTGGAAAACTACATCACGGGTTCGGGCTTTGCAGGATAATAGTCCGGGCATCTTTGCAAGGCGAGAGTACCGAGCAGTAACGTGGTCGCTGCTCGGTACTTTTTCCGCCCATACGTGCTTGGCGGCATCACGGCGAATCAGTTACAATCCCTGCGATGAAAGTCGTCCTCTTCCATAAACACGGCGGACCCGAAGCGCTGGAATACACCGATTTCTTTGAACCGAATCCAAAACCCGGCGAAGCGTTGATCCGCCTTCACGCCGCCGCGCTCAACCGCGTGGATGTGATGGTGCGCATCGGCTGGGCCGGTTTGAAATTGGAATTGCCGCACATCCCCGGCGCAGATGGCTCGGGGGAGGTTGTTGCGCTGGGTCCCCCTCACCCCCGTCCCCTCTCCCAATGGGAGAGGGGTGAAGGGGTGAGGGCAGGCGACCGCGTCGTCATCAACGCCAATCTTGGCTGCGGGGATTGTGAGTTTTGTCTCGCTGGAAAGGACAACATGTGCCGCGGCTGGCATCTGCTCGGCGAGACGGTGCGCGGCACGTATGCGGAATACATCGCCTTACCGGTGAAGCAACTCTACAAACTGCCGAAGGATTTCGATTATCATCGAGCCGCGGCTGCGGCGCTTGTGTATCAAACCGCATGGCATTCACTCGTCAAACGCGGGAATCTGCAGAAAGGCGAACTGGTACTCATTGTCGGCGCGGGAGGCGGGGTGAACACCGCCAGCGTGCAGATCGCCAAATATATCGGCGCGCAGGTCGTGATTGTGGGGTCCGATGCGAAGAAACTGGAAAAGGCGGAAGCCCTCGGCGCGGACATCCTGATTGACCGCTCGAAAGAGCCGGATTGGTCCAAGGCAGTCTACCTCGCCACGAACAAACGCGGCGTGGACGTCGCGGTGGATAACGTCGGCACAACCTTCATGCAAAGCCTGCGCGCCCTGCGAAAAGGGGGAAGGCTTCTGACGGTCGGCAACAGCGGCGCGCCAAAGTTCGAGATTGACAACCGCTACATGTTCGCAAAACACCTGAGCATCATCGGCTCGACCATGAGTACACTGGATGAATTCAGGGAGGTCATGGACCTGATCGCGGCGGGCAAATTAAGCCCGGTCATCGATTCGACCTTTCCGCTCAGGGATGCCGCCTCCGCCCAGGAACGATTGTGGAAGAACGACAATTTTGGAAAGGTCACTCTGGACATCCCTTGATGAAACGACTCCCCTGGTTCGAAATTTTGCTGGCGGTTGCCGTCATGTCAATGAGCCTGTATGCGGCTTTGTCCGATCCGCAGAATTTCCCTTTGCGCTGGTTCACACGCGACGACGCCTTCTATTACTTCAAAGTTGCGCAGAATATCAGCGAAGGGAAGGGCAGCACGTTCGACGGCATCAACCCGACCAATGGTTATCATCCGTTATGGATGTTGCTCTGCGTTCCCATCTTCGCGCTGGCGCGCTTCGATTTGATCCTGCCGCTGCGAGTTCTCCTCTTGGTCATGAGCGGATTGTCGGTTGCAACCGCCATCCTTCTCTACCGCATGATCGGAAAGGTCTTCGCGCCAGCCATCGGGGCGGCTGCCGCACTCTACTGGGTATTCAATTTCGACCTGTTGACGCGCCTCTATCAAATGGGGCTCGAGACGGGTATCGCGGCGTTCTTCGTTGCCCTGCTTGCATACAAACTCCTTGAATTCGAACGGGCGCGGCAGGACGGGGCTGTGTCGCAGAGACAGGTTGCCGCCCTCGCGCTGGTCGCAACGCTTGCCATGTTCAGCAGGCTGGATCTCGTATTCCTGGCGGGCATCCTGGGAATTTGGATCGTATTCCGCGAACACCCCATGCGCCATCTCCTGCCGCTGGATATCGTCGCAACCTTCGTCTCGATACTGCTCGCGTTCTTCATCCGCCTTCCTTTCAGTGAATATTTCAAATATTCGGATGCCGCAGTGACGATGATCGGATTGAGCCTCATCATAAACATCACAGCCGCTTATTTGATGGGCTTATATCGCAGGGAGATCATCTACAGCCCGCGCAATATGCTGAGGCGGCTGGCTCTGTTCGCAGTTGGCACATCAGCGCTTGCGGGTGCGATCATGGTCGCCGTCACAGGCGTGGCGCATTTCGAAGGTTTTCCGCGGCTGGTCGTCTTCATCAATGTAGCACTGATATTTCTGTTCTTTGGGATCACACGACTCATCTTTCTTGGCTTGCGAACGGACCGCTCCGCCCCGCACACAGACGATGACCCCATCTCGTATTTCCGCGCGCACTGGCGGCAATGGCTGAACGACGGCACGACGTATTTTGGCATCGTACTGGGCGCTCTGGGAATCTACATGTTTTGGAACCGGATCGCCTTTGGCACCTTCTCGCCGGTCAGCGGGCAGATCAAACGCTGGTGGGGCTCGCTAGACGGACTGGTGTATGGCGGACGCGTGCAAAACCACCTGTCATTTTTCGGGATTGACTACGGCGAAGAAGCCAACGCGTGGCATCCCGTATCCACCCTGCTGGGTGGGTGGGCTGAGCGCATGCACAAACTCGGCATTCTGGATGTCTGGCGTTACCTGATCCTGCTTGCGGCGTTCGCGCTGCTCTTTTACCTGATCCTATTGATCAACAAACAAAAGGCGAAGAACGCGCTTGCCGAAATGAGCGTTGTCCCGTTGTTGTGCGGCGCGTTCCTGCAGGTAATCTCCTATCACATTACAGGCTATGCCGCGTTCAAGGAATGGTACTGGATCACCCAGCCCCTGCTGATCGTCATCACCCTGAGCCTGATGACAGGATTGGTATTACATCCCCTCCTCAAATTTCGTCCCGTTCATTTGGGTATGTGGTTCATCGTCATCGTTCTCGGGATTCAGATGGGATCGCCGTTCTGGATGAACATCCAGCGCATCATGCCCTATGACCGCTGGGCATCAGATCACCCCAACGATGAGATCGCCCAATTCCTCGAGCAGCATACGGAACCTGGCAGCATCATCGGGCTGACCGGCGGCGGCACAACCGGCTACTTTATTTCGAACCACACCATCATCAACATGGACGGCTTGATCAACAGCAATGCCTATTTCGAAGCCCTCAAGAACAGAACTGCGGGCGCGTATCTGGAAGAGATCGGCATGGACTACGTTCTGGTGAACGAAGAGTTCATTGATCAACTGCCTTATGATCGTCAATTCAGAGCCTACCTGGAGAAGACCGGCTTGAACCATTACAATATGTCCCTGTTCCGATATCGTTTGCATCAACCCTGAACGACAAGCCGCATCGCGCGCAGACTGAGCCTGTTTCTGTTTCGAGAACCTCTTCATGCCCCCACGACGACCCTTCGGTGCAACCCTGCTGATATGGATGGTGTTAAGCCTATCAGTGTGGGGCGCGA
>CAYQOF010000300.1:0-3451 GCA_964419035.1 uncultured Anaerolinea sp. | reverse complement strand
TCAATCACATCTTCGCTCACATCGAACACGGAGCCAGTTTCAGGAATTGCCTCCCTTGTCATCCATGCCGGTAGTCGGTCATCTTCTTTGGTAAATCCTGCCTGGCGATTAAACTCACGTTCCATTTTGATTGTCTCTTTGCCAAGCGCCTGCAAGACATTGTCGGGCAGGTCCTCCCAGCCATAACGCGCCTGCAACAACCTTTTGATCACAAAATCGGGAGTGGCGGCATACCCAAAACCGGCAAAGGAACATGCGCCCAATGTGTCGTAACCGGCATTATTCAACTGGGCGTTCAGGGAAACATCCTTCTGCACATTCGGGTCAAGATGATTGACCTGCGCGCGGATGGTCAAGCCTGCCGTATGATCCGCGCCTTGCGGCGTGGTGGCGTACGTCAGACCCGTGCCCTTGATCGAGCGCGGCTCATACGCAGACATGGCTTGATTCTTGACCACAGGCACACGCTCGATATTGTATTTTTTTCCGGTCGCCGCCGCACCGTCGCCCAGCGTGCGCCCCAACTCCGTGCCTTTACGGATTTCGTCAATCAATTTCAGCGCGTCCCCTTCACTCCCCCACTTCATCAAGCCAGCCTCCGCCGCAACGCCCAACGCCGCGCCAACCTCGATGGAATCCAAACCCAAATCGTTGACCTGCCAGTTCAACCGTCCGATGGAATCGAGCGAGTCAATGTCAAGGTTCGAGCCCATCAAACCGATCGTCTCATATTCGAGCGGCGAGACGATGACCTTCCCGTCCTCCCCGCCGAAGATGTTCGAGCATTTGATCGTGCATCCCGCCATGCAGGCGTGAGAGGGGTCGGACGGCTTGCCGCGCGTCAACGTGAACTCGCGCAGCGCCTCGCCGCCGATCTTTTCCACCTCGTCGAACGTGCCGCGCGAAAAATTCCGAACAGGAATGGCGGCGAACCTTTGCGTCAACTGTGTCATCGCGGCGGTGCCGTAATCGCGATATGTATGCGTTTGCGGATGATCCATCAGCGCTTTGGCGTATTCCTTCTGTGCGACCTTGAACGCCTCGGGACTCACGACGGGCGGTTTCTGCCCCCCGGCATGGTCGAACACGACGGCTTTCAATCCCTTCGAGCCCATGACCGCTCCGAGACCGCCGCGCGCGTTGATGCGCGAAGGGACGCGGTCCTTATCGAGATTCTGAATCCCCGCGGATTTCATGCGCATCTCACCGCCAGGACCGATCAACGCGATGGCGACCTTGTCCCCATATTTTTCGAGCAACTTTGGCGCGGTCGCGTAAACACCAAGCCCAACAAGACCTTGAGGATCTTCAGAGACCCTAAAGGTCTGCTCCCATTTCGCGCCGTTCAAGGATAGATGCAATACCCAAAAACCGTCATCTTTCGGCTGGTCTTCTATGATCAACGCGTGGATGCCCAGGTGCGTCATGTGCAAACCGGTCCGCCCGCCCGCGTTGGATTCCTTGATGCCGCCCGTAAGCGGGGACTTGCCTCCCACAGAAATTCTATCGGTCGAGGAGAGCATGTGTCCCACCAGCAATCCCGGCGCGAAGATGAGTTTGTTCCCCAACCCAAGCGGGTCGCATTTGGCGTCCACCTCATCGAGCAGGATGCGCGCCAAAAGTCCGCGCCCGCCAAGCCGCTTCCACGTTTCGGGAATCCCTTCAAGTTTCAAGGTCTGCTCGCGCACGTTCACGCGCCAGATTTGGGGTTTGTATTCGGGCATGGTCTTCTCCAAACAAGTCGAAGGTCAAAGGTCGCAGGGCGACTTTCGACCTTCGACGGATTCTATACGAACAAATTTTGTACTGCTTCTCTAAACACTCTCGTATGGTAATCCACATCTTCCTCTGTGATTTCAGGTGAAATCAACGCCATGTTATGGAAAGGTGTCATGAGGATGCCGCGATTGAGCGCAAAGAGATGCATGTAGCGGTCGAGTTCATGGTCAATGGCGGCGAAGGCTTCTCCGCCGTTTCGAGGAGGCGTTGGACGGAACCAATACTCGGAGCGGTTGCCGAGGCGTTTGACGATCCAGGGCAGGTTGAATTCTTTGATGACTGCCTCGACGCCTTCGGTAAATTTCTCCTGCAGGGCAATGGCTTTGGAGTAGAACTCATCCGTGAGGACGTGCTGCAGGGTCGCTTTAATCGCCGCAATGGACAGCGCGTTTCCAGCCAGCGTCCCGCCGATGCCGCCGACGTCCGCGTCGTTCACGTCGAGGCGTTCGGCGAAAGCGCGTGAGACTTCCCCGGTGAAGCCATAGACCGCCGCGGGGACGCCTCCAGCGATGGGTTTGCCGAGGGTCAGGAAATCAGGTTGAAGGGAGAATGAAGCGGTGTATCCGCCGGGACCCGTGCAGATGGTGTGAGTCTCGTCAATGATGAGGTACGTCCCGTATCGGCGGGTGATGTCCCGAAGCGCATCGTGGTAGCCGGGGTCGGGATGGATGATGCCAATATTCGTCATCGCAGGCTCGGCAAGGACAGCCGCAACGTCACGGGCGGAGAGCGCGGTCTCGAGCGCGGCAACGTCGTTGAACTCGATGACTTTCGTGGTGAGACGCGGGTCAATCGGCGGACCCATGTTGTTCGGGCGGGACACGGGCGTGCCTTCTTCATCGAGGACGATAAAGGATTCGTCCACCGAGCCGTGATAGCAATAGTTGAAGACGAGGACTTTGGGGCGACCGGTGATGAGACGCGCCATGCGAAGCGCGAAACGATTGGCGTCGGTGGCGGTGAGCGCGAACTGCCAATAGGGCAGACCGAAGCGGCGCTGCAATTCCTCGCCAACCCAAATGACATCTTCATAGGGGAGCATGAGCGTGATGCCTTTTTGGGCTTGCTCGTTTACGGCTTGCACGGCGGGATCCGGCGAGTGTCCGGTCATCGCGCCGGTGTCGCCGAGACAGAAGTCAATGTATGAATTGCCGTCCACGTCGGTGAAGCGCGCGCCTTTTGCCTCTTTCACGAAAACAGGGAACGATCCCGCCCAACGCACCATCCACAACATCGGCACGCCGCCATGCAGGGACCGGCGGGCGCGTTGGTAGAGTTCGTATGACTTGGGATGTGTCTTATGGAAGAGGGATTCTTCGGCTTCCAATAACTGTTTGAGTTTGTTTTTATCGAGTATGTTTGCCATGATTTGAATATGTCAAAAGTCAAACGTCGAAAGTCAGAGCGTTTGACTTTTGACTTTCGACGTTTGACTACTTTATCGTTTCCCTCAACGCTTCGCTGAAGATATTCAAACCATCGTTGATTTGTTCGCTTGTCACATTCAGCGGCGGGATCCAGCGCAGGGAGTTACTTGATAAGTTTGTCATACTCATCGTGAGTACCGATCCAAAACCATGAAACGGTATCGCCTTCGAGCAAGCCAAGGGCTCTGTAACCCAATCCAATGCGAACGGAATAGATTGGCTGGCTTTCCTTGACTCGTTTAAAA
>CAYQOF010000299.1:0-3505 GCA_964419035.1 uncultured Anaerolinea sp. | reverse complement strand
GTTATGTGCCTCTGACAACGGAAACCAACTCATCGAAGGATCGGATCGTGATGCAATCGGCTTCGGGGAAGATGCCGATCGGGTCGTAGAGGACAGGCGTCAGTCCCGCGCGGCGCGAGCCGACCACGTCCGCGAAGTAGTTGTCGCCCACGTACACAGCCTCACGCGCGGTCAGTCCGGCGCGTTTCAGGGCGTGTTCGAAAAGACCGGGATCCGGCTTGTACGAATCCACCTCCCCGCCTGCAAGGGAAAAGTCGAAGAATTCACTGAGGTTGTGTTCCGCCAGCGTTTCGTGAAAGGGCTTGTCGCGGTTCGACAGCACCGCCATGACGTAACCCGTCTGCTTCAATTCGGGAAGAACCCTGCGAACATCCTCAGGCACAACGCTCTCCGGCTTGTATGCCTCGCCCATATGCGCGGAGGTCCGGGGCGCGAGTTCCACAGCCTGTGTGGGGGACGCGCCCAGCGCGACGAGCCGCCGGCGGCTGTATTCGATCCAGAAATTTTCGGTATCGGCGGAATGCGCGATCAGGTCGTCGCGCAGATCGGGGGAGTTCGCCCAATAGAGATGTTCCCAGCGCGCGGCGCGCAGGCGATCCTCCTCGTTCACACGCAGACCGAGCGTCACGACGTAATCGGTGAACACGTTCCCGCCCGCAGGGATGCTGTGACGGAGCGTGCCGTCGAGGTCGAAGAATATGGCTTTGATCTTGTGGTTTGAATTCATGTCGGCTATGTTATTGCGAATATAATGATGTTGTCAAGTAGGGACGCGCTCGCGCTGAGCGGAACGCAGTGGAGACGAAGCGCGGCGCCACTCCGCTACCCTTCGGGTACCATGTCAGCGCGATATTCATTTCAGGAGGAGACATCATGGGAAAACTCACCGGCAAGGTCGCGATCATCACCGGGGCGACATCGGGGATCGGAAAGGCGACTGCATTATTGTTTGCAGAGGAGGGCGCGGATTTGGTCATCACGGGACGCCGCCCGGAATTAGGTCAACGCGCAATGGATGAGATCAGGCAAAAGGGCGCGCGATGCGTATTCATCCAGGCGGATCATTCCCAAGCCGAAGCCTGTTCCCGCGTCGTCGAGCGGACTCTCGCCGAATTCAGCCGCGTGGACATCCTGTTCAACAACGCTGGCATCGTGACTGGCGGGACAGCCGAAACCACAACGGACGACATTTGGAACGAGACGCTGACGATCAACGTGACCGCGGTCTGGCGCATGAGCAAACTGGTGATCCCCACTATGAAACAACAGGGCGGAGGCGTGATCGTCAACAACGGTTCGGATTGGTCGGTGGTGGCGGGCAGGGACGCGTTCCCGTACGTGGTCAGCAAGGGCGCGGTGGGGATGATGACGAAGGCGATGGCGCTCGATTTCGCGCGCGATAATATCCGCGTGAACGCGGTCTGCCCCGGCGATACGTTCGTGGATCGCTGGTTGGAAAAGGGCTATTTCGAATACTCCGACCCAGTGACGATTGAGGAAGCGATCAAAGAGTCGAGCGCCTATATTCCAATGGGTCGTTTCGGCAAACCCGAGGAGATCGCACGCGCAGTGTTATTCCTGGCTTCGGATGATTCCTCGTTCGTGACGGGTCATTTGTTATTGGTGGATGGAGGCAATACGGCGCAGTAGTGTGAGTAATAGGGTAAATAGTAATTGGGTGTGTTTCATTTCAGTTGAAACAACCGTCCCGAAGGTTTGGAAAACGGCCAAAGTCTTCGAGAAAACCTTCGGGACGTTCCATTCCTCAACTCATTTGAAACACACCCATAGTAATTGGACTTGACAATAATAACGCATGGCGTTATTATCTTGTAAATGATCAAGACCTTTCGCGATAAAGAAACTGAAAGAATCTTTGAGCGTCATTTTTCGAAACGAATACCATCGAATATACATCAACTCGCCTGGCGTAAACTGGCGATTCTTCATGCAACAGAGCGCTTGAACGATCTGCGCGTGCCGCCGGGAAATCGCCTCGAAAAACTTTCAGGGGACAGAGCGGGTCAACATAGTATTCGAATCAACGATCAGTGGCGCATTTGTTTTGAATGGCGTGAAGGTAATGCTTACAACGTGGAAATCACTGATTATCACTAGGAGAACGATATGGAAAAGAAATTTGCCCCGGTTCACCCCGGCACAATTTTGCTGGAGGAATTCCTGAAACCCATGGGGATCACCCAGTATCAACTGGCAAAGGATATCAACGTACCTCCGCGACGGATCAATGAGATTGTGCATGGCGACCGCTCCATTTCTGCTGACACGGCATTGCGGCTCGCCCGTTACTTTGGCATGTCGGAAAATTTTTGGATGAACCTGCAGGCGCACTACGATCTCGAAGTGCAGAAGGATAAACTCGCGGGGCGGCTCGAGCGTGAAGTGCGCGTGTATACCTTTCCGCAAGCCGGATAAAACGAAAGTCATTTGCTGCTGGTGGATGGAGGGAATACCGCGCAGTGAGGCGGAACCAGTAACCAGTGATCAGTAATCAGTGTCGCGGCTTGAAACGGGTGCTATAATGAATTCAGGCTGATTTTGTCGCTCCGTTAGCCTGAGCCATTATCAGAAATTCGTCTTTCACCACTGAAACGCCCCAAATCGTTTAAGACGTTGGTTAGCAAGGCTAGGTCGTCCATAATCCTAATACAGTTCCTGCATAAACCACCACTGGCATACCTTCTTCCCATCGCTAAAAATGACCACTAATCAAATCGCTCAAAGCTTGGTTGGTAAAGGTAAGAAGCTCTTTGATTCCCCGAGGGAATTTGTTCTTTTTACTGGCAATACTCAAGCCGATACCCTGTTGAACGATTTAGAAGGCACGCCTCACGCTTTTACATTAGCCTGCGTAATGGACAGGCAAATCAAGGCAGAATTGGCTTGGCTAATTCCGTATCGCATTTCCGAAAAATTGGGGAACTTCGAGTTTCATACTTTAGCGGCATTGAGTTTGCAGGAAGTGGAACATATAATGACGGTTCCAGAACCCTTACACCGCTTCCCCTCAGAAATGGCTAAAAACTTCTATCTTGCAGTTCAAACCATTGCTGAAAAATATGACGGAAATGCTTCAAATATTTGGTCGGGTAAGCCGTCAAGCGCAGAAGTAGTTTATCGGTTTCTCGAATTTCGGGGCGTTGGTCAAAAAATTGCTACAATGGCGGCAAACATACTGGCACGTAATTTCAAGATTGAACTTTCAGATTATTATTCGATTGACATATCAGTTGATGTTCATGTCAGGCGGGTTTTTTACAGGCTTGGCTTAATTCCCACAGACGCATCAAATGAGCAAGTAATTTTTCGTGCAAGAGCATTGTCACCAGAATTTCCAGGGCTTTTAGATTTACCAGTTTGGGAAATTGGACGAACGTGGTGTAAATCATCAGAGCCGAACTGTTCGGAATGTTACATGCAGCAGGTTTGTCCAAAGGTTTTGTAACTTTCCAATCCAAAAGAGTGCCAACAAACCCTGTTGTTC
>CAYQOF010000298.1:0-3560 GCA_964419035.1 uncultured Anaerolinea sp. | reverse complement strand
ATGGTGTGGGCGCCGAGAATAAGAGTGGCATTTGAGACTGTGATCGAGATCATGTGTGCTCCATTTTACTCCGGTGGTCGAGTAGCCCCGTTACGCTGAACGGAGGATAGCGAAGTCGAAGCGGGCGGGGCGTATCGAGACCACCACTAACCAATGTATTTCTGCTTGCATGCTGGTCTCGATACCTTCGTACTCGACCAGCGGGTTTGGAATTAAACAAAAATCGCCGCGGCGCTGTTGCGCCACGGCGTTGAATGACGATTAAACGGACTATCTCATTCCGGCGACAGGCGCGATTCGAGGAAACCCCTCGTTCCCGAAGCCACGCACACCGATGCACAGGAAGGTATTGTCTGTTCGTTCGTATCTCATGGTTTTGGGATTATAACATTCCCTGCTCAAATCGCAAACATTCTGATAAAATACCGTCTGCACGCCGACCGCCAAAGACCCTCGGCATCCCCGCCGGGGGTTTTTGTGTGTGTTAGTCTGATAGTCTAAAGTCTTATAGGCTGACAGACTAATACACCATCCAGCCATTGAACTTTTCGACTATCCGACAATCAAGTCATCCGACTATCAGACTATTTGATTATAAGACTATGAGACTATGATCACCGAACGAACCGACCTCCGAAACATCGCCATCATCGCCCACGTGGACCACGGCAAGACCACCCTCGTGGACGGTCTCCTGCGCCAGAGTCACACCTTCCGCGAGAACCAGCAGGTGGCGGAGCGTGTGATGGATTCCAATGACCTCGAACGCGAACGCGGCATCACCATCCTTGCCAAGAATACCGCCATCACCATCCCTGACCCGGCTACTGGAAGGAACATCAAGATCAACATCGTGGATACGCCCGGTCACGCCGATTTCGGCGGCGAAGTCGAACGTGTCATGAACATGGTGGATGGCGTCCTGCTCCTCGTGGACGCGGCAGAGGGTCCCATGCCGCAGACCCGCTTTGTGCTAAAGAAGGCTCTTCAGATGGGACACAAAGCCATCGTGGTCATCAACAAGATAGATCGCAAGGATGCCGAACCTGCGCGCGTCCTCAATGAGACCTTCGACCTGTTCATCGAACTCGGCGCGACCGAAGAACAGGCGGATTTCCCCGTCATCTACGCTCAAGCCACGACAGGACGAGCCGGTCTCACACCGGACCTCGACCCTGATCTCGCCTGCTTATTCGATGTCATCCTCAAACACATCCCCGAGCCCAAAGTGGACGTGGATGCGCCTCTGCAACTGCTCGTCACCATGCTCGGTTACGATGACTATCGCGGGGTGACCGCCATCGGGCGCATCTTCGCGGGAAAGATCAAATCCGGTCAACGATTAGCGCGTCTCACCGTGGACGGACGCAGCCTGCCCGAATCGGCGAAGTATCTTTATACCTTTCAAGGCTTGAACAAGATCGAGATCGAGGAAGCCAGCGCAGGCGACATCGTCTCGCTCGCGGGTCTCGAAGGGATTGGCATTGGCGAAACACTGGCTGACCCGGCAAACCCCATCGCACTGCCGACGATCAAGGTGGAGGAACCCACCGTCCGAATGACGTTCGGCGTGAATACCTCGCCGTTCTCCGGACGTGAGGGAAAATACAGCACCTCGCGCAATTTGCGCGAACGCCTTTTCGAGGAATTGCGCACCAACGTCGCGCTGCGGGTCGAGGAAACCGAATCGGCGGAGAATTTCCTCGTCTCGGGACGCGGCGAATTGCACCTCGGCATCCTCATCGAAACGATGCGGCGCGAGGGGTACGAGTTCCAGGTCTCGCGCCCGGAGGTCATCTTCCACAAGGCGGACGACGGCGCGCTGCTCGAGCCGTATGAAGAAGTGCACATCGAGACCAGCAGCGAAACCGTCGGCGTGGTGGTGGAAATGCTTGGGAGTAGAAGAGGCAAAATGATGGATATACAAGCCTCGGGTGAGGGGACGACGCGTCTCGTCTTCATCGTCCCGACGCGCGGCTTGCTTGGTTTCCGCTATCAGTTTCTCACGTCCACGCGCGGCGCGGGCGTCATGCACACGATCTTCCACGGCTACGATGAAATGGCGGGACCGATGAACACGCGTCAATCCGGTTCGCTCGTCGCGTGGGAGGCTGGCGCGACGACGGCGTACGCGTTGAAGTCCGCCGAGGAGCGCGGCATGTTGTTCTATGGTCCCGGCGTAGAGGTGTACGAAGGGATGGTCGTTGGCGAGAATGCGCGCTCCGGTGATATTGTGGTGAACGTGTGCAAGAAAAAACATTTGACGAACGTACGCGCCTCGCGCGGCGACATGGAGATCCGCCTCACGCCGCCCCGACAGATGTCCCTGGACGAAGCGATCGAATACCTGGCTGACGACGAACTGCTCGAGGTCACGCCCGAAAATTATCGCATCCGCAAACGGATTCTCGATACTGAAGAGCGCGGCAAACAGACGAAGAAGGCAAAGGAAGCGCTCGAAGCATAGAAGAACGTCCCGAAGGTTCCCGTAGATCAAGCACGAGTCGCGAGGTCAACCTTCGGGACGGTGCATAATAAGTCAGCAGGTTAACTTGATGGGAGTGCTGTTTACAGTATCCGTACTGTTATAGACCTGAACAATGTATTCCGCGCTGTCGCCTGCGCGCAGTTCGATGGTCTCAGTATAAGTGGTGGAATCGGGCGGGAGTTCAGCCGCCGCCTCTCCGTTGCGCAGGATGCGATATCCCGTCTCGTTGGTTGCCCTGTCGGTCCAGGAGATGGTGATGGTCATGTTGCCCTGACTGCAAAAGAATTCCCACCTTTGAATGGATGGCGCGGCCGGCGGGGGAAGCGTGGCTGTGGGCGGCGGTGTGACGCTCGATACAACCCAGTAACTCCCGGTGACTTCGACAAATTCCCCCCATAACCAGCATTCGCCCGTCGGGCTTTCAGCGGATTTCACCAGCCAGTAATTATCGGGGTCGTATCGCCCCACGATTTCCAATTTTTTGTTGGGGAGATAGGTGAAGACGATCTCGTAATCCAGCCCGGGTCCCGCGCGGCAGTTCGTCTGCTGGCGGACGGTGAGCATCGGCACAGAATAGGTTGGTGTGATCGTGGCAGTCGGTCCGCTGGTTGCAGTTGGTTGCGGCACGGGGGTGAAGGTCGCGGTGATGGGTATATCCGTCCCTGTTCGTGCTCCTGCAGTTATTGTCGCGGCAATGATGGTGGCGGCTTGATCGTCCACGGAGAGGGCAGGTTGCGTCGCTGTGGCGGGCAGGTTGCAGGCGAGGGCGGAAAATATCAGCAGGATGAAACCGATGGAGACTCGGCGGATTGATTTCATGGTTATTCTGCTGATGTAATTATCTCACAAATGGGAAAAGCCAGCAGGGTTGACCTGCTGGCTTTGTCGTTCGCAAACATTATCGCTGATATCGAGATCGCGCGTTTTACGGACCGGTGTATTTGAAAATCCACAGTCCGCTATCACGGTCGCTGGCGGCGACGTAGGTCTGCTCTGTTGGATCGGCAGGCAATCTGAAGACCTGCACACCCCAGAAGTCGTTGCCGTTTGCGTCAATGAAGTGGCCGACTTC
>CAYQOF010000297.1:0-3605 GCA_964419035.1 uncultured Anaerolinea sp. | reverse complement strand
CGGCATCGGAACTCCCCAACCGAGCAACAGCTTGTCGAACGAGGAGTAGTTCATGGGCTTAGCCGAAGATTTCAGAAACTGATCCTGCTTCCAAACTGGAGAGTGGAAGGACGGTCACTTTCTCGGCTAGGGGATATGACCGTTCCCCAGGGTAAATCACCGCCAGATGATTCAGTTGCAAGTCTGCAATGGCAGATTGCATGGACGGGGTCAGGCGCGGCGCGTCCACGCGCTTGCATTCCAAGCCAAAACGTTTTCCATTTCTAAATAAAAGCAGGTCAATTTCCGCGCCGTTATGCGTTGCCCAAAAATAAACCTCGTCGGGTTCAATGGATTTGATCGCTTCTTCGATTACATACCCTTCCCATGAAGCGCCGCTCTTCGGATGGGTTTGCAAATCGTGATGGGTCCGAATCCCCAACAAAGCGTGTAAAAGTCCGCTATCACGGAAGTAAATCTTGGGTGATTTCACCTGCCGCTTTTTCAAGTTTGTGTGCCACGGCTGTAAAATCCGCACCATGTAAACATCCTGCAAAATATCCAAATAACGTCGAACGGTCGGCTCGCTGACACCGAGAGAACGTGCGGGTTCGGCGGCGTTCCAAACCTGTCCATGATAGTGAGAGATCATTGTCCAAAACCTCAGCAGGTTTCCTGTGGGAATCTGCACTCCCCAGCGCGGCAGGTCGCGTTCCAGAAAGGTTTGCACAAAATTCTTCCGCCATGCAAAACTATTTGAATCACTTTCTGCCAGAAAGGAAAGCGGGAATCCGCCGCGTAACCAATGATCCTGCAAAGCCTCAACGCCCACTTCTGCAAGGCTGAATCCGCTGATGGAAATTGTTTCCATTCGCCCAGCCAATGATTCAGATGATGAACGAGCCAGTTCAGGAGATGCGCTCCCCAAAATCAAAAAACGCGCGGGCAGGTCTTCGCGGTCTGCCAATACGCGCAGGATGGGGAATAGATCGGGTCGTCGCTGGATTTCGTCGATCACAACAAGGTCGTGTAAATCCTGCAAGGCTGTCATGGGCTGTTCCAGTCGTGCCAGGCTGACAGGGTCTTCCAAATCAAAGTAATTCACCGAGTCAGGGCGCACAAACTGACGCGCCAATGTTGTCTTTCCGCTTTGGCGAGGTCCGATCAACGCCACTACTCGACTCCGCCCAAGCGCTGTTTTTATACTGGAAAGAAGCGAACTTCGTTCTATCATGCCTGCATGATACCATGAAAATCGAAAGTCCCGTGTTCGATTTTCATGGTAAATCTAAAACCCCAACTCCTTCCCCGTCTTGCGACGGGACAGGCAAATTCTGCTCCTTGCTCATCTTAAAATCCCATCTCTTTCAAGTTCTGTTCTTTACTGCGTTTTTCCTTCCCTCCCAACAACTCCTTCCAAAACTCCTCGTCATACCTCCTTGACCTCACAGGCAGCGGCATCGGGACTCCCCAACCGAGCAACAGAACTTCCTCCTTTGGTTGGAGTCGCGCCAACATGCCGCGCAAAGCCTCCCGTCCCGCCAGACCCGAAAGCACCGCATGGATATCGTCCTCGTCGCCGAGCCAGCCTGAGATGCGCGTCCCCAACTGCGACATCACCTCGTCATAAATTTGTGACGGGCGCTGGTCCACGATCAACAGCGTCACGTAATACTTGCGCAGTTCGCGGGCGATGGTCGCAAAGGTCGTCTGCGCCGCCATCTCGCGGTTCAACAACTTGTGCGCCTCCTCCACCACGATGATCAACTGGCGCGGTTCCTCTTTTCCATGAGTTCTGAACGCGTTGGTCTTATGCTCCCACGCAGCCCGTATCTTGCGCGTGAGCAGGTTCGAGACCAGCAAATAATCCAGGTCGCTTTCGTGTTCGCCGAACGACAGCACCACATGTTGCCCGTTCTCCAGCGACGCGATGATCTCCTTCACGCTGTCCGCGGCGGGCTTCTCGACGATATACGGCTTGCCGAACAGCCGCCGCAGTTTATCGTGCAAGCCTTCCGCCGCCATCGCATTGACGCCGTTCGCGTTCGCCCACGCCGCCACACTATCGGGATGCGGCACACGCTTAACCTTGCCCCGCTCATCCTCCACTTCGATCTCTTCGCGGTTCATCACCTTGAAGCGCGCAAACCACTCGCCCCTGAACGACGAATACAACGCCTCGAGCGTGGTGGGCGTGGTCTCTTTCAGGTTCAACTCGCGCGTCAACGTTTCGATATCGGATGTGGAAATGTCTCCCGTCGAGATTTCCAGATTGAAGTCCGGGACCTGCCCCCGAATCGTTGACCCTGCTCCCAAGCCGACGATTCGCACCTTCGACTTGAACTTGGTCTTCAATCCCGTCACGAGTTTTTTCGTGTCTGACGCCACATCGTCAAAGCCATATTCGTTGTGCATATCCAGCACGAACACCGACGCCTTGTTGTAATGCATCAACCCCGCCAGCACCAGCCGCGTGAGAAACGACTTGCCCGTGCCCGTCGCCCCGAACATCCCCGACGACCTCTGCACGAACTTCTCCAAATCAATGCACACGGGATGATTCTGCTCGCGCGTATACCCGATCACAAAGTTGCCCTTCTCGTTCGGGTCGCCGAAGATCTCCGCGATGTCGCCTTCATTTGCCAGAAACACCTGCGCGTGATGCGGCGGGACGTTCTTGACAGGCAGTATGCGCGGCGGGTCTTTCAAGCCTGCGTCAATTTTTCCTTGCCACTGTTTATATTCAGGCGTCCCCAACTCCGGACCCACCTCCAGCATCAAATTCGGTAACACCTCCAAATTGGCATACAACGTTTGTCCATGCAGCGCTTGAGCGATATGTGCTGGGAAGCGTCCCTCCATCTGCTCATCCGCAAAGCGCGGGTCTGTCGCGCCGAGCACGATGTCCGTGACGATGCCGTAATAATTCCACTCCCCGCTCTGAATCACCACAAACGCCCCCTCCTGAATCTCCTGCGGAGAGACCGTGAGCCGCACGCGGAAATTTTCCTTCAATCCGCCGCCAACGAGATAGCCGATCTTTGTTCGTTGTTCCATAATTCCTCTTCTCTACCACAAAGGATCACGAAGGTTCACAAAGGTTTAAAATCTTTTGGTTTTCCTTGGTGTTACTTTGTGACCCTTTGTGGTTATCAAATCCTTCGTGCTCCTTTGTGACACTTCGTGGTAAATAACTAAACCACAATTCGCTTAATTCCATCTTTCAAATGCACAACATTGAAGTTGATGAGAAATCCCAACCGAATTCCCGTCAACTTCAAATACGTGATCAACTGCGCATCGAATATCGGATGCATCGTATCCACAGATTTGAACTCCACGATGACACAATCGTTCACGATCATGTCAGGCTTAAGACCCGCATCCATTTTGATTCCGCGATAGGTCACAGGCAAAGCCACCTGGGTTGGAGCGCTCAACCCGCCTTCGGTCAACTCGAATTTTGTGCAAGTCTCATATACAGACTCAAGTAACCCAGGTCCAAGAGCAGTATGCACTTTGAAAGCCGCATCCAAAACCGCCTTGCCAACCTTTTCCACCTCTGGAGGAACAGGGGCATAGATTCTCTTTTGCATAATTTCCTCTTTCTTTACCACAAAGGAGAC
>CAYQOF010000296.1:1350-3630 GCA_964419035.1 uncultured Anaerolinea sp. | reverse complement strand
TTGCCGAAGAGAAAATAAATATTGGGCATGTTTTATTCACCGCGAAGGCGCGAAGGACACAAAGATTTCCTCATTCTTCGCGAAGTTAAAATCATCTTCGCGCTCTTCGCGCCTTCGCGGTTAAATCATTTCGTGATGATGCGGTGAACACCTTTGCGGACGGGAACGACATCCACGATCTGCATGTCGCCCAGGTCCGTTTCGGTGGTGATGTATTTTTGGAGCCAGGGACCGAGCGGCTTGCTGAGGAAGTAGCCGAAGAGGGCAAAGGTCAATGCAACAGGGATGAGCAGGAACCGCCATCGGGTGGATTTGGCTCCTCGAAACGGCGCCCAGGCAAAGGTCGCGGGGAGAACCGCCGCGGCGACGAGGTTGGTCCCGCAACCTGGATGCACGGCGAGTCCGCTTTCGCCGGCGCGGAGTCGGGTCAGGGCTTCCGCCGCCGCAGTCTTAACGTCATCCGTCTCGAAGTTGCCGAGGAGGAAAAAGCCCGTCGGGTTGGAATGTCCCGCCATGGATTGATGCGCATGTGTGCGCGCCAGCACATGAAGTGTGGCATGTTCGAGTGCGTGGTTGCGCCGCGTTTCGAGGATGAGGGGAAGGTGGAGTAACATGGTGTGATTATAGCCTTAAAGCAATGCGTACTTCATAATCCGTAACAGTCATGAAATACGCAGTACGCGCGGATGGCATTTACGCCCGGTTTCAGTTGTCCGCTCTTTGCGTTGCAAGAATGAAACCCGCGAACATCACGACCGCGCCGATCAATTCGCTCAGGTACAGAAAGTCCACCAGACCCGCCTTGAGGAATGTGCCGCCCAATGCGGGAGAGAGAGCGCCCGCCGCGATGAGGATGTTGCCGTACATGCGGTTGGCAAGAACCTTCTTGCGCCAGAAGAGAAACGCAGAGTAGATCGCGCCGCCCACGAGTGTGATCGTGCCGTAGATGTTGAGCAGGATGGTGAGGAAAATGGTCAGATCACTGCGAGTCATGATTTCCCTGTATTGCTCGGAGGCGGGGCGGGACACGTCATACGCGACATTGTTGACCGGCGCGGAAAATACGAGGAACAATGCCAGCAGGGAAACCCCAGCCAATACCCACGTCATAATCATGGCTGTGTTCCCTTTTCGGATGAGCAGATGCACGGTCCCCATGCCGAGCCAGGCGGCGGTGAGCATGGCGCCCATGAGATACCAGAGTTTCAACACGAACGCGCTGTAGGTCAATCCCAAAATGACTTCTCCCAGCGTGCCGAGACCGTAAAAGAGCAAACCGATTGCCCACAACAATAAATGCGTGCCGCCGCGCTGACGGTAACGATTGTAGACCACAACCGTAAAAATGAACGTCACAATCGTGGATAGCCAGGGCAGGATGTTCATGGACGACTCCTCTGTTTGGAATTGGATGTAAACACCGTCCCGAAGGGCATGAACAGCCTGACGACGTTTGCAAGATCAAATTTCGGGACGTTTTTAATTCGGGATGATTCCCATCAGGGACAGGATAATGATGACGATCACAGCCAGGAGACCCAGCGCGAGCAGGACCAGCACGACCGGAACAATTTTGTCCATGACGGCGCCCGGCTTGAAACGTTTGGAGTGTTTGGGATCAGGCATGACTGTTGGAGGGTGCGTCGCGCTCGCAAGTTCTCAGTGATTGGCGTTCTCAAGTTTTCGATAGGTGTCGAGCAGGCTGATGAGAATCTCGTCGGTGAAGGTGTGGATTTTCGTATACATTTCTGTCGCGCGTTTCGTCGGCACGTTGGCTTCACTGCACACCTTGATGACCGATTCGACCAGCGTATCGCGGAAGAACAGAAACGCTTTCGCCGCGTCCACGTAACTCAGGTTGTATCTTCTCGCGCGGGAGGCATATTCATACCCGATGGCGTAGGCTTCGTGCGCGGCTTCCTGCCCATCTGTGGCGATGTACGTCATCAAGCCCTGGAACAACGAGCGCGCGCTCATGCGATATTGTGTGCGCGCCTCCTCGTCCAGTTTTTGATACCAGGATTCCTCCTGAAGACGTCCCTCGGAGATCTGCACGCGGACGTTCTTCACGACTTCCTGCATCACGCCTTCGGGTTCAAGCGTTTCCTCCCTCAGCCTGAAGTTGGTCTCTGCCCAAAGGAGGATTTCCCCGCGCTTATAGCGGCGGTGTCCGCCCTGCGTTTTGTGGACGGGCAGCGCGCCCTTATCGGACCAAAGCCGCACCGTGCTCGGATGCACACCGAGCAGTTTTGCCGCGTCACTGAGGGAAAGCCATTCGTC
>CAYQOF010000296.1:0-1250 GCA_964419035.1 uncultured Anaerolinea sp. | reverse complement strand
CCCGTGAGACGCGAGAGCGCGTTCGAGAAGCCCCACGCGCCGATGTATAGTCCCACCATGCCAGGAACGGTGAGGTCGAACATCAACGAGAGGTTCGAGACCGTGGCGAGTCCCGTGCCGAATCCGAGCAGGACGACGCCCGCGTAGAAAACGGATTGATTCAAGAGAATTCCGCTGATCAAAATAACGATAAAGCCAAGCAAGGCGCCCGTGTTGCCAAACTGCGCGACAGTGCGTTTGTGGACGCGTCCCTCCAGCGCGCCCGCGATGACGATGGCAATCAGGACGAACGTCCCCCATATCGAGGTGATGCTCGTGGTCTGCCGTACGGTCATGTCGAACGCTTCAGCCGCGAACGGCTCGAGCAAAACGTCCTGCCCGAGGATGGCGGCGAGGAGCAACAGTAAATAGATGAAGTACATCCGCGCAATAGGATTCGCCGTGATGGCTTGGGTCATTTGCATAACAGTGTAGTTTTCAGATGCCCCTCTCGGGGATGAAAGGGGGGTCGGGCGTGGTTCAAGTTTGACAAGCCCGAGCAGGCCCAAAGTCAGGGCAGAAGCGGCGACAATCCCAAAGGCGCGCACCAATGCCTCGGGCGTGTACGGGTCCACCATGCGGGAGAGTCCAATCGCAGTGAAGATGATGGAAATGATCATCATGAAGAACATGACCGCGATGGTCCTGCCGCGTGAATTTTCGGGGGAGAGTTCGGAGGCGAGCGAAAGATACGAAACCGCGGAGAAGTTGTAGCCCATGCCCCACGCGCCGAACGCGAGGATGCCCACGAGCAGACCGAGCGTGAAGTTTTCGTCCATCAGGAACGCGGCCTGCGGGGAGACGGCAACGCCCAGCACACAGAGAATCAATCCGATGAGGATATACGGCGTGCGTCGAAAGCCGAGGATGGGATGACGGTCGGAGTATGAGCCGATGGCGACTTGAATGGGAGAAAAGAGATAGGGAAGCGAGGCAAGAATGGCGACGAGCGTGGCGGAGATGGCGAGTTCCTTGATCATCACGCGGTTGAGTGTGCTGTTGATGGGAACGAGAGTCATCGCGACCGCGACATGGATGAGACCGAGTTGGAAGCGTTTGAGGAACATGGGGAATTGGAGATTGGAGAATTAGAGACTGGAGATTGATAGTGGCATGGACCCAACAGATACGCTTGAATTTTAGGCGTAAATTTTTGTAGGACAATGTAGATTTATATAGAATTTTACTAGGGATTGGTTAGTGTTTTTCCC
>CAYQOF010000295.1:0-3648 GCA_964419035.1 uncultured Anaerolinea sp. | reverse complement strand
GTGATCAGAGGCAGAAGTGACCAGTTTCCAGAGAACCAAGCCGCAGGCAGGGCGATGGCGGCGGAACCCATCAGCGAGGCGAACGTTCCAAATAACGAGATCCCGCCCGAGGTCCCTTTTTCGACGCGCTTTCTCAAATCCGTGATCAGGCGCGGCGGAGTCGGATTCAGGATTCCGAGTTCGGTCGCCCACGTATCCGCATTGACCGCGGCGAGCGACGCAGCGAATCCCACCCAGCCGATATTTGATTCCGGATACAACGCGTGGATCAACACGAAAGCCGTCGCCAGCCCGCCGTTTCCGAAAACCTGACCGGCGTCGCGCTCGTGTCCCTTTGAATATTTTTCGTTCACTCCCTGTTTGCGGTTTTTGAAGGCGCGGCTCAATGCAGAGGATGTGATAAAAAATATCATCAACAGGATCGCCCATTGCAAACCGCCGAAACCAAAAATCACCGCGCCGACGACGATCGCCGCGAACGCCCCGCTTTTGTCGAGACTGCGCGCGCGATGGGCAAAGTACGCAATGAGGGTTGCGAGGATGAAACCGATAAGAAGTTGCATGGTATTTGAGTCAAAGGTCAAAGGTCGAACGTCTGGATTGGACTTTCAACCTTTGACGTTCGACCTTCGACGTTATACCGGAGTCGTCACCAAAAACAGAACCGCCATCAAAAACAATACCGCGCACAATGTGCTCGATACCCAGATGACAAACGCCAGTGGACGATGTGTTTCCCAGCGAAAGAAATACAGCCCCGCGATCAGACCGATGACAAATAAGAACCCGCTGATGAGCGGAAGCAGGATCAATTGGACGGATGGCGCGGCTTCCAGCGGCGCGCCGAACGGATCGAACCCTAACGGAATTTGACCAAGCGATGGGATGAGAAGACCAACCCATACGATGAGTCCCAGGTTGAGCAGGATTCCGCTCGTCCACAAAAAGCGCGCTGCAGGACTCTCCCATGCCTGCGTAATGACGAACGATGGATACACGGAGATGGGTTCGGCGGGCGAGAGGCTCCCCATTTCGGTCGCGCGGGCAAACGTGCGGACGAGCGCCGCCGCGTCCTTTGGCGAGATGGCGAAGACGCGCTTCGATGTGGCGATCAGAATGAGGTTCGAGGAATTCGAAGCGATGAATTCGACCAGTCCCAGGTCGGGGTGGCGGCGAGTCCCCAACACCGCGCCTGGCAAGCGGAGGGGAGGAAGCGATAACGGATGCGCCAAATCGGACGCGGGCCGCACCCATTCGATGTCGGTCAGCGGAATGTCCTCGACGCGCAGTCCCCAGATCATGGCGAGACTGTCGCGGTCAATGTAATAGTCCGCGCGCAGGAGGGCGTAGGCGCGATAGCCGAGAAACGGAATGGGAATGGCTGAGAGGATGCCGGCCAGAAGATAATTCACGAACGTCGGTCCCACTTCCGCGTTGGTCAGGTTGAAAAATCCCCAAACCGATGCGCCAGCCAGCGCAACGAGGATGAGTCCATGCACGATCAAACCGAATCGTTTGGCGGGAGGGAAATGTCCGACTTTGGTGTTGTCCATTTAAAGGGAATTACGCCGCGATGGATGTGCGCTGAGATGACTTGTTGTAGGATGTCTTCACCTTGTACGGTTTGACCAGGACCTCGGCGGGGATGCCAAGCCCCGCATGAAGTCGTTGGATCATGGACAGGGTGAGCGGACGCCTTCGATTCAATACTTCAGAAACGCGCGCTCGACTGCCGATATACGGTTCAAGGTCGGCGCGTGTCAATCCACGGCTTTCCATGAAATAGCGAAGGGCTTCTATTGGATCAGGCGCAGGAATGTCATGGTGTTCATCTTCATAAGCCTCCACCAGTGTGGAGAGAACCTCGAGACGATCGCCCTCCGGCGTTCCTGGTTTTGCATTTAACAAGTCTTCAATTTCCCCGAGTGCTGCTTTGTAATCCTTATCTTTCTTAATTGGTTTAATATCCATTTGAACTCCTAGATCGTTTCTGCATTGATGCGGTCATATTCTTGGTGAGTGCCGACAAAACGAATGTAAACCATGCCATAGTTGTATTGCACAACGACGATCAGACGGTAAATGTTTCCTTTGATATTGAACACCACGCGGTTGTTGGAAAGAAAACTGGCATTCCGATAGATGCTTTTTATGTCCGACGGCTTTTTCCAGTCCGCATGTTTTACATCCGCATACCATGCCTGTAATGACTGACGAGCATCTGGGTGTTTTTCCCAAAACTCTCGCAGGATTTTGCGGGATAGGACGCGCATATATCGAGTATAACACATGTTCCCGTTTTGGGAACAATGGTTAATTCATCAGAATTGAAATCAATTCGCCAATCGGGACAAATTGGTTCTCTTTACTTGCCCGCCTCTTCGTTTCTACCATTCCCACCTTGAATCCTTTTTCCCCCACCGTCACGCGGATGGGACAGCCAATCAAATCCGCGTCGTTGAATTTGACTCCGGCGCGCTCGTCGCGGTCGTCAAATAAAACCGAAACGCCTGTGCCTTGCAGCTCGTTGTAAATCTCCTCGGCTTTGGCGCGCGTGTCCGCACTGTGTGCGTCTTTGCCGGGGATGTGCATGAGATACACGTCGAACGGCGCGGCGGGATGGGGGAGGGTCAAGCCTTTGTCATCGTGATGAGTCTCGGCGAGCGCGAGCAGGATATTTTCAAAACTGAATTCTTCGCGTGCAGCCAGGATGTTGGTAGAAAACACACTAATCGGATTTCCACAGTTGAAACAGGGATCACTTTCTTTTGCCTGTATCAAATCCGCGACGATCTCCGCCGAATAGTCGCGTCCATAGTTCGTATTCTTCAAATGATATCCCTCCTCATTCGCCCCTGCGACGAGATTCTGTGATTGCGGGATCAAATCATCCACAACGACCAACGCATCTCTCAGCCCGACGGCTGACGCGTATCCCATTGCCGCTCCCGCGCCGACGATTTCCTCCGCACTCGCCGCGCGGACATCGCCCGCCTGCGCCTTCAACTTTGCCTCGCTCAATTGCATATCCCCGCGCACGACGACGAAGACGAATTTGCCGTCGCTCACGCGCGTGTACATCAGGGCTTTGGCTGTTTTTTCTTTTGGAACGTTGAGGAAGTTGGCGAGCGATTCAATTGTGTCGCAATCTGGTGTGGATACTTTTTCGAGCGGGAGTTGTTCTTCCTGCGGAAGCGGAGTCTTTTTGGATTTGGCAAATTCCAATCGCTCCGTGTATTTGCAGGAGGGGCAATGCGCGACCTCAATATCTCCCGTCGCGATGGGGAAGAAGGTTTCGTTGTCGTTACTTATGGCGGGCAGAGAAAGTTGGGCAAGGAAAGTCGGATCGTTGGATAAATCACGCAAATGATCGAGTGCAAATTTACCCAATGTTGTCGGGACGTTCTCGCGCGTCAAATATCCCGCGCGGACAAGGAAGGCGAATCCTCGCGTGCGCGCGTTGTTCGGCGCTTCGCGTTGGGTTTGGACGTGCAGGTCGCGATAATACATGTTTTTTAGTTTGAATAGGTTAGTTTCTGGTGCAAAAGAAAGGAATTGACAAGGAATAGCCCCTTTGATACAAGTTGAGGTGAGAAACACAACTCCTATCAAAGGAGGCCCCTCCAATGTTACGCGATAATTACGCAA
>CAYQOF010000294.1:0-3665 GCA_964419035.1 uncultured Anaerolinea sp. | reverse complement strand
GGCATGACCTGTGCCAACTGTGTCGCGACCGTCGAGCGTAACCTCAAGAAACTCGACGGCGTGCAGAGCGCGGTGGTGAACCTTTCCTCCGAACGCGCCACGGTGGATTTCGACGCCGCCAAACTCGCGTTGACCGATTTCATCGCCCGCGTCAACCGTGCCGGATACGGCGTCGCCACTGGTGAAGCGGACCTGGTCATCAAGCGTTTATCCGATGACAACGATGCCCGCCGCCTCGAAAGCGCCCTTGCCAAACTCGAAGGCGTGCTGGAGGCGCAAGTCAGTTTCACCACGGAGAAGGCGCGGGTCAAGTACATCCCAACCATAATTACGCAGGCGGAACTCCGCCGTGCGGTCTCTTCCATTGGATTTGAAGCCGTGGAACTCGGCGGCGAGGCGGAAGATGCTGAAGCAAAAGCGCGCGAGCATGAGATCAACGAACAATGGCGCTTGCTCATTATCGGCTTGATCTTCACCGTCCCGCTGTTCCTGTTTGCAATGGCGCGCGACTTCAACCTGCTCCCTGCCGCGTTCTATACGATGGCGGCGATGGAAGGCATGAGAGCCGCACCTGCGCCTTGGACGAATTGGTTGATGCTTGCGCTCGCCACTCCTGTGCAGTTCTATGTTGGCTGGCAATACTACATCGGCGCGTTCAAAGCGATCCGCAACAAGTCCGCGAACATGGATGTGTTGATTGCCATGGGCACATCCGCCGCGTTCCTCTACTCCCTGCCGATCACATTCGGCTGGCTGATGGGACATGTCTATTACGAAACGGCGGCGGTGATCATCACGCTCGTCAAACTGGGGAAATTCCTCGAAGCGCGCGCCAAGGGACGTACCTCTGAAGCGATTAAAAAATTGATGGGACTGCGCGCCAAAACCGCCCGCATCATCCGCCCCGCAGAGAACGGCGGGACAGGCGACGGGGTGGAGGCTGAGGTCTCCATAGACGACGTCCGCGTCGGGGACATTGTCCTCGTCAGGCCGGGCGAGAAGATTCCTGTGGACGGCGTGGTCGTCGAGGGACGCAGCGCGGTGGACGAATCCATGTTGACAGGTGAGTCACTGCCTGTTGAAAAGAAGCAGGGAGACACCGTCATTGGCGCGACGTTGAACAAACTCGGCATGTTGAAATTCGAAGCAACAAGGGTTGGGCGCGAAACCGCGCTGGCGCAGATCATCAAACTGGTGGAGGACGCGCAGGGAAGCAAAGCCCCCATCCAAAAACTCGTGGACCAGGTTTCGGCGGTGTTTGTGCCGATCGTCATCGTCATTGCCCTGCTGACATTTGCGGGTTGGTATTTCTTCGGTCCGCCGCTCGCTGTCAACGCGGATACAGACGCCTTCACCCGCGCGCTGATCAACATGGTGGCTGTGCTGGTGATCGCCTGTCCGTGCGCGATGGGGCTTGCCACGCCGACCGCCATCATGGTCGGGACAGGCAAGGGCGCGGAGGCGGGAATCCTATTCCGCAGCAGCGAAGCGTTGGAACGCGCAGGCAAGGTCAACGTGGTGGTGCTGGACAAGACGGGGACGATCACGAAGGGGCAGCCGGCGGTTACGGATATAGTGACCGTGGATGGTGGACGATTGACCGCGGACGAACTTTTGCGGTTAGCCGCATCTGTCGAAAAGGGAAGCGAACATCCCCTCGGCGAGGCGATCTGGGCGGAGGCGACAACTCGCGGGTTGACGTTAGCGGAACCGGCCGGGTTCAAGGCGATGCCCGGTCACGGCGTGCAGGCTGAGGTTGAGGGAAGAAGCGTTGCCGTCGGCAACCTCCGCATGATGCAGGAGCGCGGATTCTCGTTGAACGGGCTCGAGTCCGAAGTATCCCGCCTGCAATCCGAAGCCAGGACCGCCATGCTGGTTGCCATTGACAATAGTGTGGCGGGCGTGATCGCGGTCGCCGATACGATCAAGGACGGCTCGAAGGAGGCGATTGGCGAACTGCATCGCATGGGCTTGAAGGTGGCGATGATCACGGGCGACAACCAGAAGACTGCCGAAGCGATTGCGAAGCAGGTCGGTGTGGATGCCGTGCTTGCGGAAGTCCTGCCCGAAGGCAAATCCACCGAAGTCAAAAAACTCCAAACACCAATCGTCAATCGTCAATCGTCAATTGTCGCCATGGTCGGCGACGGAGTCAACGATGCCCCCGCGCTCGCGCAGGCGGACGTCGGTATAGCGATTGGCACGGGCACTGATGTGGCGATGGCAGCCGCGCCCGTGACGTTGATGAGCGGCGACCTGCGCGGCGTGCCGCGCGCGATCCAACTCTCGCGCAAAACGCTTCGCACGATCAAACAGAATCTATTCTGGGCGTTCTTCTACAACGTGCTGTTGATCCCCGCTGCCGCGCTGGGATATTTGAATCCGATGCTCGCGGCCGGTGCGATGGCGTTCAGCAGCGTCTTCGTGGTGACGAACAGCTTGAGGCTGCGCAAGGTAAAAATTTAAAGAGAATCATTAATTACCTTACACTTTCAAAATCGGGACGCTGATTCACGCTGAAAACGCAGATTTTTATTTTTGAATCAGCGAAAATCAGCGTTTTTCAGCGTCCAAGAAGCATTGTGTAAGGTAATCAGAGAGAATCACTGAGGCTTCATGTCCAATCAGCGAAAAGCACCGTTCGACCCTGTCATCCTCATGGCTCTTGGCATCGGTTTGGTGACCATGGCAATCGTCATGCTGGTCACGCAAAACATGGGCGAGCAGGGAATTTCCATCGGCATCGGCACGGGCTTCTCGGGCCGCATCATGGTTGCATTCATCACAGGTCTGACCACAGGCGGCTTGAGTTGTCTCGCCGTGCAGGGAGGTCTGCTTGCCAGTTCGCTCGCGCACCAGATCGAACAGGATTATCTTGCCCAGGTCCTGCAAGCGAAGAAGCGCGGCAAAAAGAATCAGCCATCCCCTGCGGCTCCTGTGCGCCCGAACACTGCCTTTCCCATACTTCTCTTTTTGTTGTCGAAACTCGTTGCGTATACACTGCTGGGTGTGTTATTGGGCTGGCTGGGTTCGTTTCTCACGCTCAGTCCCATCACGCGCGCGCTCCTTATGATTGGCATCGGCGTCTTCATGCTCGGCAATGCCCTGCGCATGTTGAACGCGCATCCCCTCTTTCGTTATTTCTCCATCGAGCCGCCGAAGTTCATCACGCGTTACATCCGCCGCACCTCCAAAGGCACCGACACATTCACGCCGCTCTTTCTCGGCGCGCTCACCGTCTTCATTCCCTGCGGCGTGACCCAGGCGATGATGGCGGCGGCGCTTGCCACAGGCAGTCCGTTCACGGGCGCGGTGATGATGTTCGCCTTCACGCTTGGTACAAGTCCCGTCTTCTTCATCGTCGCCTATCTCGCGACCGAACTCGGTTCGCGGCTGGAAAAGTTCTTCATGCGTTTTGTCGCCATCACGGTTTTGGTTTTGGGATTTGTGACTTTGGATAACGGACTCAACTTGATGGGCTCCCCGTATTCACTCACAAACCTGACGCGCGGACTCACGACCACCGCTTCAAACTCAGGGATGTCCTCTCCGCTTCCGAACAGCGACCTGACCCTCTACGTGCGCAACGAAGGCTACTTCCCGCAGACCCTGCGCGCCTCCGCGAACGAGGCGGTCGCGTTGAGCCTCGTCACAGACAAGACGTA
>CAYQOF010000293.1:0-3674 GCA_964419035.1 uncultured Anaerolinea sp. | reverse complement strand
GATGTGAGTAATTGGTAAATGGTAATTCGTAATTGGAGGATTTGAGAATTGGAGACTGGAGATTGGAGCCTGCTGAGGCGTGAGGAAAGAGGAAAGATTTTTTGAACCGCCAGGCACGCGAAGGTCGCTAAGAATAATCTTTTTAAAATCTTCGCGTTCTTTGCGCTCTTGGCGGTTAATTTCTCCGTGACTCAGCGACTCCGTGGTTTGGTCTTGTCATTCATCATATTGTTTCAGAAATCCTCCGTTGGTCGAGTGGTTCTGAGCGAAGCAGGGCGAGACGAAGAACCGTATCGAGACCAACAATGTCCAAGAGTAATCTCGTAACAAAAGTTGCCTTGGTTAGTGGTGATCTCGATACGCCCTCACTTCGTTCGGGCTACTCGGCCACCGAGTTATCCATCATATTCACCGAAGATATCCACCTGATCAACAAACAAATCAAGCGAATAGGATAAGCCTGTCTTCTCGCGTACGAGTTCCATCGTTTGCTTCGCTTCGGTTTGCATACGGCGGATGCCGTTGGCAAGGACGTCGTTTGGAATCATGGGATGCGCCAGGAAGTAGGCGCGCTTTTCACGAATTGGTTCGAGGAAGTTGTTGATGGCGGCCGCGAGTTTCTGCTTGACTTCCACGTCACCGACTTTACCTGCGCGATAACGTTCTTTCAAATCGTCCACTTCCGCTTTGGAGGGGTTGAACGCGTCGTGATAGATGAACACGGGATTGCCTTCGACTGTCCCTGGGTCGGCGGCGCGCAGGCGTTTGGGGTCGGTGTACATATTCATCACCTTTTGCTTGACCGTGTCTGCATCGTCCGAGAGATAAATGGCGTTGTTGAGAGACTTGCTCATTTTGTTCTGTCCGTCCGTGCCGACGAGGAGCGGAACATCGCCGATGATCGGTTCGGGTTCAGGGAAGGTTTCGCCATAGAGATTATTGAAGCGGCGCGCCATTTCGCGGGCGAGTTCAACGTGAGATTGGTTGTCGCGTCCAACGGGAACGACTTGTGCACGCGGAAGCAGAATATCCACGGCTTGGAGGACTGGATAGCCGAGCAAACCGAACGGCATCGAGTCAATGTTGGCGTCGCGTGCCATCTCCTTGAGGGTGGGCATCCGCTCGAGGCGCGGCACGGTGACAAGCATTTCGAAGAGCAGATTCAACTGATAGGTTTCGGGAATCGCTGATTGGACAAAGATCGTGCTGACATCGGGATCAATGCCCACGGCGAGATAGTCCAACACAGTCTCTTTGATGTAGGTTGGAATCTCCCTGATGTATTGCGGCTCGGGCTTGGTCGTGAGCGTGTGCAGGTCCGCAATGATGAAGAAGGATTCGTATTGATGCTGCAAGCGCACACGGTTTTCCAGCGAGCCGACGTAGTGACCGAGGTGGAGGCGTCCTGTGGGGCGGTCGCCTGTGAGGAGGCGGGGTTTGGGGGGCATGGGTTAATTCCTTTCGTGAGGAGTAATTGGTAAGTGGTAATTGGAGAATTGGAGAATTTGAGACTGGAGATCGGAGACTTTTGTTGAAGGATGAAGAAAGACGAAAGAGGAAACAAGTCGAGGTCAGGGACTTTCATCCTTCATCATTGGTTCGTCTCTGCCATCTCTATCGCTTTCAACATCGCAGACGCTTTATTCACTGTCTCTTGAAACTCCGTCGTAGGATTCGAATCAGCGACGATGCCTGCGCCTGCCTGCACAGTGAATGTATTGCCGCGCCCGACCATCGTGCGGATGGCGAGACAGGTGTCCATGTTGCCGTCGAAGCCGAAGTAACCGACCATGCCTGCGTACGCGCCGCGCGCATCGGGTTCGAGATCAGAGATGATCTCAAGCGCACGGACTTTCGGCGCGCCGCTGACTGTCCCTGCGGGGAAGGAGGCGCGCACCAAATCGAACGCAGTCAGGTCGGGTCGCAGTTTGCCTTCGACGTGCGAGACGATGTGCATGACGTGCGAATATTTTTCGACGGTGAAAAAGTCGGAGACCTTGACTGTACCATATTCACAGACGCGACCCAGGTCGTTGCGACCCAAGTCCACTAACATCACATGCTCGGCGCGTTCCTTGGGATCGGCGAGCAGTTCTTGCGCGAGCGCGGCGTCAGCGTCCGAGTCGGCTCCTCGTGGGCGCGTCCCGGCTATCGGTCGGAGCGAGGCGGTTCGTCCCTCCAAACGGACAAACATCTCAGGCGACGATCCAACAATAAAGAGCGGTTCGTCATCCACGATCCCGAAATCAAAAAAGAACATGTACGGCGACGGGTTGAGGCGGCGCACGGCGCGATAGACATCGAACGGCTCGACGTTGGTTTGGCGCGTGAAGCGCTGAGAAAGCACCACTTGAAAAATGTCGCCCGCCGCGATATGCTCCTTGGCATCGCGCACCATATCTTCAAAACGTCCCTGCGTCATGTTCGAGCGCGTCTTCGATGATTTCACATCACGCGGCTGTGTGGGCGGAAGCGGCTGATGGATGCGCGACTCGATCTCATCCAGTTTGCGATTGGCGGATTCGACATCACCATCGAGGACGTTCGCAATGAGGGACAGACTGCGCCGCGCATGGTCGAAGGCGATGACAGTGTCGGAGAGGAAATAGATTCCGTCTGGGATTGGGTCTCGATACGCCCCGACTTGCACGGGGCTACTCGACCCACGGCTCATTCTACGCTTGAGAGTTGGTTCAAAAAACCGAACCGACTCGAAGCCCAGATATCCGACGAGTCCGCCAATGAAGCGAGGGATGCCCGATTGCGGTGCAAATTTGTAACGACTCATTTCAGACTGGAGGAATTGAGTTGGATCACCTTCGTAATTCGTAATGCGTGATCTGTGATTGTCTTTGATCTCGATTTCTGTATCATGGATAATGTATTGCGACCTGGGTTGGACTCCGATAAAAGAATACCGAGCAATCCGCTCCCCGCCTTCAACAGATTCAAGCAGGAACGACGCGCCGTCGCCGCGCAACTTCATGTACACGCTGATGGGCGTCTCAAGGTCCGCGGAAATCTCGCGGACGATGGTTTGGGTTGTGGTAGGTGTGGCTTCAAGTAACATTCTTTCTCCTTGTTCCGTAGGGGCGACTCGCCATGATTCATTCACTGATGTTACGCACCGTCCCGAAGGATTTCCTGCAACCCAGTCTCGTTCCACGAGAGCCTTCGGGACGTTCTGCGTAAGGTGAGTCATTCAATCTCTTCGACGACCTTGATGGGTCGCCCCTACCACGTTGATTAAAATTAAAATCCCCTCTGTCCATTGGGACGAGAGGGGAGTCTCGTGGTGCCACCCAAGTTAACGCTTACTCTAAACAAAAATCCCTGTCGTGATGCAACAGGGAGGAAAAAGCCAGCGTCACTCATTTAGTCTGCTAGTCGCTAGTCTTATGGTCTACTAGCCGCCAAGAGACTCTGCGATGGTAACGGGTGCAGTTCCCGTCTCTGTTACTTGCCTGACTATTCGACTATGTGACTAGCGACTATCAGACTTTCTCTTCACAACTCGGAGGTCCATTCGGTTTCTGCGCTTTTGTTATGCTCACACCGTCTTTTGCATAACTCTCTGGAAATCGCTTTGAAACGTACTCGTCCTCGTCAGCGTTTTTGGTATTTTGTTGGGCGGGATTGTATGACGGAGGGAGAGGAATGTCAAGGCTTCAGTA
>CAYQOF010000292.1:1245-3715 GCA_964419035.1 uncultured Anaerolinea sp. | reverse complement strand
CATGGCGCGGCGCGGACTGGCGCAACGTGCATCGCTTCGAGCAGGATTTCCCGGACGCGCAGGTGATTCTTCTCGAACAGAATTATCGTTCGCGCCAGAATATCCTTGATGCCGCGATGGGTGTGATTGACCGCGCCCGCAACCGTCGGAGGAAAAGATTGTTCAGCGACCGCGGCGAGGGCGAAAAAATATTCTTCTACGAGGCGCCCGATGATTATGCGGAAGCCTCGTTTGTGGTGGACACCATCACTCAACTCGTCGCCTCGCGGCAGTTCGAGCCGGGCGATTGCGCGGTGATGTATCGCACGAACGCGCAATCCCGCCTCATCGAAGAGGCGTTTTTGCAGGCGCGGCTTCCGTATCGCCTCGTCGGCGCGCAGCGGTTTTATGGACGCCGCGAGGTGAAGGACATCATCGCCTTCCTGCGCCTCGTCCACAATCCCGCCGACGAAGCCAGCCTTGACCGGGTCATCAACGTCCCGCCGCGGGGAATCGGAGACAAGACCCTGACCACGCTGCATCTGGTCGCGCGTCATAACAACCTGCAGCCCGGTCACATCCTCCTCGACCTGGCGCGCGGGAACGAGTCGCCGTTCTGGAACTCATTCACGGGCCGCGCCGCGATCTCCCTCGCGGATTTCGGCGGCATGCTGGCGACCTGGCGCATCGCCGCGCAGACGCTCACCATCCCTGAACTCTTCGACCGCATCCTCGCCGACGTCAATTACAAGGAATACATTGACGATGAATCCGACACTCTAAGAGCAGGAGCGAGTGCCAGAGAAGGCGAAGACCGCTGGGACAACGTGCAGGAGTTGAGACGCCTCGCCCTCGAATATTCCATGCGCACACTCGACGAGTTCCTCGAGAACGTCGCGCTCGTCTCCGATCAGGACACCATCACAGAAGGCAACGTGCCCACGCTTCTCACCCTCCACGCCGCGAAGGGACTCGAGTTCGGCGCGGTGTTCATCGTCGGTCTCGATGACGGAACCCTGCCGCACAGCCGTTCGTTTGACGACCCCGAATCCATGGAGGAGGAACGCCGCCTCTTCTACGTCGGCATCACGCGCGCCAAGGATAAACTCTACCTCATCCGCTCCATCCAACGCGGCGGACGCGGCGCGGTGGAGGAAACCTATCCTTCCCGTTTCCTGGACGATGTCCCCGAGGATTTACTCGTCGGCAAAACGCGCACGGGACGATCCATCCGCGGGCGCGTACCCGAAACCCTGTGGTCGCTTCATACCAGGCCGGAAACTGCCTCCGTTACCCAAGCCAAATACCGCGCCGGGACGCGCGTCAAGCATCCCTCCTGGGGCGAAGGGATCATTTTGGACAGCAGGATCCAGGACGACGACGAAATCGTGGATGTGGTGTTTAATAGTGTTGGAATCAAAAGGCTTTCGGCAGGTCTGGCGAATTTGAAAATTATATAGAGTATGTCATTGCGAGGGCGGTTTCGCGCTGAGCGGAGGACGAAGTCCGAAGACGAAGCGTCGCCCGAAGCAATCCCTCGCATAATTATATGGGCGGTTCTGTGAGATTGCTTCGTCGCCTGGTCTCGATACAGCCTCGAAGAACACTTGGCTTACTCGACCAACGCCTCCTCGCAATGACATGGAAAAGGAGGCAACATGCAATACATTAACCTCGGCAAAACCGGAATGAAAGTCTCGCGGCTGTGCCTCGGCATGATGAGTTACGGCTCGAAGACGTGGCGCGAATGGGTATTGACCGAAGAGGAAGCCAAGCCCTTCGTAAAACGCGCCCTCGACGCAGGCATCAACTTCTTCGACACGGCGAATGTCTATTCACTTGGCGAGAGCGAACGCATCACAGGCAGGCTGCTCAAAGAGTTTGGCGTGAAGCGGGAAAGTGTTGTCATCGCCACAAAAGTATTCGGCGAGATGAGCGGTGAGGTGAACGACCGCGGACTCTCGCGCAAGCACATTCTCGACTCGATTGACAAATCCCTCCAGCGCCTGCAAATGGATTATGTGGACCTGTACCAGATCCACCGCTGGGATTACGAGACGCCCATCGAAGAGACGATGGAAACCCTGCATGATGTCGTCAAATCAGGCAAGGCGCGTTACATCGGCGCGTCTTCGATGTTCGCGTGGCAGTTCTCCAAGGCGCAGTACACCGCCCAAAGCCGCGGCTGGACGCGTTTCCTCTCGATGCAAAATCACTACAATCTCATCTATCGCGAGGAGGAACGCGAGATGATCCCGCTTTGTCTCGATCAGGGAGTGGGGCTCATCCCGTGGAGCCCGATGGCGCGCGGCTTCTTCGCAAAGAACCGCACGCGCGAAGGCGGCGGAGAGACAACTCGTGCCAGGAGCGATCCCTTCGCGAGGCAGTTGTATTTCCTCGAGGAGGATTTCATCGTTGCCGAACGCGTTAACGAGGTTGCCGATGCGCGCGGCGTCGGCGGCTCGCAGATCGCGCTGGCATGGCTGTTGAA
>CAYQOF010000292.1:0-1145 GCA_964419035.1 uncultured Anaerolinea sp. | reverse complement strand
GAGGCTTTTTACCCGGTATATGTGCCCAACCTTGTTTTGGAGAGATATGACCGGTTGCTCATATTTCATGCGGGCGAACAGGATCCGGGTCAATCGGATGATGATCCAGGAATGAGCATGATTCTCCGATAAATCAAATGGGAAGGTTGGGGGAGCGAGCCTGTGCCGAGGATGTGTCGGCATGCCGATTCGGTTAAGCCAATCTTCCGGTATGATATAATCCTCCCATCTTATAAAAGGTCGAGCGTGTTCATGTCACCGTCAACCCGAGTAGGGTTGGCGGTTTTTTTCTTAACCGCCCGCCACACCAAAAAGGAGCAAGTCATGGAAGCGAAGTTGTATGTTGGAAATCTGTCCTATGAAACGACCGAGGACAACCTGCGGGAATTGTTCATGCAGGCGGGCGGCGTGGTTTCCGTCGCGCTGATCAAGGAGCCGGGCACCAACCGCTCGAAGGGATTCGCCTTTGTGGAGATGAGTTCGCAGGCGGACGCCCAGAAGGCGATCAGCAGGTTCAATGGTCATACCCTGAACGACCGCCAGTTGACCGTGAACATGGCGCGTCCGCGCGAGGAACGCGGCGGTTTTCGCCGCCAGGACCGGGGTCAGCGGCAGAACCGCGGCGGCGGGAACCGGCGTTATTAGCAGAGACAGATGTTCAACGTAGGCGAGCGGGTCGTTCATCCCCAGCATGGGGTGGGGCAGGTGGTCAAATTGGAGGCGCGCGAGTTTGGGTCGGGGAAGACGCGGCTGTATTACGAAGTATCCATTGCCGGGGCGGGCAGTACCCTGTGGGTTCCGTGCGATCCGCCTTCGTTCGGGCTGCGCAGACTGGCAGGGCGGAACGAGATCGCCGCCTGTCGCAAGGTCTTGGCATCCCGCCCCTCGCCTCTCACGGACGATGCGCGCTCGCGGCAATCGGACCTGACAGCGCGCCTCAAGCAGGGGACGATACGAGACCAATGTGAGGTCGTCCGCGACCTGTTCGCTTTTGGCGAGCACAAGTCGTTATACGGTTCGATGGCGGGTTTCTTTCGGCAGACGCAGCGTGTGCTATGTGAGGAATGGGCGCTCGTGGAGGGGGTGACGCTCGAGCAGGCTGTCCAGGAGGTCAATTCATTGTTGGAGAAAAGCCGGAGCATGGT
>CAYQOF010000291.1:1953-3781 GCA_964419035.1 uncultured Anaerolinea sp. | reverse complement strand
TTTCACGTGAAACCAAAGGGAAATGTTGCAGACGCGCTCAAGGCTCATCGAGGCGTGATCCAGGTATCGGCGGAGGACGAAGCGTTGGCGGTCCAGGTCGAGAATGAGGATGCGATTCCCGAAGTCGTCCGTCATCTGGTTGAGAAAGGCGAATCCATTTTGCGAGTCAATCCACGCGATTACACGTTGGAAGATATCTATTTTGCATTACAGGCAGGTGAGGCATGAACTGGCGTACGATCTGGGCGATTGCCCGCAAGGACTTGAAAGAAGTGCGGCAGAACAAAGCAGCGTGGATACCCGCGCTGGTACTGCCATTGATCTTCGCGATCGTGTTGCCGATCCTGTTCACCGTGTTGCCGCAGGTGATGCCCGTGGAAGATATTCAACGCGAACTGGGGGACATGGAAACGCTGTTGAAGAATTTGCCGCCGACAATACAAGCGATCTTTAATGGGTTAAAATTAGAACAAATGTTCATATTATATATGACGGCGTTCATGCTGGCGCCGCTGTTTCTGATCATGCCGTTGATGTTTTCCTCGGTGGTCGGGGCGGACTCGTTTGTCGGCGAGCGCGAGCGCAAAACAATGGAAGCATTGCTCTACTCCCCCGCCACCGACATGGAACTGTTCCTCGGCAAAGTGCTGGCGGCGGTGATTCCAGCAATATCGCTCTCGTGGCTGACGTACCTTGTATATATCATCGTGGTCAATGTCGCAAGTTATGGATTGTTCCAGCGCATCTGGTTCCCATTGCCCACCTGGTGGCCCCTGATGTTCTGGATGACGCCCGCCTTTGCGCTGCTTGGCATTTCAGCGACCGTGATGATCTCGGCGCGCGTCAAAACCTTCATGGAAGCCTATCAACTCACAGGCTCGCTGGTTGTGCTGGTGCTGGCGCTGGTGATCGGACAGGCGACAGGCGTGCTTTACCTCGGCGTGGGAACGGTCATGCTCTTTGGGACCATCATCTGGATCGTGGACGGAATATTGATTTACATGAGCGTCAGCAATTTCAAGCGCAGTTCATTGATCGCAAAACTATAGGAGAATGTAATGAACAAACCTTACAGCTGGAAGATCTTCTTCATCGTGTGGATCGCCGCGGTTGTTGGCGTGATCGCTGTCATCCCATACTCACTGACATTGCAAAGCGGGACATTGCAGAATTTGGACCTACAGATTCCATTGCCTCTTTTGCTTGCAATTCAAATTGCGCAGAACGCAGTGATATTCGGAGTATTGACCGCGCTGGGACTTTTCTTCGCCAACCGCATCGGGCCTGGGCTCCCCATATTGGAAGCGCGCTTACGCGGCGAATCGGTCAGCGATAAGGTTCGCGCCATCCTTCCGTTGAGTATCGGCATCGGTGTGGTTGCATCCCTGCTCATCATTGGACTGGATCTTTTCGTCTTCCAAGCTGCCTTGCTCCGTGAATTGGGCGATCTGGCAAACAACCTGGCTGGGCAAGCCGCGCAGCCTCCCGCCTGGCAGGGATTTCTGGCATCCTTCTATGGCGGCATCAGCGAAGAGGTACTGTTGCGTTTGTTCGTCATGTCGTTGATCGCCTGGCTGGGATCGTTCATCAGCAAGACAACGGAAGGCAAACCGACCAGCGCAGTATTCTGGATTGCCAACATCCTCGCCGCGGTGCTCTTTGGCTTTGGTCACCTGCCTGCCACGGCGATGCTCATCCCGCTCACGCCTTTGGTCATCACACGCGCCATTGTGTTGAACGGACTGGCTGGCGTGGCATTCGGCTGGCTGTATTGGAAGCGCGGACTTGAATCCGCGATGATCGCGCACTTCTCAGCGGACATTGTCCT